>CAUJIW010000096.1 GCA_963205175.1 Pseudomonadota bacterium
GCCAGCACCATCGTCAGCGTCATCATCAGGGCCCGCGACCGACCCGCCCGCGACAGCCGGCCACGCCCCGCCGGTTGCCCGGCCACCATCTTCTTCGTCATCACGCCGCTCTCCAGTGCCATCGCCGACGCTTCCGCCCCCGTCAGCCCAACACGGCAACCACACCCCCCGTTGGCGCCTCTTGACGCTTACGTAAACGTCAACGAAAGTCCTTGGCCTATTTTTATCACCATAGTTCCAGTTCCGAGGATTTTATCAGCATGATCGAGACCCGCGCCATTTACGAGCCCGACCACGAGATGTTCCGCGACCAGGTTCGCAAGGTATTTGCCCGCGAACTGCTGCCCAACCTCGACCGCTTTGAGGAAGAGGGCATCTGCTCGCGCGCGTTCTGGCTGAAATGCGGCGAGGCCGGCCTGCTCTGCCCGACGGTGCCGGAAGCCTATGGCGGTCTCGGTCTCGACTTCCGCTATAACGCCATCATCGACGAGGAACTGGCCTATGCCGGCTCGTCGGCCGGCATCACCCTGCAATCCGACATTGTCGCCGACTATCTGGTCGCCTACGGCTCGGAGGAAATGAAAAAGACCTGGCTGCCGAAAATGGTCTCCGGCGAGGCCATCGGCGCCATCGCCATGACCGAACCCGGCGCCGGCTCCGATTTGCAGGGCGTGCGCACCACCGCCCGCAAGGATGGCAACCATTATGTCATCAGCGGCTCGAAGACCTACATCACCAACGGCCAGAACGCCGACATCGTCATCGTCGTCGCCAAGACCGACCCCGAGAAGGGCGCCAAGGGCACCTCGCTGATCCTGGTGGAGACCGACCGCGAAGGTTACCGGCGCGGCCGCAACCTCGACAAGATCGGCCAGAACTCCGCCGACACCTCGGAAATGTTCTTCGACGAGGTGCGGGTGCCGATCACCAACTGCCTTGGCGAGGAAAACAAGGGCTTCATCTACCTGATGAACCAGCTGCCGCAGGAGCGGCTGTCGATCGCCGTCTCCGCCCAGGGCGCGGCCCAGAAGGCGTTCGACATCACCGTCGAGTTCGTCAAGGACCGCAAGGCCTTCGGCCGCACCGTGTTCGACTTCCAGAACACCAAGTTCACGCTCGCCGACCTCAAGACCAAGCTGCAGGTGGGCTGGGCGCACCTCGACTGGGCGATCGCCCGCCACATCAAGGGCGAGCTGAACGCCGCGGAAGCCTCCGCCGCCAAGCTGTGGCACACCGAGCTGCAATGGGAAATGGTGGACGCCTGCCTCCAGCTCCACGGCGGCGCCGGCTACATGAACGAGTATCCGATCGCCCGGCTGTGGCGCGATGCCCGTGTCCAGCGCATCTATGGCGGCACCTCGGAGATCATGAAGGAAGTGATCAGCCGGACCATCTGAGGCCGGACGGCGGCGATCCGGGATGGGGCGATGGCGCCGCCATCCCGGACGCCCGCTCCTGCCGCGCGGCCGCCGTTGCCGCCTGAGGCCCCGCGATGTGCCGTGGCCCAACGCCGCGGAACGCCGGCGCCCGGAAGATCGATGCCCGGAAGATCGATGCTCAGAAGGCCGGCGTTGGCCGGTTGCTCATGCGCAGATCGCCAGCGCCGTCCGCCAGCGCTTCCGCCATGTCCTGCAAGGCCGCCAGCGCCAGCGTCGCGCCGCTGCCATCCCGCGCCAGCCGCGTCGCGGGCACCAGGGTCACGGCGGCACACAGCGGTCGTGGCGGCGCGCCGGGCCGGCCCTGCACCACCAGCCCCGCCGCGCCATCCACCAGCAAGGGCTCGCCCGAGCCGCGATACAGCTGTACCTGAAACGTCACCCGCGCGCCGGTAACCACGGCGTCCCGCGCCCGCATGATCTGGAACAGGTCGGTCGCCTGGCCATACAGCGCGCTGGGCATCTGTCGCGCGAGCGCGCCGGGGCTGTAGCCCAGCAGCCGCTCGGCAAAGGCGTTGGCATAGAGAATGCGGTGATTGCCCCGCTCGCCCGCGCGCGTATCCATGAGCAGGACCGGCACCGACTGCTGGTCCGCCAGCGCGAACACGCGGGCGGCCAGCTGGCGTAGTGGTTTACCTGTACCTGTCACATCGACCTCGGCGTGCGCCGCTCACGGCGCGAATCATGTCTGCCGGTAGTCTCTTTGTGTTAGAAGCGTGCGCCGTCAAGCTTGTTGCGTAGTCGAAACAATATCCGGGCCATTCAATCACTGCGCGCAAGTGATATTTCTTCACTATCGCAAGCAGTTAGCCAGAATACCGACAGATCGGGTCAACGCGCGGTCATCGCCGGCCGTCCCCCCGGCCTGGCGAGACATCATGGTTAACAACGCCCGGTTGCATCCACGTCGCGAGTCGTTCTCATTACAGCCCGCCACGCAGCCCGGCGGACGGATCGATCGCTAGCCGGCAAGAACCCGGTCGGCGACGAACGGGTTGCTGCGGCGTTCGGCGCCAAAGGTCGACATCGGGCCATGGCCGGGGACGAAATGCACATCATCGCCCAGCGGCCACAGGCGCTGAGTGATGGAGGTGATCAGCGTCGGCATGTCGCCACGCGGAAAATCGGTGCGGCCGATCGAGCCCTGGAACAGCACGTCACCAACGAAGGCGAGCTTCACGCCCCGGTGGAAGAACACCACATGGCCGGGCGTATGACCGGGACAGTGCCGGACCTCCAGCGTCTGATCGCCCACCGTCACCGTGTCGCCGTCCACCAGCCAGCGGTCAGGCACGAAACTCCGGGCGGGCGGAAAGCCATATTGGCGGGCATTGTCCTCCAGCTGCTCGATCCAGAAGCGGTCGTCCTCGTGCGGTCCCTCGATCGGCACGCCGAGCCGCTCGGCCAGTTCGGCGGTGGCGCCGCAGTGGTCGAGGTGACCGTGGGTCACCAGCAGCTTCTCCAGCGTCACGCCATGGCGGGCCACCTCGGCGAGCAGGCGGTCGATGTCGCCGCCGGCATCGATCAGCGCGCCGCGCATCGTGCGGGTACACCACAGCAGGCTGCAGTTCTGCTGGAACGCGGTGACCGGAATGACGGCGACCTGGATCGGCGGCGGGCTTGGTGACGGTGCTGACTGGCTCATGCTCTCCCTCGTGCCCGCCCGGGCCGCCCCTTGTCAACGCTCCGGTTGGCCCTGACAGGGGCAGGGCACCCACCCCGCGCGAGGGGCTGAAACGAACGCCGTCACAAACGGCGAGGGCCGCGCCATTGCTGGCGCGGCCCTGGCGGTCGGGCATCGCTGCCGCCCCGCTCGGGCGGCAGCGACGATCCCGGGACTTACTTCTTGCGGCGGCGCAGGGCCAGACCGCCCGCGACCAGGCCCGAACCCAGCAGCGCGAAGGCGGCCGGTTCCGGCGTCAGCACCGGACGGGTGGTGATGACGAAGCCGAACTTGGCTTCGTTGATCTTGCCTTCCTCGGTGACGAAGCCGATGCAGCCCGACGGCGCGCCGGCGGCGGCGCAGACATCGTCATCCAGCGCGGTCAGCGAATTGGTGACCTCGAAGATGCTGATGTAGTAGGTCTGGCCGTCATAGGAGAACGACTGGTTCAGCGAACCCGAACCCAGCACGAAAATGTCGGCGCAGTCCGGACCGACCGGATCGGCGCAGGGCGCCTGGTTGACGGTCTCCGAGAATTCGATGTCGAAGGTCACCGCGATCGGCGCCAGCGGGCTGCCCGCCGGGCTGGTCGGGGTGAGCAGCAGGGTGGCGAACAGCTCGGCCGTCTCCAGCGTCGCGTAGCTGCCGCTGATCGAGTTGTTGATGTGGAAGATCGACGGCCCGAGGCCGGCGTTGACCAGATCGTTGGTGTTGTAATTGCCGCTGGTCTCGGCCTGGCCGGCGCCATTGACGGTGTCGCCTTCCAGCTCGATACCGCTGCGGTTGCTGTTGAAGCGCGGATCGCTGCTGCCGAACGAGGAACCCCAGTTGACCGCCAGCTGGTCCTCCACCTGGGAGCCGGTGCCGGACGAGAAGGTGGCGTCACCGAACTCGCTCTGCAGCACGTAGCTCCAGCTGTTGACCATCGCGGCGTTGGCCTGCGCGCCGAACAGACCCGCCACCGTGACCGCCGCCAGAGCCGTACCCTTCATGAAACCTGCGAACATGATCTTCTCCAATAAACAAGCTTTGCCGGGATATAAGCAGGATGCGTGCCAAGAACAAAAAACGCCACAAAAACAAACAAATAGCTGAATCGTGCCGGTATCGTGACAACGCAAGTGTCAGATTCCTCGACAATCCGGCCGCCTTGCCTCGCCGGCAAAAGCGAAAGCCGCGACGCCTCCCGGCGCCGCGGCTTCACATTCTATCGGATAAGCGCGTGGCTTAACCGGATAAGCGCGTGGCTTACTTGCGGCGACGGCGCGCCGCGAGGCCCAGACCCGCCAGACCCGCGCCGAACAGCGCGAAAGCCGCCGGCTCCGGCGCCTGGATGATGAAGCCGAACTGCGCGGAGGTCGCTTCGCCCTCGGAGGTGACGAAGCCGATGCAGCCGGCACCCTGGCCAACCGCGAGGCAGTCCGATTCATTGAGAACCTTGATCGCGCCGGTCAGCTCGAAGATGGTGATCTTGTAGGTCATGCCACCATAATCGATGAACTGGGTCAGCGAACCCGGGTTGCTCAGCACGAAAATGTCCGCGCAGTCGGGCCCCTGCGGGTCGGAGCACGGCGCCTCGTTCAGCGTCTCGATGAACGAGATGTCGAAGTTGACCGCGATCGGATCGGCGGCCGGACCCGCCGGCACAGCGGCGGTCAGATACAGCGTCGACAGCAGGGTCGCGCTGCTGAGCGTCGCATACTGGGCCGGAATGGCGGTGTTGTTGTGGGTCAGCGTCGGACCGACGGCAATACCGCTGTTGGTGTTGACGACACCGTTGACCGTACCGTCGGCCGGCGAGATCGTCAGCGAACTGCGCTGCGTCGGCGAGCCCCAGGAAATCTCGGTGGCGCTTTCGAACCAGCCGGCCGCCGAATCGTCGTTGGCGGTGTTGGTCGCGGCGGTGAATTCGTCGGTCAGCGTGTAGTTCCACGTCGTCACCAGAGCGGCGGACGCGGGCGTTGCGGCAAGCGCCAGCGCGGTGGCGGCGCCCAAAGCGAAGGTCTTGAGAGAGAGCATCTGCATGGCCTTACCCCTGAAGTAGCTGCGTGGTTAATAATGCATTAACCGTGCCAACAGCCCGTTTTGTTGCGTTTCAATGTGTTAAACGCCCACGGAACGACCCACCGTCGCAAAGTTGTCAAAAACTTCGACGCTTCAACCCGGCGCGACGCACGCTCCGGCGCGTGTCGCTTGCCCGTCAGCGGCGCGTTTCCTAGGCTGGCGCCAGCGAAAACCATATCCACGGGGCATCCATGATCCGTCCGACAACCCTGCTGGCGCTGGCCTTGGCGCTGGCGTCCCCCACCTTCACCGTCCCGGCCGCGGCCGCCGAGGCACCGGGCAAGACCGGTGCCCGGGCTGAAGCCGCCGCCATTCCCGAGCCCTACAGCGTCGTCACCCGCCACGGCGGGCGCTTCAACGGCACCGACGTTCGCTACACCGCCATCGCCGGCGAGCTGCACCTGAAGGATGACAAGGACAAGCCGAAGGCGTCGATCTTCACAGTCTCCTATCTCCGCGAGGGCGTGCCGGACAGCAGCCGGCGGCCGGTGACCTTCGTCTTCAACGGCGGCCCGGGTTCGGCATCGCTGTGGCTGCACATGGGCGTGTTCGGCCCCAAGCGGGTCGACCTGCCGTCGGACGCCCGCGACGATGGCGCCCCGCCCTACCGGGTGGTCGACAATCCGCTGAGCCTGCTCGATGTCTCCGACCTGGTGTTCATCGACCCCGTCGGCACCGGCTACAGCCGGCCGCTGGGCGAGCATGAGGGCAAGGCCTTCTGGGGCGTCAAGCAGGACGCGGACTCGATGGCGGAGTTCATCCGGCTGTGGCTGACCACCCACAAGCGGTGGAACTCGCCCAAGTACCTCGCCGGCGAGAGCTATGGCACCACCCGGGCGGCGGCGCTGGCGGAACGGTTGCAGGAGGGTTTCAACGGCATCGCGCTCAACGGCGTGATGCTGATCTCCACCATCCTCGACTTCTCCACCGCCCGCTTCCAGACCGGCAACGAACTGCCCTACATCGGCTTCCTGCCAACCTACGCCGCCACCCACTGGTACCACAACCTGCGGGGCCGGACCGACGTCACGCTGACCCAGCACGTCGAGCGCGCCCGCCGCTTCGCGCTGGATGTCTATGCCCCCGCCCTGCTCAAGGGCGATCGCCTGCCGGCCGAGGAGCACGCGCGCGTCCGCAAGGAGCTGGCGGAGCTGACCGGCCTGTCCGAGACCTACCTCGACAACACCCGGCTGCGCATCCATGCGCTGCGTTTCATGAAGGAGTTCGGCCGCGCCGGCGGCTTTACCGTCGGTCGCTTCGACACCCGCTACAAGGGCCAGGACTTCGACAACGCCGGCGAGACCTTTGACGACGATCCGTCCGGCTACGCCATTCCCGGCGGCTACGCGGCGGCGCTCAACAGCTATTACCAGAGCGATCTGAAGGTCACCCTCGACCGTGAGTACAAGGTGCTCTCCGGCGAACCGGGCCGTCACTGGGACTGGAAGACGGCCGAACGCAGTTTCGGCTACGCCAATGTCAACGTCGCGACCGGACTGGGCAAGGCAATGCGCGAGAACGCCGACCTGCGGGTGCTGCAGGCCAGCGGCTACTATGATCTCGCCACGCCGTTCTTCGCCGCCGAGAACACGCTGGCCGGCAACGGACTGGTGCCGGACCGGGTGACCTACACCTACTATGAGGCCGGCCACATGATGTATCTGCACCGGCCGTCGCTGGAGGCGCTGGCGCGCGACGCCCGCGCGTTCATCCTCGCCGGCGGGAAATAAGCTCGCCGGGCCGAAAACAGGCCGTGACCCCGGGGCGGAGTGCGACAGCCGTTGTCGTGCTCCGCCCGAGGGCTTAAAGGGCGCTCATGCTGCCGCTTGCGCCCCTGCGCCCGTTCGCCCTGTTCGACGATGCCACCGGCACCGGCCCGTCGCGCCTGCTCACCGGGCTCGCCGATACCGCCGAGGCGCACGCCGCCGATGATCTCGCCACCGCCCTCGCCGCCATCCGCGCCGGGCTCGCGCGGGGCCTGCATGCCGGTGGCTGGCTCGCCTACGAGGCGGGGCTGCTGCTCGAACCCCGGCTCGCCGGCCTCTGGCGCGCGCCGGTGGAGGAACCGCTGGCGTGGTTCGGCCTGTTCCGCGACTGCCGGCTGCTGCCGCCCGAGGCCATGGACACGTTCTGGCGCGCCATCCGGCCGGCCGGCCAGGCCGCCGCCGTCACACCTGCCATCACCGAGGCGGCGTACACCCGTGCCGTGGCGCGCATCATCGACTATATCGCCGCCGGCGACGTCTATCAGGTCAACTATACCTTCCCCGCCGAGGTCGCCTTCACCGGCGATCCCGTCGCCCTGTATCGCCGCCTGCGGGAGGCCCAGCGCGCACCGCACGGCGCGCTGATCTGGACCGGCGCGCGCTGGCTGCTGTCGCTGTCGCCGGAGCTGTTCTTCGCGCTTGCCGGCGACCGGCTGACCGCCCGGCCGATGAAGGGCACCGCCGCCCGCCGCCCCGCGCCGGCGGCCGACCGCGCCGCCGCGGCGGCGCTCGCCGCGGACGCCAAGAACCGGGCGGAGAACCTGATGATCACCGACCTGCTGCGCAACGACCTCGCGCGGGTGGCGACGGTGGGCTCCGTCAGGGTGCCGGCGCTGTTCACCGTCGAGAGCTACCCGACGGTGCACCAGATGACCTCCACCGTCACCGCGACGCTGGCGCCCGGCCTCGACGCCGTGGACGTGCTGACGCGGCTGTTCCCCTGCGGCTCGATCACCGGGGCGCCGAAGATCCGCGCCATGGAGATCATCGCCGGGCAGGAAGCCCGCCCGCGCGGGGTCTACACCGGCGCCGTCGGCTGGCTCGCGCCGGCCGGCGCCACCGCCGGGCCGGGCGACGCCTGCTTCAGCGTCGCCATCCGCACCCTGCTGGTCACCGGCGACGGCCAGGCCCGCATGGGGCTGGGCAGCGGTATCGTCGCCGACAGCGACCCGGCCGCCGAATGGGCCGAGTGCGCGCTCAAAGGCAGCTTCGCCGCCACCACCCTGCCGCCGTTCGACCTCATCGAGACGATGGCATGGCTGCCCGGCGAGGGCTTCCGCCATCTGGAACGCCATCTCGCCCGGCTGACGGCGAGCGCGACCCACTGGCGTTTCAGGACCGATCCCCAAGCCTGGCGCGGCCTGCTGGCCGATGCCGCGACGCACTGGCGCCAGCCGATGCGGGTGCGGCTGCTGGTGGGCCGTTCGGGCACCGCCAGCGTGCAGGCGGCCCCGATGCCGCCTGCTCCCGCCGAGCCGGTGACGGTGGTGCTGTCGCCTCGACGGCTCGACGCCCGCGATCCGCTGCGCGCGCACAAGACCAGCCATCGCGGCTTCTATGACAGCGAACGGGCACGGCTCGCCACCGCCACCGGCTGCTTCGAGGTGCTGTTCGCCAATCAGGACGATGCGGTGGTGGAAGGCTCGTTCACCAATGTCTTCGTCGAGCGCGACGGCCGGTTGCTGACCCCGCCGGTCACCGCGGGCGCGTTGCCCGGCGTGCTGCGCGCGGCGCTGCTGGACAGCGGCCAGGCGATCGAGGCGGCGTTGACGCTCGACGACATCAAGGCCGCCGACGCCCTGTGGGTGGGCAACAGTCTGCGCGGCCTGCTGCGTGCCCGACTGGTGGCGGCGTAGAACGCCCTGTCAGACCCGCCGGCGCAGGCTGAGCGCCAGCAACACGCCGCCCGCCACCGCCAGCACGACCGTGAAGCCGATCGGTCCGGCGGCCATCATGGCGCCGCCGCCCAGCGACGGGCCGACCAGCGAACCGCCCTGATAGGCGAGCAGGAAGCCGGCATTGGCCTTGACCACGTCCTCGCCGTGAAAATGGTCACCCAGCAGGATCAGCCCGAGCGAATAGAAGGCCAGCACCCCCCCGCCCAGCAGGAACGACAGCAGCAGGGCGACGGTCGGCTGGGTGGTGACCAGCGACAGCCCCACCACCGCCAGCGCGGTGATCATGGAGATCAGCGACAGCACCCGCCGGCGCGACCAGCGGTCGGCCAGCCAGCCGATCGGATATTGCAGCACGATGCCCCCCACCAGCAGCGCGGTGTAGGTGTGCAGCGATTGCGAGGCGCCCCAGCCGAGATCGAGGCCGTAGACCACGAACAGGCCGAAGCACAGGCTTTCCGTCAGGCCGGCGGCCAGCGCCGCGATGGCGACGACCGGCGCCCGGCGGAGCACCGGGAACGGGTTGTCGAGGCCGTGAATGGCGATGACAGGCGCGTAACGGCGGGCGACCATCAGCGGCAGGGCGGCGCCAACCAGGAACAGGATGGCGCCAATGATGGGCGCCCACCCCTGATAGCCGACGATATCGATGAGGATCGGCCCGGCGGAAAAGCCGACGAAGAAAGCGGCGGCATAGCTGGCGACGATGCGGCCGCGCAGATGTTCCGGCGCCGCCAGATTGACCCAGCTTTCACCGAGCAGCCACGGCATGGTCAGCCCCAGCGCCGATACGAACCGCAGGCCGATCCACGCCCAGGTATCCGGCAGCAGCTGCATGGCGACGAGCGCGGCGGCGCCGACCGCGCAACCGGCTCCCATGATGATGGTGGGATTGACCCTGGGCAGGCGCGCCAGCAGCGGGATCATCACCAGCAGCGCCAGTGCCGTCATGCCGCCGGCCAGGCCGACCTCCAGCGGGCTGGCGCCCCACGCCTTGAAGCGCAGCGCGGTCAGCGGCGCCAGCACGCCCACCGTCGCGCCGACAAAGCCCATATGCAGGATCACCGCCACCAGTCCGGGGATGGGGTTACGCACCAGTGGTGGCGGGGGCGTGGTCAGTTCAGCACGCATCGGCAATCGTTGGCGACCTTGTCCCGTTCTTGTCGGGCACCCGATTGCCAGAAAAGCACCGCCCGGTCGAGACCTTGATCGGCCGGCGCGGGAATGGCCACGGTCCCTGCCATGAGGGCAGGACCAGCGCCGGAGGTCCGGCGGGCGGCAGGGATGGAGACACGAATGCCTCCATCCCGGTTGGCTCGCCGCCAGCAGCGGCCGGACCGCCCCCTGTCCGGTCGTGGCCGCCAGGCGATCAGAAGGCCAGGCGCAGGGTCGCCTGCACCGTCCGCGGTGCGCCGATCGCATAGGTCGGCTGGGTCGCCGACAGGGTGACCGGCGTGCCGTTGACGCTGTCGACCGTGGTCGCCACCGCATTGCGGGTCGAGCTGATGTTGCCGAGGTAGTCGGCGCCGAACAGGTTGGTGACGTTCACCTGGAGGTACGAGCCCTTGAGGTTGAACAGATCGCCCAGGTCGTAGCGGACGTCGAGGTCGACCACCGTGTAGGCGGGCGACTTCTGGTCGTTGAGATCGGTGGCCCAGCGGGCACCGACATGCTTGACCTGACCGCCCAGGGTGAAGCCTTCATAGTCATACTGGGCGCGGGCCGAGAAGGTCCACTCCGGCGTTTCCACCAGGCGCTTGCCCTTGGTCGGCACCTCGACGATCTGCGAGCTGGTGAAGGTCAGGTAGTTGGCCTGGATCTCGCTCTTCGACCACGACGCCGAAGCGTAGACGGTCAGCGACTTCACCGGCTGCACGCCGATCTCGAAATCGGCGCCCCACAGATCGACGGCACCGACGTTGCGGTCCTCGAACAGGCCGGTTTCGTCGTTGTAGGAGGTGACGATACGGTTCTTGTACTTGGTGTACCAGCCCGCCAGCGAGGCGGTCACCGTGTCGCCCTGGAAGCGGTAGCCGAGGTCGTAGGCCTGGGTCGTTTCCGGCTGCGGATTGGCGATCTGGATACCGTAGAGGAAGTCCGTGCGCGGTGCCGACAGGCCCTCGGCGTAGCTGGCATACAGCTGATGGCCGCCGTCCAGCCGGTAGGAAACGCCGAGGTTCGGCAGCACCTTGTCATACTTCCTGGTCGCCTCGTACGGCGCGACGACGGTCGAACCGAAGGTGACGCCGGTGGCGTTGGCGACCGTGCCCGTGGTGCAGTACTGGTTGGAGTTCAGCGTGTAGGTGCCCGAGAAGGCGCCCGACACGCTCATGCTGTTGATGGTGTAGCAGTACTGGTTCAGCTCGCGCTTGAAGAACGGCGCGCGGACACCGAGGTTGACGCGCAGCGCGTTGTCGAACGCCTTCAGCGTGTACTCGCCCGACACCTGGTGCAGCTGGGCAATCGACAGACGGTCGCGGGTGCGCAGCACATTGCCGTCGGCGGTCTCGATCGGATCGCCCTTCAGGCCGGCGAACACGTTCTCCGGCGAACCGTCGGCGCTGATGTAGCCGACGCGGCCGGTCTGCCGGTGACGGCCGCGGTCGAAGGTATAGGCGACGCGGACCTTGTTGTTGTCGTTGATGTCCCAGATCAGCGAGCTGGTCAGGCCGTAGCGGCGGGTGTTGGTGGTGTTGGGGGCATACAGGCGCACCCGGTCGAGGACATCACCGTCGCCGTTGAGATCGACGCCGGTCGCCGAGCTGGTGCCGCGCAGACGCGGGTCGGTCTCGGCGAACAGCTGGCTGCCGCCGCCGTTGGCCAGCACGTACTGGAACGACGGGTCGACGGTCAGGATCACGCCCTCGGCCAGGGTGAAACGCGACTGGACACGGATGTTGCCGGTGTTCGACGGGTTGATGCGCAGCTTGTAGTAGTTGGACATGCCGCTGCCGTCGTTGTCGGCGACGCCGGCGGTCGGCGCGTCGATCACATAGTCGCCGTCAAGGTACTCGAAATCCTCGCCCGACTTGTCGAGCCGCCAGTTGGCGAGATTGATGTTGTTGTAGAAGTTGTTGCGGTTGACGTTCCAGTGGCCGGCGATCGAGATGAAATCCCCGTTGTCGCCGATCGGCTGGTAGATGCGGCCGTTGTACTGCTGCTTCTCCATCTCGCCCGGGCCCTTGAACTTGTCGTAGTTCGTATAGGACGCGGCGAACCAGGCCTTGGTGCCGATCGCGGTGAACTCGCCGGTATCGACCATGCCGAACAGGCGGCGATAGTTGAAGCTGCCGATGCTCGGTTGCAGCACGACGCCGAAGTCGTTGGCCGGCGTGCGCGACACATAGTTGATGGTGCCGCCGGTCGCCGAGGCGGTCGGGCTGTCGACATCGGTGGTGCCGAGATTGACGTTGACCCGCTCCATCAGTTCGGAGTCGAGCTGCTGGTTGGTGTAGAGCGCGTAGTTGCCGGTGTCATTGAGCGGCACGCCGTCGAAGGTCATCGAGACGCGGGCGCCATCGAAACCGCGGATACGCAGGTTACCGCCGGAGTTGCCGTACGGGTCGCTGTTGGTGAAGTTGACGCCGGGCAGCAGGTTGATCAGCTGGGCCACCGTCTGGCCGGCGGCCTGCGAGCCAATGAACTCCTCGGTGATGGTCGAGCGGGTCTTGGGCGCCTGCTCGGCCTTGATCAGACCGCCGACGCTCTGCTGCGTGGCGGTCGCGGTGACGACGATATCCTGCATCTGCGAGGCGGTGGACTGCGCCAGCGCCGGCGCGGCGACACCCAGGGCAAGCGCGCCGACGGCGCACCCGGAAAGCAAACGGCTCATCATGTAAATAACCCCTATCATTGTTGCCGAACGTCGTCGGCCCCTGACGCTGCACCTGCGCAGGCAATGTTTCAGCTGGATGACAACATGATGATGTTTTGATCTAACCGAGGGAAGCAGCGATACTGCATTGCAACATCCGCCACCGCTGTGGCGCGGCGGCAACAACCGTTGGCGGCGTGGCGGGCGGCACGGCCGACGTCAGAAGGCGCCTCGGCGGCCAGACCGGGCGACCGGCATGGCGCCCCGGCCCGTCAGAGCGACGTGCGCAGGTGGAATGACTTGGGTCGCGTCAGCGCCTCGAAGCCGACCCGGCTCAAGGTGGCGCCCCGGCCGGTGTCCTTGACGCCGGTCCAGGCCAGTGCGGGGTCGAGATAGTCGCAGCGGTTCATGAACACGGTGCCGGTTTCCAGCTGGTCGCCCAGCCGTTCGGCGGCTTCGAGATCACGGGTCCAGACGCTGGCGGTCAGGCCGTAGGGAGAATCGTTCATCAGCCGCAGCGCCTCGGCATCGTCGCTCACCTTCATGATGCCGACCACCGGGCCGAAGCTTTCCTCCACCATCACCGACATCGAGTGGTCGACCTCCACCAGCACCTGCGGGGCCAGATAGGTGCCGGTGCCGACATCGGCCGCGAACCGGCGGGCGTCGATCAGCGCCTCGGCGCCGCGATTGAGCGCGTCCTCGGTCTGGCGCCGCACCGTATCGGCGATACGGGCCTGGGCCATCGGCCCCAGCGTCGTCGCGTCTTCCAGCGGGTTGCCCAGCGTATAGCCGTTGGTCAGCGTCACGAAGCCGTCGACGAAATCGTCATAGACATCCTCGTGCACATAGATGCGTTCGATGCCGCAGCAGCACTGGCCGCTGTTGTAGAAGGCGCCGTCCACCAGATTCTCGATGGCGTGCTCCAGCGACACGTCCGCCCGCACGTAGGCCGGGTCCTTGCCGCCCAGTTCCAGCCCGACCGGCGTGAAGGTGCCGGCCGCCGCCCGCTCGATCACCTGTCCGCCGGCCACCGAGCCGGTGAAGCAGACCAGATCGACCTCGCCCGAACCGATGAGGCGGGTGGTGTCGTCGTGCGACAATGCCAGCGTGCGGAACAGGCCGGCCGGCGCGCCGGCCGCCTCGAAGGCCTGCTGGAAGCGATCGCCGACCAGGATGGTCTGGGCGGCGTGCTTGAGCACCACGGCGTTACCGGCCAGCAGCGCCGGCACGATGGAGTTGACCGCTGTCAGATAGGGGTAGTTCCACGGCGCCACGGTGAACACCACGCCCAGCGGCTCGCGTTTGATGTAGCGCTTGAAACCCTGCCATTCCTCCGGCGGCCGCACCGGTTCGAGATACTCCTCGGCATGGCGGGCCATGAAGCGGATACGCTCCTCGAAGCCCTTGAACTCGCCGCCATAGCGCACCGGCCGGCCCATCTGCCAGGCCAGCTCCGGCACGATGTCGTCGCTCATCGCCACCATGGCATCGAGGAACTTCAGGCATAACTCGGCCCGTTCGGCGATCGGCGTCCGCTTCCAGCCGGCCTGGGCCGCCCGCGCCGCCGCCAGCGCCAGCTCGATGTCGGCGCCCGAGGCGGTGGGCCGGCGATCAACGATCCGGCCATCGATCGGCGAGGTACAGACGATGTCGCTCATACGGAGGCTCCAGCAGCAGGGAAGGCACCAGACTAGCCGTACCCGCCGACCGGCGTCGAGAGCCGAGATCGTGCCGCGAACGCGCGCCCTTCAGCAGCCGGCGAGGCGATAGAAGCCGGCGGCGAAAAACGGCACCAGACGGGCCTCCAGCGCCCGGAAGTCGCCCGAGCGCACCATGCCCGCCGACAGCGCGTCGATGGCGCCGGTCTCGGCCACCAGATAAACGATGCTGCCCTGCAGGAAATAGAAGGAGCTGTAGAGATTCTCCGGCGAGGCCGCCGGCAGCGCCCGCTGCAGCGCCGCGATGTAGGCCGTCACCACCGGATCATAGCGTTCGTTGAACGGTTGCATGTAGGGGCCGCGTTCGGGCGAATCCGCCACCTGGCCCAGCAACCGGATATAGTTCTTCCAGCCCTGCCCGCCGAACTGGGTGCGCTCGAAGATCGGATGGCAGAAGGCGGCGATGATCGCCTCCACGCCCGGCGGCCGGTCGCCGGCCGCGCGTGTCGCCTCCGCCAGCGAACCCATCAGTGCGTCGCAATGGCTTTCCGCCCGCCGGCCCACCACCTGGCGGAACAGCTCCTCCTTGGCGCCGAAGTGGTAATTGACCAGCCCCAGTTCGACGCCGGCATGACCGGTGATCTCGCGCAGCCCGACGCCATGATAGCCACGCAGCGAGAACAGCGCCTCGGCCGCGTCGAGAATGCGCTCCTTGGTGGTCCGCTCGTCGCCCGCCCCCATCGCGCGGGCGCCACGCGACGGCCGCCGTCGCGGTTTCACCGTCTGCCGCATGTCCGCATCCGCGTCCGCCACGTGCCGCCCGCCTTCCGTCTCCGGCACCGTCCTATGACAAGCGCCTGTTGCACCGCGCGGGACCATCCCGCAAGTTTGGTCAACCGTACAAACAACAACTGTGCCGGGGAAGGCCTGAACGGTGCCGGATGGCGCGCCTCCCCCCGGCAGCCGGAGCACCTCAACCCATGCCTGCCCAGACGCCCGCCGACACGCCCGCCGACACACCCGCCCGCAACCGCCGTATCCTGCTCGCCCGTCGCCCCTGCGGCGTGCCGGTGCCCGACGACTTCCGGCAGGTCGAGGAGGCGGTGCCGACGGCCGGCGACGGCGAGATTCTGGTGCGCAACCGGCTGTTGTCGGTGGACCCGGCGATCCGCGGCTGGCTGGATGACAAGGAAAGCTATTTCCCGCCGATCCAGCTCGGCGCGCTGATCAACGCCATCGTCATCGGCACGGTGGTCGAGTCGCGGGTGCCCGGTTACGCGCCCGGCGACATCGTCACCGGCTTCGGCGGCTGGGAGGACTACTCCCGCCTCACCCCGTCGCCGATCGTCAGCAAGCTCGACCCCGCGCCCGACGTGCCGCTGTCGCGTTACCTCAGCGCGCTGGGGCCGACCGGGCTGACCGCGCATGTCGGCCTGCACGTCATCGCGCCGGTGCGCGCCGGCGAGACGGTGGTGGTGAGCGCGGCCGCCGGCGCCGTGGGCTCGATCGCGGTGCAGATCGGCCGCCTGCGCGGTTGCCGGGTGGTCGGCATCGCCGGCGGCGCCGACAAATGCCGCTGGCTGGTGGAGACGCTGGGCGTTGGCGCCGCCATCGACCGCCATGACCCCACCCCGCTGGACGACGCGCTGAAGGCCCACTGCCCGGCGGGCATCGACGTCTATTTCGACAATGTCGGCGGTGCGACGCTGGACACCATCCTGGGGCACATGAATATCGGCGGCCGCATCGCCACCTGCGGCATGATCGCCGACTACAATGCCGCCGAGCCCTATGGGGTGAAGAACCTCTGGCAACTGGTGGTGAAGCGCCTGAACATGCGCGGCTTCCTCACCTACGACCATGAGGACGCACTGCCCGCCGCCCGGCGCGATCTTGGCCAATGGGTCGCGCAAGGCGCGCTGATCTCGACCGAGGAAGTGGTCGACGGCCTCGACAACACGGTAGCCACCTTCCTGCGGCTGTTCACCGGCAGCCACAGCGGCAAGCTGCTGGTGCGCCCCTGAGCACCCCCGCCGGTCCCGGCACGGAGAAACCCCTCGGCGAGCGCTGGCTTCGGGCCTGTGCCGAAGCCATGTCATGGGGAGCGATCGTCAGCACGCCCGCCGAGGGGGCCGCCGCAACGACGGCGGACATCAGGCCCGGGTCCGGTCGGTACCGGCGCGCACGCCGGCACCGCTGGATCGCGCCATTATGGCACCGGATTGCACGGTCGTTTAACGCCCACTTTTACCAGCCCCCGCCATACCGTCCGCCGCTGTCGGCAATCCACCGATTTCCGGCGACACCCTCTCAAGCTTGATAGGCTCGACCGCCCCCAACTTGACGGCCGCACCCCGGTACCGCAGAGTTTATTTGAACGATCGTGCAATGTAGAATCGCACAATGGCGCGACAGGCGGCTGTCGGCAGGACGATCGATCACGTGGCATGGGGACGGACGGAGGCATCGGCATGACGGCACAGGCGTTGAAGATCATGGGCACCCCGCGCGACAAGGCGCCGGAGATCGAACTTCGCGGCGATCCGCTCAGCGGCGACCGCTACTGGTCGCGCGAGTTCATGGAGAAGGAGTGGGAGCGGATGTGGACCCGCACCTGGCACATCGGCGGCCTGGTGTCGGAACTGCCCAACCCCGGCGACTTCATCACCTGCAAGCTGGGGCGCGAGTCGATCCTGATCAGCCGCGCCCGCGATGGCGCCATCCACGCCTTCTACAATTTCTGCATCCATCGCGGCAACCGGCTGGTGCAGACCGAGCGCGGCAACACCCCCTATTTCCGCTGCACCTACCACGGCTGGGCCTTCGACAACGAGGGCGTGCTGCGCGGCGTGCAGAACCCCGAGGATTTCCCCGGCAGCAACCCCTGCGGCAAGAACAAGCTGAAGGAAATCCGCTGCGAGACCTGGGGCGGCTTCGTCTGGTACAACATGGATGAAAACGCCCCGCCGCTGGCCGAGGCGCTCGACCCGGTCTATGACCAGCTGCTGCCCTACAACATGGACAAGATGGTGCGCGTCCTCTGGCTGACGGCGGAAGCCGACTGCAACTGGAAGATCATCCACGACAATTTCAACGAATCCTACCATCTGCCGACCATCCATCCGGAGCTGAACACCTTCATCGAGGACAGCTACAAGCAGTGCCAGTTCGACATGTACGCCAACGGCCACAACCGGATGCTGATGCCCGGCGGCCAGCCCGCCTACAGCTCGCGCAACTGCGACATCCCGCAGGCGCCGCTCACCGACATGCTGGCCTACTGGGATCTCGACCCCGCCCGGTTCGAGGGCCGGGCGCGTGAAGCGCGCGAGGCATTGCAGCAGCAGAAGCGCAAGCTCGGGCCATCGCGCGGCTACCTGCATTACGTCGATCTCAGCGACGAGCAGCTCACCGATTACTACCATTACACCCTGTTCCCCAACACCTCGCTGACCATGAGTTCCGACGGCTTCCAGGTGCTGCGGCCGCAGCCGCACCCCACCGACCCGGAAAAGTGCATCTTCGACCACTGGTTCTTCGTGCCGGTGGTGGAGGGCCAGACGACGGTGGAAACGCCGGTCGGTCCGCGCCCGGTGGCGCCGGCGGCGCACGAGGTATTCCGGCATGGCGACCAGTCGCTGGGTTTCGTCGCCGACCAGGATCTCAGCGTCATCCCCGGCCAGCAGCAGGGGCTGCGCTCGCGCGGCTACACCGACTCGCTGCTCAGCGGTCAGGAAGCCCGCATCCGCCGCTACCACGAAGTGCTGAACGACTATCTGGAAGGGCGGCGCTGACGCCACCCGTCACGGCGCGCAGGGCCTGGCGTCCGCCACCGGCGGACGCCCGTGCGTTTTCCAGGCGGCGCGGTTCGTTCCGAACCTCGCCGGGGCTTAATCGCGCTCGGGCGGATCGAGATGACCCCAGCGGGTCAGCGCGTCCGTCACCAGCCGATGCGCCACCTCGGCCGGTTCGCTGAGATCGCCGAGCCGCTCGGTGAGCACTTCCTGCAGCACCTGACGCACTTCAGGATGGTCGCTCAAGATATCCTCGAACGACAGCGGGTCGAGGATCAGCAGCCGGCACGGCGTATCGGCAACCACCGAGATTTCATGGGGCGCGTCGTGCAGCAGCGCCAGTTCCCCGAAGAAATCCCCCGCCCCCAGCCACCACGTCTTGCGGCGGCGGCGGGCGCGGGCGCGCCCGTCGACCAGGAAGAACAGGCCCTCGCTCGGCGTACCGACCCGGCAGATCGCTTCGCCGCGCCGCACCCGGCGGGTGCGCAGCAGATGGCTGATCTCACCGATGGTGCGGGCATCGAGATTGCGAAACAGCGGCACGCGGGCGACCATTTCCCAGCGCACCAGGAAATCCTGGCGGTGCATCTCGTTGGTGAAGCCCGAGGCGATGATGCCGATCGGAATGGCGAAGAAGGCGAGCCCGCCCATGATGACGAGACCGGCCACCAGCTTGCCCAGCAGCGTCACCGGCACCACATCGCCATAGCCCAGCGTCGCCAGTGTCACCACCGACCACCACATCGCCGCCGGAATCGATCCGAACGCCGCCGGCTGCGCGTGTCGCTCGATCACGTACATCACCGTCGCCGCCATGAACACCATGATGACCATGACGAAGCCGGCCGCCGCCAGCGCCTTCAGTTCGCTGCGCAACACCCGGATCAGCGAATCCAGCGCCGTGGAATAGCGGGCCAGCTTGAACAGGCGCAGCAGACGCAGCAGCAGCAGGAATTCAAGCCCGCCACCCGTCGCCCACTCCACGAGCGCCGGCACGACCGCGGCCAGATCGATCAGCGCGAACGGCGTCACCATGTAGGCCAGCCGCGCCCGCAGCGGGGTCTGCCCGCGCGCCTCCAGCCGCTCCACCGAGACCCACAGCCGCAGGGCATACTCCAGGGCGAACACGACCAGCGTGGCGCGCTCGATGCCGGTGAACACCGTGCCGAACCGCGCGGCCTGGGCCGGGACCGTGCTGGCGACGATGACCACCGCGCTGGAGACGATCAGCGCGATGATGCACCAGTCGACAACCCGGGACCACGGATCACCGTGGCGGCTGACTTCCAGGATCTCGAAGACCCTGCGTCGGATCTGGCGGATGGCGTCGGTCACGCGATGGGATCACTCCCGTCGAGCGTGCGGACCGGCATCAGACCGCCAGCGCCGTCCGCACCGCCGCGACAGCCGCCTCGGCCGCCGTCGCGTCGGGGCCACCGCCCTGCGCCATGTCCGGCCGGCCACCGCCACCCTGACCACCCAGGGCGCTCACCGCCGCCTTCACCAGGTCGACGGCGGAGAACCGCGCCGTCAGGTCGTCGGTCACGCCGACCGCCACCGAGGCCTTGCCGCCCTCGGTGGTCACCATCACGGCGACGCCCGAGCCGAGCTTGCCCTTGGCGGCGTCGACCATGCCGCGCAACTCCTTCGCCGGAATGCCGTCGAGCACCTGGCCGATGAAGGCGACGCCCGCCACCGTCTCGGCCGCCGGGCCGCCCGTGGCACTGCCGCCGCCCCCCAGCGCCAGCTGGCGCTTGGCTTCGGCCAGCTCACGCTCCAGCTTGCGGCGCTCCTCGACCAGGGTGGCAACGCGATCGACGATATCCGCCGGGCTGGTCTTCAGCGTCGCCGCCACCGCCCGGGCGCGGGCTTCCTGCTCCACCAGATGCAGGCGCGCCGCCTCCCCGGTGAGCGCCTCGATACGCCGCACGCCGGCCGAAACCGCGCTTTCCCCGACAATGGTCAGCAGGCTGATGTCGCCGGTGCGGCTGACGTGGGTGCCGCCGCACAGCTCGATGGAATAGTGTCCGCCGCGGCCGTCCGCGTCCGCGCCCATGAACAGCACGCGCACCTCGTCGCCGTACTTCTCTCCGAACAGGGCCATGGCGCCGGCTTCGCTCGCCTCCTCCGGCGTCATCAGCCGCGTCACCACCGCGTCGTTGGCACGGATGCGGGCATTCACATCCGCCTCGACCGCGGCGATTTCGTCGGCCGCCAGCGCCTTGTTGTGGGCGATGTCGAAGCGCAGCCGCTCGGCCGACACCAGCGAGCCCTTCTGGGTGACATGGTCGCCCAGCCGGCGCCGCAGCGCCTCGTGCAGCAGATGGGTCGCCGAGTGGTTGGCGCGCACCCGCGTCCGGCGGTCATGGTCCACCAGCAGCTCCAGCTGATCACCGACCCTGAGCGTGCCGGACACCACCTCGCCAACATGGACATGCAGCAGCCCGAGCGGCTTCTGGGTGTCGCTGATGGCGATCTTCAGCCCGTCCGCGCCCAGCGCGGTGCCGGCGTCGCCGACCTGGCCGCCGGATTCGCCATAGAAAGGCGTCTGGTTGGTGACGATGCGCACGGTCTCGCCGCTGCGCGCCGAGTCCACCCGTTCGCCATCGCGCACGATCGCCAGCACCTGGCCCTGGGCGGCCTCGGTGGAATAGCCGACGAACTCGGTGGCGCCCAGTTCCTGGGCGAGGTCGAACCACAGCGTCTCGGTCGCCTTCTCGCCCGAGCCGGTCCAGGCGGCACGCGCCTTGGCCTTCTGCTCGGCCATGGCGGCGTCGAAGCCGGCGCGGTCGACCGCGCGGCTCTGGGCGCGCAGCGCGTCCTCGGTGAGGTCGTAGGGGAAGCCGTAGGTGTCATAGAGCTTGAAGGCGACATCGCCCGGCAGGGCCGCGTCCGCCGGCAGGCCGGCCACCGCCTCGTCGAGCAGCCGCAGACCGTTGACCAGGGTCTGGCGGAACCGCGTCTCCTCCAGCTTCAGCGTCTCGCGGATGAGCGCCTCGGCGCGCACCAGCTCCGGGTAGGCCGCGCCCATCTGCTGCACCAGCGCCCCCACCAGCCTGTGCATCAGCGGCTCGGCGGCGCCCGAGAGATGGGCATGGCGCATGGCGCGGCGCATGATCCGGCGCAGCACGTAGCCGCGGCCGTCGTTGGCCGGCAGCACGCCGTCGGCGATCAGGAAGCTCGATGCCCGCAGATGGTCGGCGATCACCCGGTGCGACACCCGGTGGGCGCCGTCCGGGTCGGTGCGGGTGGCGTCCGCCGAGGCCTGAATGAGCGCCCGGAAGGTGTCGGTGTCGTAATTGTCGTGCTTGCCCTGCAGCAGGGCGGCGACGCGCTCCAGCCCCATGCCGGTGTCGATCGACGGGCGCGGCAGGCTGACCCGGGTGTCGGCGTCGACCTGCTCATACTGCATGAACACCAGGTTCCAGATCTCGACCCAGCGGTCGCCATCCTCGTCCGGCGAGCCCGGCGGGCCACCGGGGATGTGCGCGCCATGGTCGTAGAAGATCTCGGAGCACGGTCCGCACGGGCCGGTGTCGCCCATGGCCCAGAAATTGTCCTTGGTGGCGATGCGGACGATGCGATCATCGGGCAGGCCGGCGATCTTCTTCCACAGCCCGTAGGCCTCGTCATCGTCGTGGTAGACGGTGACCAGCAGCCGCTTCTTGTCGACGCCCCATTCCTGGGTGATCAGCCGCCAGGCGAGATCGATGGCGCGCTCCTTGAAATAGTCGCCGAACGAGAAATTGCCCAGCATCTCGAAGAAGGTGTGGTGGCGGGCGGTGTAGCCGACATTGTCGAGATCGTTGTGCTTGCCGCCGGCCCGCACGCACTTCTGCGCCGTCGTCGCCGTGCGGTAGGGGCGGCTCTCCAGACCGGTGAACACGTTCTTGAACTGCACCATGCCGGCGTTGGTGAACATCAGCGTCGGGTCATTGCGTGGCACCAGCGGACTGGAATCCACGATCTCGTGGCCCTCGCGCCGAAAAAACTCCAGAAACGACGAACGAATTTCGTTAGAACTGGCCAAGATGGTCCTCACCTGTTGCTTCCCCCGCCAGCCGGCGCCGTTCTTGCCGAACAACCCTCCGGGACAGGGACTCTTGCATGCCTGACGACATATAGTGTCAGCGGTCGAGATGGAAGCAAGGATGCGGGGCGCCCGTCCGCAAATCCGCCGCGTACGGAGTTGCCGTCCCCCCGCGCGCGAAGACGACCGCTTGGTCCTGTGTGAGCCGGTCGGAGACGAGTTCACCGCCCCCCCGCGCGAAGTCGACCGTCGCCATGGCGTACACCCGACCCCAGCCCCCCGACCTCAGGCCCCAGACCACTCAGGCCCCAGACCACTCAGGCTCCCGAACCACTCAGGCTCCCGAACCACTCAGGCACCGCCTTCCGCGGCCCGCCCTCAGGCGTCCGCGTAGCAGACCGCGTTCAGCTTGTTGCCGTCGGGATCACGGACATATCCGGCATAGAAGGAGGGTCCGTAATGGGGTCGCAGGCCCGGCGCGCCCTCGCAGGTGCCGCCATGGGCCAGCGCGGCGGCGTGGAAGGCGTCCACCGTCGGCCGGTCCGGCGCCAGCAGCGACACCATGGTGCCGTTGCCCGCACCCGCCGGTTGGCCATCGAAGGGCCGGCACACCCACAGGGTCGGCTTCAGGCCGCCGTCATAGACGCCCCAGCCGGCGAACTGGTCGTCGGTGTGGAAGCGCGTGTGCCCCAGGGGCGCGAGCACCGCGTCATAGAAGGCGATGGCGCGCGCCATGTCATCGGCGCCGAGCGTCACGTAACTGAACATGCCGACCCCTTTCGCGCGGCGTCTCCCGCCGCCCCGACGTCACCCTCAGATGTCGTCGTCTTCTTCCGGCGAGGCCATCAACGCTTCCGACACCAGGCCGGCGTTGCGACGGATGGCGGCCTCGATCTGGTTGGCCATGTCGGGATTCTCGGTCAGGAACTTCTTGGCGTTCTCGCGACCCTGGCCGATGCGCTGGCTGTCGTAGGAGAACCAGGCGCCCGACTTCTCCACCACCCCGGCCTTGACGCCGAGATCGAGGATCTCGCCGGTCTTGGAGATGCCGGCGCCGTACATGATGTCGAACTCCACCTGCTTGAACGGGGGCGCCAGCTTGTTCTTCACCACCTTGACCCGGGTGGTGTTGCCGACGATGTCCTCCCGGTCCTTGATCTGGCCGGTGCGGCGGATGTCGAGGCGGATCGACGCATAGAATTTCAGCGCGTTGCCACCCGTGGTCGTCTCCGGGTTGCCGTACATCACGCCGATCTTCATGCGCACCTGGTTGATGAAGATCACCATTGCCCGCGACTTCGAGATGGAGCCGGTCAGCTTGCGCAGCGCCTGGCTCATCAGGCGGGCCTGCAGGCCGACATGGCTGTCGCCCATCTCGCCCTCCAGCTCCGCCCGCGGCGTCAGCGCCGCCACCGAGTCGATGACCAGCACGTCGATGGCGCCGGAGCGGACCAGCGTGTCGGCGATCTCCAGCGCCTGCTCGCCGGTATCCGGCTGCGAGATCAGCAGCTCGTCGATATTGACGCCAAGTTTGCGGGCATAAATCGGGTCGAGGGCATGTTCAGCGTCGATGAACGCCGCCGTTCCACCCGCCTTCTGGGCTTCCGCGATGGCGTGCAGCGCCAGCGTCGTCTTGCCCGAGGACTCCGGACCATAGATCTCGATGATGCGGCCGCGCGGCAGGCCGCCGATGCCCAGCGCCATGTCGAGGCCCAGCGACCCGGTCGACACCGCCTCGATCTCGATCCCCGTCGAGCGCTGGCCGAGCTTCATCACCGAGCCCTTGCCGAACGCGCGATCGATCTGCGCCAATGCCGCTTCCAACGCCTTCGACTTGTCCATATCGTCCTTCTCGACCACCCGGAGCCCTGCTGCCATCGTCTTGTCCTCTCGCATAGAGTTTAGCGGCACTGAACGCAATGCGGTCTTTGTACGCCATTTGTTCTCACACGCAAGCGGCATCGTTAACTGGTTGATTTTCGTTTAAAATTTACGGTTTGTTCCGGATTTGATCCGGCCCGAATCAACCGGCGTCCGTGTCGGCCGCCGCCGGTACGCGCGCCAGCGCCTCGCGCACCGCCTCCGCCAGTTGCTGGACCGAGAAGGGCTTGGGCAGGAAGGCGACATCCGGCACGTCGATCGAGCGGCGCAGCTGTTCCTCGGCGTAGCCGGAAATGAAGATGATCCGCAGATCGGGGTAGCGCTGGCGGGCATGGCCGACCAGCGTCGGGCCGTCCATCGTCGGCATCACGACGTCGGAGATCAGCAGGTCGACCGGCTCGGCCCGCGCCTCCAGCAGCTCCAGTGCTTCCTCGCCGTTGGTGGCGGTCAGCACCTCGTAGCCCTTGCGTTCCAGCGCCCGCTTGGCGACCGCGCGCACCATTGCCTCGTCTTCCACCAGCAGCACCGTGCCCCGGCCCCACAGGTCGGGCACCGGCTCGGCCGCCGCCGCACCTGGCGGCTGATCGGATGCCGCCGCCGGCTGGGGCGTTTCCGCCGCCGCGTGGACCGGCAGATAGAGAATGAAGGTGGTGCCGCGGCCCAGCTCGGATTCGGCGAAGATGAAACCGCCGGTCTGCTTCACGATGCCATAGACGGTCGACAGCCCGAGCCCGGTGCCCTTGCCGACCTCTTTGGTGGTGAAGAACGGCTCGAAGATTTTTGACAGGTTCTCCGGCGGAATGCCGCAGCCGGTATCGCTGACCGCGATCACCACATAGTCGGCCGGCGGCATGATCTCGTGGCCAAGCCGGCGGACCTCCTCCGGTCCCACCTGGGAGGTGCGGATGGTCAGTTCCCCGACGCCGTTCATGGCATCGCGTGCGTTGACCACGAGGTTGACGATCACCTGCTCCAGCTGGCCGGGATCGACCCGCACCGGCCCCAGGTTGCGGCCGTGGTTGATCCTGAGGCTGATGGTCTCGCCGATCAGCCGCTTGAGCAGATTGGACAGCTCGGCCAGCACGTCGGTCACCTGCAACACCTGCGGCCGCAGCGTCTGCTGGCGCGAGAAGGCCAGCAGCTGGCGCACCAGGTTGGCGGCGCGGTTGGCGTTCTGGCGAATCTGGTTGAGGTCGCCGAAGTCGGCGTCGCCGGGCGCGTGGCGCAGCAGCATCAGGTCGCAATAGCCGATGATGGCGGTGAGGATGTTGTTGAAGTCGTGCGCCACGCCGCCGGCAAGCTGGCCCACCGCCTGCATCTTGGTGGCCTGGGTGATCTGCTGCTGCAGCTTGCGCTGCTCGGCGTCATCCCACAGCGCCAGCACGGCGGCCGCCTCGTGCAGGCCGGTGACATGCAGCACCGACATGCGGATGGAATCCTCCGGCCGGCCGCGCAGCCGCACCTGGAGGTCGCGCGACTTCAGGTGCCCCAGTGCCACCCGGCGCACCACGTCGGCGACCATCGTCGCGTCTTCCTCGTGCACCAGTTCGCTGGGGTAGAGCAGATCGCCGGGGGTCGCCACCCCCGCCGCCGCGCAGAAGCCCGGCGCCATGTGCAGGAAACGGCTGTTGTGGTCGACGGTCGCCAGACCCAGCGGCAGGCTGTCCAGCAGCGCATCGATCGCCCGGGTGGTCTGGGTGGCATCGGCCACCGTTCGCTCGGCGCCGGCAATCAGCGCGAACAGATAACCCTCCGCCTCCACCTCGCCCGCCGGAACGATCGGCAGCTCCACCAGCCGCACCGGCATGCGCGCGCCGTCGACGGCGTTGAAATAGACCTGACGATCCTCGGAAACGGCCACCATGGCGGCGATGTCGCTGCCTGGCATCTGATCCATCGACAGCTGTCGCCACGCGGCGGTGGTGGCGTTGACGGCCAGGACGCGGCCGCTGGCGTCCGTCACGATGGCGCCGACACCGGCACCGGCCAGCCAGGCGCCGACATGACCGGCGACCGCGGTCACCGTCGCCGACAACGTCGATTCCATGTCCGCCGGCGACACCTGCCAGATCAGATGCTCGCCCGGATCGCCCGCCGGTCTGCAGACCACCCGCAAGGCCACCGGCCTGCCCTCGCCGCCGCGGTAGATCACCGTCTCGCCGACACCGGCACTGCGGGCCAGCTCGCCGGCGGCGACAAGCGGCGAGCCTTCCTCGCCGGCGCCGCCGTCAAGATGGAAGGGCGAGGGATAGCCGCCGCAGCGCTCGCCATAGGCCTCGTTGGCACACACCAGGTTGCCGGCGGCATCGGTAACGGCAATGGCCTCGTCGCGCGCATCGATCGCGGCACGCACCAGCGCCCGGCTGACCGCGCCACCGCCGCGCCGCTGCTGGCCGGTGGACCAGGCATAGGCCACCGCGACGGCACCGACGATCAGGCCGGCATAAAGGATGGTCACTTCCCACAGGCCGGTGCCCCAGCCGATCAGCGCCGCCGAGGCCATGCCCATGACAATGGCCAGCGCCGCCGACACCCCCAGCTGGCGCGAGGCATGGGCCGCCGGCGGCCCCTCCATCGGGTCCGGCAGGTCGAGACTGTCAGCCTCGCCCAGCAGCCAGCGGGTCATTGCCATGGTCATCGTCGCGCGCGATCGTCGGTCCTCATCGTCAGGCGACCGTCGCTGCAACCGCGCCCGGCGTCAAGTCCGCGCCATCGGGCCGGCCACGGTCGGAACGCCCGACACACCCGGCGTCTATTCCGCCGCATCCGGCACGGCCGGCGCCGTCAGCCGCAGATCGCGGCCGGGGTCCGGCAACCGCACCGCCGGCTCCACCTTGTCGATGGCCGGCAGCGGCTCGGCGGCGCCATCCTCCAGTTGCAGTTCGGCGAACTTGCGCGCCTGGGGCATCACCCGCGCCTCCAGCGAGGCGACGAAGCCGTTGTAGCGGTTGACCGTCTGCGACAGGCTCTTGCCCAGCGCCGTGATGGCATCCCCCATGCCGGCCATGCGCTTGTAGAGTTCCTTGCCCAGGCCGCCGATCTCGCGCGCCTGCACCGCCAGCTTCTCCTGCCGCCAGACATGGCTGACGGTGCGGGCGATGGCGATCAGGTTGGTCGGCGTGGCGATCAGCACCCGCTTGCCGAAGGCATATTCCCACAAGCCGGGGTCGGCCTCCAGCGCGGCGGTGACGAAATGCTCGCCAGGCACGAACATCACCACGAAGTCGGCGGTGTCCTTGAACTGGTCCCAGTAGCGCTTGGCGCCTAGCTGGTCGGCGTGGACCTTCAGCGCGCGGGCATGCGCCGCCAGATGGGTGGCGCGGCTGGCCTCGTCGGGCGCGTCCATGGCTTCCAGGAACGCCGTCAGCGAGGTCTTGGCGTCCACCACCAGCGAGCGGCCGCCGGGCAGGCGGATCAGCACATCGGGCCGCAGCGCGCCATCGTCGGTGCCGACATGCACTTCGGTCTGGAAATCGACGTAGGCGGCAAGGCCGGCCATCTCCAGCACATTCTTCAGCTGTTGTTCGCCCCAGCGACCGCGCGCCTTGGGCGCCGACTTCAGCGCGTGCACCAGCCGCACCGTCTCCGCCCGCAGCTGCGCCTGGTCGGCGAGCATCGACTGGAGCTGGCCGGAAAGGCCGCCATAGGCCTCGGCGCGCGCCTTCTCGATTTCGGCGAGATTGGTCTCATAGCGCCCCAGCGTCTCGCGCACCGGCCCCAGCAGCGATTCCAGCTCGGCCTTGTTCCTGGCAAGCTCCTCCGCCGATCCGGCCCGGTGGCGCGCCAGCGTCTGGTCGGCCAGCGTCAGGAACTGCTGCTGGCTCTGTTGCAGCGCGCTGTTGGCCAGCGCCTCGAAATCCTGCAGCAACTGCGCCTTCTGTTCCGTCAGCGCCCGCTCGCGCTCCGCCAGCTGCGCCTCCAGGGCGGCAAGCCTGGTCTGCGCCGCCATCCGCTCGCCCCGTTCCGCCGCCAGCGCCGCGTCCAGCGCGTCCACCCGGGCGGCCTTTTCCTGCTCGGCCCGCAGATCGCCGATGGCCCGTACGAAGCGCTCGTGTTCAGCCTGTGCCTCGGCGGCGCGGGCGTCCCGCTCGGCGCGCGTCTGCGCCAGCGCCCGGCCCCACAGCAGCCAGCCGGCGCCCGATCCTACAACCAGTGCGGCACCCGCCGCGAGAATCAGCCAAAAGAACATAAGACGAACATCTACCCCACGGACAGGCTTGTAGGAAAGCGGAAAATGACGCCCCGTGTCATCCCCCCCCGCCGGCGCCCATTGCCGGCGCGGGGCCGGCGCGGCACGCTGGCCGGCAGCCATCACGGGGCAACCATAGCGGGGGATGAGATCGATGGACATGGAGAACAGGTCCGACGAGCCGGCGCTGGCCGCCGGCATGGAGATCGTCGCCGAGGGGCTGGGCTTCCCCGAAGGGCCGGTATGGCTGGCCGACGGCAGCGTCGTCGTCGTCGAGATCAAGACCGGCCGGATCACCCGACTGTGGCCCGATGGCCGCCGGCGGGTGGTGGCGACGCCGGGCGGCGGCCCCAACGGCGCCGCGCTGGGGCCCGACGGCAAGCTCTATGTCTGCAACAACGGCGGCTTCGAGTGGCCCGACCATGGCGGCCTGATGGTGCCCGCCGGTGTCGCCGCCGACTACGAGGTCGGCCGCATCGAGCGCATCGACCTCGACACCGGCGCCGTCGAGCGGCTGTACGATCATGTCGACGGCCGGCCGCTGTCGGGCCCCAACGACATCGTGTTCGACGCCCAGGGCGGCTTCTGGTTCACCGACCTCGGCAAGGTCCGCGCCACCGGCACCGACCATGGCGGCATCTACTACGCCCGGGCCGATGGCAGCCTGATCCGCGCCGCGCTCTACCCGCTGGGCGGCCCCAACGGCATCGGCCTGTCGCCGGACGGCCGCACCCTCTATGTCGCCCAGACCCACGAGCGCAACCTGCTGGCCTTCGATGTGGTGGCGCCGGGCGAGCTGGCGCCGCCGGGGCTGGTGCCGGGCCGGGTGGTCGCCTCCTTCCCCGGCCATACCCTGCTCGATTCGCTGGCTGTCACCGCCAGCGGCAATATCTGCGTCGGCACGCTGGTGGAGCGGCCGGGCATCGCTAGCGTCGACCCGGCGACCGGCGCCATCACCTGGCACCCCTTCCCCGACCTGCTGACCACCAACATCTGCTTCGGCGGGACGGACATGCGCGATGCCTGGGTCTGCCTGTCCACCACCGGCAAACTCGCCCGGGTGCGCTGGCCGGAGCCCGGCCTGCGGCTGGCGCCGCAACGCTGAACCGGCTGCGCCCGATCGCCGCTGGCGGGCCTTACGGCCCGTGCCGCTCATTCCACGTTAAGGGAGTTGCGTTAACGATAAACGCCACACGAATCGCTCCCGATGCATCACGCCCCCGTTGCATCGCCTCGGGACCGGTCGGAGTCGGGTGTGCGCGTGCCGAATACAGAAGCTGCCTCGCTGAAAGAATATGGCCGCCGCCGGGCGTGGCGCGATCTCTACGCCCGCTCCCTGGTTGGCATTCCCTTCTACCTCGCCGGCTGCCTGGTGCTGATCTGGACCGGCGACCTGCTGACCCGGAGCCCGTCGGAAGCGATCATCGTGGTGAGCGTGTTCGCGATCCTGCTGCTGGCGCGGCGCTGGCACCGGGCACCGCTGGGCGCGCTCGAACCGGCACTGGCGCGCTGGGAGAAGCGACACTGGGCGCTGATCCATATCGGCTCGCTGGCCTGGGGCCTGATCGTCGTCCGGCTGGGACTGGTCGAAGCCGCCCCCACCCCGCCGGTGCTGATCGCCATCATCTGCTCGGTCGCCTATGGCGCCGCCACCAGCCCGACCTACGCCATGAAGCCACGCATGGCCCTGACCAGCGTCGCGCTGCTGTTCCTGCCCGCCATCGTCGTGCTGTCGCTGGCCGTGCCATCGCTGCGGCCGTTCATGCTGACACTGGCGATCTTCGGCATCTACGTGCTGCTGTCGCTCAAGCGCTATACCGCCGAGTACGGCCACCAGCTGGAGATCGAGTACGCGCTCATCGAAAGCCGGCGCGAGATCGAGCAGCTGTCGCTCACCGACGCGCTGACCGGCCTTGGCAACCGCCGGCGCCTCGACCTTGCATGGCACCAGGCCTGGCACGAGGCCCGCCGCCAGCGCACGCCGCTGGCGCTGCTGATGATCGACCTCGACCATTTCAAGCAGATCAACGACACCCACGGTCACCAGGCCGGCGATCATTGCCTCGCCCATGTCGCCAGCCTGCTGCGCGATCATTTCCGCCGCGAGACCGACCTCATCGCCCGCTTCGGCGGCGAGGAGTTCGTCGTCGTCATCCACGCGCCGGCGAGCCAGGCCCTGCCATCGGCCCACCGCTTCCTGACGCTGCTGCGCGAAACCCCGGTGATCTGGAATGGCGAGGCCATCCGGCTGACCGCCAGCATCGGCGTCGCCGAGGTCGATTTCGACTTCGACGTCACCCCGGACGTGACGCTCTACCGCGCCGATCAGGCGACCTACGCCGTCAAGCACGCCGGCCGCGATGCCGTGCGGCTGGCCTCCAGCGAGGATGACCGGCTGCCCGAGCAGGTCTGAGCCGCCCCAGGCAACCCGCCGTTCAGGCTCAGCCGCGCAGGGTCGCGCCCACTTTGGCCGCCGCGGCGACGATCCTGGCCGACAGCGCGTCGAGATCGGCCTCGGTAAAGCTGGCCGCCCCCGGTTGCAGCGTCACCGCCACCGCCAGCGACTTCATGCCCGGTTCGACGCCGGCGCCCTGGAACACGTCGAACAGTTCGACCGCCGTGATCGCCTGCTTGTCGGCGCCCCTGACCGCCTGCACCAGCCTGGCGGCTTCCAGTTCGGCCTTGACGATGAAAGCAAAGTCGCGGCTCACCGGTTGCAGGTCGCTGGGCGCATATTTCGGCCGCGCCCGCCTGACCGCCTTGGGCGCTGGAATGGCGTCGAGATAGACCTCCACCGCCACCACCGTGCCCTTGATGTCGAGCGCGCGCGCCACCGCCGGATGCAGCTCGCCGAAATGGGCCAGCGGGTTGCGCGGATCGAGCCGCAGCGAGCCCGAGCGGCCGGGGTGGAACCAGCCCGGCGCGTCCGCCGTGGTCTGCACGCGGTCGACCGGCGCGCCGGCCGCCTCCAGCACCGCCAGCGCCTCGGCCTTGGCGTCGTAGACGTCGAAGCCGGTCGCGGCCCCGGTCTGCCAGTGACGACCGCCCTTCTCGCCGGTGGCGACCAGCGCCAGCGTCGGGCGTTCGCCATCGGCGAGGTATCGCTTGCCGACCTCGAACAGCCGGATCGTCGTGGCGCCGCGATCGCGGTTGCGCGCCGCCGCCCGCACCAGCCCCGGCAGCAGCGACGGCCGCATCACGGCAAGTTCGGCCGAGATCGGGTTATCCAGCGTGTGCGTGCCACCGCCAAACGGTGCCGCTTCGGCCGGCGCGACAAAGCTCCAGGTCACCGCCTCGTTGAAGCCGCGCGCGGCGGCCGCCCGGCGCGCCCGACGCGCCCGCAGCTGCGCCAGCGTCGCCGTCGGCCGCGCCACCCCGTCCGGGCGCGGCAGCGGCGTCGACGGCACGGCGTCCAGCCCCACCAGCCGCAGCACTTCTTCCACCAGGTCCGGCTCGCCATCAACGTCGCGCCGCCAGCTCGGCACCCGCACCGACCAGACGTCACCGTCGCCCTCGACGGTGAAGCCGAGCCGGGTCAGGATGTCGCGCTGGGTGCCGGCGTCGACATCGACGCCACCCAGGCTCGCCACCCGGGCCGGGCGATAGCTTACCACCTTGTCGCACGCCGGCACGGCGCCGGCGGTGGTGACGGCCGAGGCCTCGCCGCCACACAGGTCGAGGATCATCCGCGTCGCCAGCTCCATGCCCGGCGCCACGAAGGCGGGGTCGATGCCGCGCTCGAAGCGGGCGCGCGCGTCCGAGGTCAGGCCGAGCCTGCGGCCGGTGGCGCCAATGCGCACCGGGTCGAACCAGGCGCACTCGATCACGACGTCGGTGGTCGCCTCGGTGCAGCCGCTGTGCTCACCGCCCATGACGCCGGCGATGCCGTGCGCCACCGCGTCGTCGGCGATCACCGTCACCGACGGGTCGAGCGTGTAGCTCTTGCCGTTGAGGGCCAGCAGCTGCTCGCCCTCGCCCGCGCGCCGGGCGGTCAGCCCGCCGGTGAGCTTGGCGAGGTCATAGACGTGCAGCGGCCGGCCGCGATCGATCATGACATACTGGGTGACGTCGACCAGCGCCGAGATCGGCCGCAGGCCGATGGCGGTCAGCCGCTTGCGCAGCCAGTCCGGCGACGGGCCGTTGGTCACCCCGCGCACCAGCCGGCCGAGAAAGGCCGGGCAGCCTTCCGTGTCGGTGATGGCGATCGGCACCGGGTTGGCGAAGACGCCCGCCACCGGTTCGACCGCCGGCGTTTTGAGGGTGCCGAGCCCGGCGGCCGCCAGATCGCGGGCAATGCCGGCGACACCCAGGCAGTCCTGCCGGTTCGGCGTGATGGCGACGTCGATGACCGGATCGTTGAGACCGATCCAGTCGACATAGCGCGCGCCCACCGGCGCGTCGGCCGGCAGGTCGAGGATGCCCTCGTGGTCGCTGGAGAGTTCCAGCTCGCGGCCCGAGCACATCATGCCCCGGCTCTCGACGCCACGGATGGCCGAGATCTTGAGGGTGACATCGAGGCCCGGCACATAGGCGCCGGGCGCGCCGAACACCGCCTTCATGCCCGCCCGCGCGTTGGGGGCGCCGCACACCACCTGCACCGGCTCGCCGGCGCCGGTATCCACCTTCAGCACCCTGAGCTTGTCGGCATTGGGGTGCGGTTCGGCCTCCAGCACATGGGCGATGGTGAAGGCGGCCAGCTTGTCGGCCGGGTTCTCGATGCCCTCGACCTCCAGGCCCAGACGCACCAGCGCCGTGGCGATGTCGTCGAGCGAGGCATCGGTATCGAGATGGTCCTTCAGCCAGGACAGGGTGAACTTCATGCCCCCACTCCCCCCGACAGCGTCGGAACGTCGAGAAAACTGAAACCGTAATGCCGCAGCCAGCGCAGGTCGGCGTCGAAAAAGGCGCGCAGGTCGGTCATGCCGTACTTCAGCATCGCCAGCCGGTCGACGCCACAGCCGAAGGCGAAGCCCTGCCACTCGTCGGGATCAAGGTTGCAGGCTTCCAGCACATGCGGATTGACCATGCCGCAGCCGAGAATCTCCAGCCAGTCGCTGCCCTCGCCGACCTTCAGCTCGCCACCGGACCAGGAGCACTGCACGTCGACCTCGGCCGACGGCTCGGTGAACGGGAAGTAGCTGGGCCGCAGTCGCATGGTCACATGGTCGACCTCGAAGAACGCCTTGACGAAGGTCTCCAGCGTCCACTTCAGGTGGGCCATGGTGATGTCGCGGCCGATCACCAGCCCTTCCACCTGATGGAACATCGGCGTGTGGGTGGCATCGGAATCGCAGCGATAGACCCGCCCCGGCGCGATGATCCGCAGCGGCGGCTTGCTTTCCAGCATGGTCCGCACCTGCACCGGCGAGGTGTGGGTGCGCAGCACATGCCGCTCGCCCTTGTCGTCGGGCGGGAAGTAGAAGGTGTCGTGCATCGCGCGCGCCGGATGCTCCGGCGGGATGTTGAGCGCGGTGAAATTGTGCCAGTCGGTCTCGATCTCCGGGCCTTCCGCCACCGAGAAGCCGAGGTCGGCGAAAATCTCGGTCAGCTCGTCCATCACCTGGCTGATCGGGTGGATCGACCCCCGGGGCGCCAGCGGCGGGTTCAGCGTCACGTCGACCCGCTCGCTGGCCAGCCGCGCGTCCAGCGCCGCCGTCTCCAGCGCCGCCTTGCGGTCGGTCAGCGCCGCCGTCACCTGCTCGCGCAGGCCATTGAACCGCGGGCCTTTGACCTGCCGCTCCTCAGGGCTGAGGCTGCCCAGCGTCTTGAGCAGCGCGGTGACGCTGCCGGACTTGCCCAGCGCCTTGACGCGGATGTCCTCAAGGTCGGCAAGGGTGCCGGCCGCCGCGATGGCGCCCAGCAGCTCGGTTTCGAGCGATTGGATATCGGTCATGATCTGGTCCAGACAAACGACAAGGGGTCCGCGCGACGCACGGACCCCTCAACGCTATACCGAGAAACTCGGGAAAACGGCTTACGCCGCGCTCAGGGCCGACTGCGCCTTTTCGACGAGCGCCTTGAAGCTTGCCGGTTCGCGGGTGGCGATGTCCGAGAGCACCTTGCGGTCGACCTCGATGCCGGCCAGCTTCAGGCCGTTCATGAAACGACCGTAGGTCATGCCCAGCTCGCGGCAACCGGCATTGATGCGCTGGATCCAGAGCGCCCGGAACGTGCGCTTCTTCGCCTTGCGATCGCGATAAGCGTACTGGCCGGCCTTCTCGACCGCCTGACGCGCAACCTTGATGGTGGACTTGCGGCGGCCATAATAGCCCTTCGCTGCGTCCAGAACCCGCTTGTGACGGGCATGAGCGGCTTGACCGCGCTTCACACGTGCCATGTCAGTTCTCCTCTAGCCTGTCTCAATCGAGCCCGTAGGGCGCCCACTTTTTCACGGTGCGCGTATCGGCGTCGGAGAGCACGGACGTGCCGCGGTTCTGACGGATATAGTTGGCGGTGTGGCTGATCAGGCGGTGGCGCTTGCCGGCGACACCATGCTTGATCTTGCCGGTGGCGGTGATCTTGAAACGCTTCTTGACCCCGCTCTTGGTCTTCAACTTGGGCATTTTGCATTACCTCCTAAGGACTTGACAGTCCCCGTCTAGAGTCGCGTTACAGATCGCCACGGCAGCCCATACCGGCCGGGCGATCCCACGAAGGCAGGGGCTATACACAAGACCACCGGGCGAGGCAAGGCGACAGTTGCGCCCGCCCCCGCCGTCAGATGATATAGTCGGACGACGATGCGCCGCCGGACCGCGCCACCGCCTCGCTCGCGTCACCATAGACGCACAGCCGGCTCCGGCCGCCGTCCTTGGCCTGATAAAGCGCGATGTCGGCCAGCCGCAGCAACCGTTCCGGATCATCGGTATGCAGCGGGTAGAGCGACGCCCCGATGCTGACGCCAATCTCCACCAGTCGCCCCTCGACCAGAAAGGGCGCGGCGAAAGCGGCGATCAGCCGTCGCGCCACCGTTCGCACGTCGTCGACACAACCGACGGCCGGCAGAATGACAGCGAATTCATCGCCGCCCAGCCGAGCCGGACTGCCCCGCGCACCAAGAGTGGCGGCCAGCCGTGCCGCCACCTGCCGCAGCAGCTCGTCACCAACGGCATGGCCGAAACTGTCATTGACCGGCTTGAACCGATCAAGGTCGAGCATCAGCAACCCGATGCAGGCCCCGCTGGGGTCGCGGCCGGCCAGCGCCGCCTTGAACTGCGCCTGGAAGGCCAGCCGGTTGGGCAGGCCGGTGAGCGGGTCCTGGTGGGCCAGCCGCGCAATCGCCGTCGTTTCCGCCTTGTGGTCGGTGATATCGGTGACGATCGCCACCAGATGGCCCGAGGGGGTCGCGCGCTCCGTGACCTGCAGCCAGCGGCCGCTCGCCAGCGGCAGTTCATAACAGCCACCGGTCCGGTGGCCGGCCATGCGGGCGCGGGTGCGCTCCAGCACCTCCGGTGCCAGCGGCGCGAAGATCCGCTGCTCCTTGCCCCTCGTCATCAGCTCCGCAAAGCCGATGCCCGGCCGGATGATCGGCTCGACCCCGGCGAACAGGCTGACCAGCCGTTGATTGTAGTGCAGCAGATGATCGTCGGCGCTCCACAACGCGAAGCCCTCGCTGATGCTGTCCACCGCGTCATGCAGCATGAAGCGGGCCTCGTGCAGCTCCTCGGCCATGGCGATCGCATCGGCGGCCTGCTGTTCCAGCCGCCGGGAGACGAACTGCAATTCAGCCACCTTGGCCTCCAGCGCGTTCTTGGCCTGCGCCAGCTCGCCCTGAAGGGCTCGCCTTTCGGTAACATCGCGCACCGAGGCGAGGATCAGCCGGGAGTCGCCCATGGAAATCGGGCTGAGCCCGATCTCGACCGGGATCAGCCGGCCATCACGCGCGCGGGCGAGCAGATCCTGGGTCTGGCCCATCGGGCGCGGCGTCGAATCGCGCTTGAAGCCGTTGCGGTAGCCAACATGACGGGCGCGCAGCGATTCCGGCACCAGCAGCTCGATGGAGGCCCCCACCAGTTCTTCCTGGCTGTAGCCGAACAGCCGCTCGCACTGGGTATTGGCAAGCACGATGCAGGCCGCTTCATCCACCAGGACCAACGCATCGGGCGCATGATCGATCAACCGGGCAAACAGCTCGCGCTCCTGCACGGCGTTGGCTGTCGCCTCCACCTCCAGATGTTCGCCATATGGCTTGAGTTGCAACTCGGCCCGAAGCGGCATCGTGGTCATCCCCTATGCTCTCAGGGGATGCGTCCCCAGTCGTTATCCAAACAGATAGCGACTGAAAATTAGTAAAAGGCTAAAATAATCGGATTTGACTATCCAGCTGGTGAGCAGCCCCGGGCCGGCTCACCGCGCCTCAGCGCCGCTTGAACTGCCCGCGCGCCGGCGGACGGCCGGTCGCCGCCATCGAGCGCTCGTCCTTGTGACGGAACACCAGGCGCCCCTTGTCGAGGTCGTAGGGCGACATCTCGACAGTCACGCGGTCACCCGCCAGGGTCTTGATGCGGTTCTTCTTCATCTTGCCGGCGGTGTAGGCGATCACCGTGTGGCCGCTGTCCAGCTCGACGCGAAAGCGCGCGTCCGGCAGCACCTCGATCACCAGCCCTTCGAAGGGCAATAGTTCTTCCTTGGCCATAAGCCTTCTCCGTTCGAGAAAAGGTGGATGGCGGGCGGGCGTCGCGCCCTGCCCGCCGGCCAAGCTCAGACGGTCTGCAAGTTGACAGCCGAGACCTTGTTGGAACGCTGATCGGTCTGCAGTTCGAAGCCGATCTTGTCGCCTTCGTTCAGCGAACGCATGCCAGCGCGCTCCAGCGCCGTGGCGTGGACGAACACGTCCTTGCCGCCATCATCCGGCTGAATGAAGCCGTAACCTTTTTGACCATTGTACCATTTCACGGTGCCAGTCTGCATGGGACTATCTTTCGTAGAGAGAAAACGATGCGCGGGGCAGCACGATGCCACCTCGCACGACGCAAGATTTGGTGAGATAATCCGATCGCCCCGGGCTAGGCCCGGCCTTGCGGCCCAATCGTCCGGCCAAATGCGCGCGCACCATAACCTCAGGCGGGACCATTTTGCAAGCAACCCGCGCCTGTTCGCGACCGGACCGCCCGTCAGTCCTGGCCGAGCGGCTGTCCGAAGCTGAACTCGACCACCCGGCCATCAGGGTCGCATACACCACAATAGGTCCCCACGGGCGGTGGATTATCGGTCACCGGCCAGGCCAGCAGGCCGGCGGCGGCGGCGCGCCCGGCCGTGGCCTCGACCGCGTCCCGGCTGTCCAGCGCGATGCCCAGATGGCTGAAATCACCAGCCGCCTGACGGTCGACGTGGCCGCCGGGAATCAGCACGATAACGAAACGACTATCCTGCCCCGGCTGCGCCAGCCACACCACCCGGTGCCCGGTACCGGCATCAATGCGGTCGTGCGCCAGGTGCATCCCGCACCAGTCGCGGTAGAATGCGATGCTGGCGTCGAGATCGCGGACATGCAGGGCGATGTGGGTCAACCGTGCGGCCATGCCTGCACAGTACGCGCGGTTCAGCCGGCTGTCGCGCCCAGAATGGCGTCCAGCAGCCGGGGGTCACCGCAGGCCAGCACCCGGCCATCGCTGTCATGCCCCAGCGGTTTGCCCGACCAGTCGGTGATGATGCCGCCGGCGCCCTGCACCACTGGCACCAGAGCGGCATAGTCGTTCAGCTTGTGATCCGCCTCGATCACCAGATCGAGAAAGCCCGACGCCAGCAGGCCATAGTTGATGCAGTCGCCGCCATAGAGCGTGGTGCGGGCGCCATCACGGAACGCCTCGAACACCCGGCGCTCCTGTTCCGAGAACATCTCCGGGCTGGTGGTGGCCAGCAGCGCCTGGCTGAGCGCCGGGCAGGCGCGGGTGCGCGCCGGCGCGTTGTTGAACCATGTCATCTGGCCCTTGACGCCGATCCAGCGGTCGCCGGTGATCGGCTGATCGATGATGCCGACCACCGGCATCCCCTCCCACAGCAGCGCGATCAGGGTGCCGAAGATCGGCCGGCCGGCGATGAACGACTTGGTACCGTCAATGGGGTCCAGCACCCACACCCAGTCGGCGCCTTCCCGTTCGCGGCCATGTTCCTCGCCGATGATGCCATCGCCGGGGCGCTCGCGGTTGATCAGCGCCCGCATGGCGGCTTCCGCCTCACGGTCGGCGATGGTGACCGGCGTCGCGTCGGCCTTGGTGTCGACCTCCACTGGCGACCGGTAGTAGCGGCGGGTGACCGGGCGCGCGGCGTCGGCCAGGCTGACGGCGAAATCGATGATGTCCTGCGGGATCAGGACCATGGGATCGGACACGAAGGCTCTCGCTGCAATGGACACGCGCTCTCTCCCATCGACGGCAGGGGCCGTCAAGTTAATCGACGGCAGGGGCCGTCGAGTTAATCAACGGTTGCGGTCGCTGAGGTTAGAGATTTCGAGCCGATTGCGGCGTATCGATGCGCCTGCGCAGCGATATTTCACCCTGGCGTCACGATCAGAGGCCCGGCCCCGGCTGACGCCGGGATCAGGCCGCCGTCGTTACTTGCGGATTTCCCGCGCCAGCGTCTTGTCCAGCGCCGGACCGTAGGGCGGCTTGACGCCACCGAGCTTGGCGACGTCGACCCCGGTCTGGCGGAACACCGCCTTGGCGTGGCTGAACGTCTTGAAGCCATCGAAGCCGTGATAGGCGCCCATGCCGGCGGGACCGACGCCGCCGAACGGCAGGTCTTCCTGGCTGACGTGGAACACCACGTCATTGACGGTGACGCCACCCGAGGTCGTGCGATCGAGCACCCGGCGCTGCTCGGCGGCGTCGGTACCGAAATAGTAGAGACCCAGCGGACGCGGATGGGCATTGACGTAGTCGATGGCCTCGTCAACCTGCCGGTAGGTCATCACCGGCAGCACCGGGCCGAAAATCTCGTCCTGCATCACCTTCATCTGGTCATGAACGTCGCGCAGGATGGTCAGCGGCAGCTTGTTGGTGCCCTGCTGCTGGCTGAAGTCCTCGCCCGCCGGATTGACCGTGATCGCCCGCGCGCCCTTGGCGGTGGCGTCCGTCACGTAGGATTCGATGCGCTCGCGGTGGCGCGGGTTGACGACCGAGGTGTAATCCGGATTGCCGACCAGCGTCGGGTAGAATTTCGCCGCGCTCTGCGCCAGGGCATCGGTCAGCGCGTCGGCCTTCTCCTCGGGCACCAGCATATAGTCCGGCGCCAGGCAGATCTGCCCGGCGTTGAGCATCTTGCCCACCACCACCCGCTCGGCGGTCCGGGCGATGTCGGCCGACCGACTGACGATCACCGGCGACTTGCCGCCCAGCTCCAGCGTCACCGGCACCAGGTTGTCGGCCGCCGCGCGCATCACATGGCGGCCCACCGAGGTGGCGCCGGTGAACAGCAGATGGTCGAACGGCAGGCCGGAGAAGGCCTGACCGACCTCCGGGCCGCCGGTGAAGGTCGCCACCTCGGTCTCGTCGTAGACGGAAGCGAACAGCTCCTTCATCAACTCGGAGGTGATCGGCGTGTACTCCGACGGCTTGATCATCGCCCGATTGCCGGCAGCGAACACGCCGGCCAGCGGCCCGAAGGTCAGCTGTACCGGGAAGTTCCACGGACTGATGATGCCGACCACCCCCAGCGGCTGATACTCCACCCACGCCTTGGCGCCGAGCAGGTTGAACGGGAAGTTGGGCCGGCGCTTGTCGGGGCGCATCCAGCGGTCAAGATGCTTGAGCGCCTGCTTGAGCGGGCCGATGGAACCGGCGATGTCGGTCAGACGCGACATCGGCGTCGGGCGGTGGCCGAAATCCGCCGCCATGGCGTCAACCAGCCGCTTCTCATGGTCCACCAGCAGGTCGATGGCGCGGCGCAGCCGGTCCTTGCGGATCGCCGCCGGCACCGGGCTGTCTTTCAGGTGCGCCGCCTTCTGCCGCTCCAGCACCCGCAGCATGGCCTCCCGCGCCTCCACCGCAGACAAATCGTTCACCTTCGTTGCCATGGTCCACTCCCCCGCTTGTCTGGTTCAGTACAGGTCTATTTTGATTACCACTCAGAATAGTCCAGCCCCATGCGGTGCGCCAGTCCGCAATTCAGCCCCCCCCGCCGGCGTCGGGCTTCCCCCCTGCCGAGCGACGGCCAGCGAATTGCCGGTGGCGTCGGCGCGTCGAGCCTCTATAAGCGCCGGGCGGCGGGATGTTTGTGCACCCGCGAACCGTTAACGAACAGGACGACAGGCCCCGCCCGATGATCAGCTTCGACAAGGTAACGCTCCGGCGCGGCGCCAAGCTGCTGTTCGAGAAGGGCAGCTTCAACCTCAATGCCGGCGAAAAGATGGGTCTGGTGGGCGGCAACGGCACCGGCAAGTCGAGCCTGTTTGCCTTGCTGCGTCATGAACTGCTGCCGGAAGCTGGCAACGTCGAGTTCCCCGACCGCTGGACGGTCGCCCACGTCGCCCAGGAGATCGAGGAGACCGAGCGGGCGGCACTCGACTTCGTCATCGACGGCGACGTCGAGCTGCGCCAGCTGGAGGCCCGGCTGGCCAAGGCGGAAGCCGACGACGACGGCTACGAGATCGCCGAGGTGCATGGCGAGTTCATGCGCATCGACGCCTACTCGGCCGAACGCCGCGCCGCCGACCTGATGCTGGGGCTGGGCTTCGACGAGGAAGCGCAGTACCGGACCGTCTCGTCCTTCTCCGGCGGCTGGCGGATGCGCCTCAACCTCGCCCGCGCGCTGATGTGCCGCTCGGACCTGCTGCTGCTCGACGAGCCGACCAACCACCTCGACCTGGAGGCCATCCTGTGGCTGCAGGACTGGCTGAAGGCCTACGAGGGCACGGTGCTGCTGATCAGCCACGACCGCAACTTCCTCGACGCGGTGGTCGACCGCATCCTGGAGATTTCCGGCCAGAAGCTCACCCTCTACACCGGCACCTACTCGGACTATGAGCGCCAGCGCGCCGAGCGACTGATGCAGCAGCAGGCGATGTTCGAGAAGCAGCAGCGCCAGATCGCCCACATCGAGAGCTTCATCACCCGCTTCCGCGCCAAGGCCACCAAGGCGCGCCAGGCACAGAGCCGCATCAAGGCGCTGGCCAAGCTGGAGCGGGTCGCCGCCGCCCACGTCGACACCCCCTTCACCTTCTCCTTCCGCGAACCGGAAGGCATGGCCAGCGCGCTGTTCGAGACCACCAAGGCGTCGATCGGCTATGGCGACAAGACCATCCTGTCCAACGTTTCGGTACGTATCGGCGGCGGCACCCGCGTCGGCCTGCTGGGCCGCAACGGCGCCGGCAAGTCGACGCTGATCAAGCTGATCGCCGGTGAGCTGGAGGCGCAGTCCGGCGAGGTCAAGCGCGACCGCAAGGCCAAGCTCGGCTACTTCGCCCAGCATCAGCTGGAACTGCTGCGGCCGGACCAGTCGCCGCTGTGGCACATGAAGCAGGTGGCGCCCAACGCGCGCGAGCAGGAGCTGCGGACCTACCTCGGCACCTTCGACTTCACCGACAAGACGGCGTTCCAGGAGACCGGCACCATGTCCGGCGGCGAGAAATCGCGCCTGGTGCTGGCGACGATCATCTGGAACCGCCCCAACCTGCTGCTGCTCGACGAGCCGACCAACCACCTCGACCTGGAGGTGCGCGCGGCCCTGACGCTGGCGTTGCAGGACTTCACCGGCGCTGTGGTGCTGGTCAGCCACGACACCGCGCTGATCGAGACGGTGGTCGACAATTACTGGCTGATCGACAAGGGGCGCGTCTCGCCGTTCGACGGCGACCTCGCCGACTACAAGGCCTACCGCATCCAGGCCGACCGCGCGGGGTGATGCCGTCGCGTTCGCCGTCGAGCGAGTGTAGCACCCCCCTCAGGCCAGCGGATGGTTGGGTTCCAGCCCGAGCTGGTGGCGCCCCACCAGTTCGCGCGTCGCGTCCCAATCCCAGAAGGCGTGGGTGCACAAGGTGTTGAGGTCGCGCCAGTAACGCTGGATCGGCCGATCGTGATGGAAACTCGACGAGCCGGCACGCGACATCATCTGGTTGACACTGTCGAGGCACAGCCGCGACAGGAACGCCACCTTGGCCTTCAGGTCGAGCCGCTGCTCCAGCGTGAAGGGCTCCTTGCGCGCCAGGGCCGTGGTGCGGGCAACCGTCAGCCGCGCCAGGTCGGACGCCATCTGGGTGGCGATGCGGGCCTCGCCCAGCATGATGTGGAAATGCTGCTGGTCCTTGACCACCGCGCCGCTGAAATTGCGCACCCGCCGCGTGACAGTGGCCTCGAACTCCTCGTACGCCCCGCGCAGACCGCCTGACAGCACCCCGGAGATGGTGTTGTAGGCGATCGGCAGCATTGGAATGGAATAGAGCGGATTGTCATAACGCAGCGAGGCTTCCGTCGGCCCCTGGCCGAACTCGGCGTGTTCGATGGCGCGGTGCTCGGGCACGAACACCTCTTCGAGCACGATGTCGTTACTGCCCGTGGCGGCCATGCCGGCGAAGTGCCAGACGTCGGCGACCTTGGCGTCGGCCGCCGGCAGCAGGAACAGCCGCGAGGCGGCCTCGTCGATCCCGCTCACCAACACCCAGTCGGCGTGCATGATGCCGCTGCCCCACGGCGCGCGACCACTGACCAGCCAGCCACCGTCGACCCGTTTGGCTTTCATCGTCGCGGCGTTGGCCGCCGGCAGCAACGCGAAGCCGCGCGGGCCGAACACTTCTTCCTGCACCCGCTCGTTCATCTTGGTGATGTAGAGGTTGTGGTTGATGTAGAAGGACGCGATCCAGCCGGTGGACATGCAGGCGCCGCTGATGATTTCCACCACCTCGACCATGGTGGCGAGGTCGGCCTCCGCCCCGCCCCAGCGGCGCGGCACCAGCATCTGGATGATGCCGGCGTCGATCAGCTCGCGGATGCTGTCGTCATGCGGCCGGCGCAACTGCTCGGCTTGTGCCGCCCGCGCCTTGATCCCCGGGGCCAGCGCCCTGGCGCGCGCGATCAGTTCCTCGTCTTTCCCCGCCATGGCATCCCTCCCTGCTGGCGCACCGTCGTGGAATGCCTCCTGTTTTTGCCTGGCGACCCGTTCTGCAAGAGGCTCCCAAGGGCTAACCCGACACCCTGCGGCGGCTGCGTCGCCGGATGTGGATTGGCCGCCTGTCGGATGCCGGGGTCGGTCCGCCCCCACCACGGCCACCGGCCGGCCGCCGGTGTGGCGACGCCGGGTCTCGCGGAATCAGGCCGCCACCGCTTACCGTTCAAGATTGACGGGGCGCGACAACCAATGGCCGAGTGCCCATGTGCCGGGAGTGATCGTGTCCGACGTCACACCGCTGCGAGCGTCGCCGGTGCGACGGCGTCGGTCCGCAGCTCATCGTGGGCCGCGCGCAGGAAGCCGGCGAGCAGACGGAACTCCTCGTCGCGCGGGCTGCGCCGGCGCCACACCAGCGCGATGCGCCGGGTGGTGTGGTCCGACGCCAGCGGCCGGGTGACCACGTCGGTGCCCTCCAGGATGCCGGCATCGATCGCCATCTGCGGCAGCAGGGTGAGGCCCAGCCGGTTGTCCACCATCTGCACCAGCGTGTGCAGCGAGGTGCCGAGGATGGCGCGGTCGCCGCGCAGGTCCGGCCGTTCGCAGGCCGCCAGCGAATGGTCGCGCAGGCAGTGGCCGTCCTCCAGCAGCAGCAGATGCTCGTTGTCCAGCGTCGAGGGCAGCACGGCGCTGGTGGTCGCCGGCAGGTCCTGCCTGTGGAAGGCGGCGACCAGCGTGTCGTCGAACAGCTCCGCCACCTCGACGTCGCCGCACGGATAGGGCAGCGCCAGCAGCACGCAGTCGACATGCCCGCGCGCCAGCGCGTCGCAGGCGACGTGGCTCATCTCCTCGCGCAGGTAGAGCTTCAGCTCGGGATAGGCGGCGCGCAGGCCCGGCAGCACCTTGGGCAGAAAGAACGGCGCGATGGTGGGGATCACCCCCAGCCGCAGCTCCCCGGCCAGCGGCTTGCCGGCAGCACGTGCCAGATGGGCAATTTCCGTCGCCTCTCGAAGAACCAAGTAGGCCTTGCGGGCGATCTTCTCGCCCAGCGGCGTGAACCGCACCACCCGCTTGGTGCGCTCGACCAGGGCGGCGTCCAGCGCCGTTTCCAGCTCGCGCAGGCCGGCCGACAGGGTGGACTGGGTGACGAAGCAGGCCTCCGCCGCCTTGCCGAAATGGCCATGCTCGAACAGGGCGGTGAGATATTGCAGCTGCTTGATGGTCGGCAGGATCATGATCGATACTTTCGATTTATTTCTGCATTATATGCATATTTTACGATAAGTCCAGCCTGAAGGACGCGCCGGCGCGCGCCCTGATCCCGCCTGCCCGGCCTGACGTCGGCCTGCCGGGCCTGACGAAAGCTTGACCTGACCAATGCGCACCCGTACCGCCGCGCTCCTGCGGCACGTTTCGGACGTAGAGGTTGCGGCGATGAGCAGCGATCCCCGTGGGACCTAAACCCGGCTGGGCGCCGCCGGGAGGCAGGGCCGGGCCTAAAGCAGCGTCTGGGCCAGCCGGTAGACGCTGGTGACAATGACCAGCAGGCCGACACCGACCATCAACGTCTTGGCCGGCAGCTGGCGGGCGAAGCGGGCGGCGAACGGCGCCGCGATGATGGCGCCGATCAGCAGCCCGAGCACCGCCTTGGAGAAGTTTTCCAGCCCGATGTGGTGCGCCAGCATCAGCGATACGACAAGCGCTACCACCGTCTCGGCCAGATTGCCCGACCCCACAGCATAACGCGGGTTGGCGCCCAGCGCGATCAGGTTGCTGGTGACCAGCGGCCCCCACACGCCGGCGGTGGCTTCCAGGAAGCCGCCGGCGGTGCCGACCATGGCGGTACGCTTGTGGCCGACATGCACCTGGATGTGCCGGAAGGCCCGCCAGACGATATAGACGCCGACCCCGATCAGATAAACGGCAATCACCGGCTTGAGGATGTCGGAGGGCATCCGTGTCAGCACCAGCACCCCGACAACGCCCCCCACCGAACCGCAGACAGCGAGCAGACCGAAGAGCTTCCAGTCGATGTTCTTGTGGCTGATGTGGGCCAGCCCGGACGCCGAGCCGGTAAATATCTTGGCGCCATTGACACTGGCCGACACCACCGCATGCGGCACGCCCATGCCGGTGAGCACGGTATAACTGATGACACCGAAGCCCATGCCCAGCGCGCCGTCGAACAGCTGCGCGACAAAGCCGATCGCGACAAAGATCAGGGTATCGGCGGCAAACAGATCCGGCACGCGGTAAGGATTCCCCAGTTGATACCCAGATCAGGGCGGCGTCTGAACGGCGCGACCCTAACGGCTGCCCCTCTCGCGGCGCAACACAGATTTGCTGACGCATCGACAAGCTAAGCTTGGAAGCCGGCAAACCTCCGGGCCATCCCGGCACCAGACACAGGCCGCCGCGCGCGCGAAACCCGGCGACCGCGGCGGGAGCCGGAACGACCAGCCACGACGGGACCGGACTTGCACTCGCTCCGGGCGCCGCCTATCCGTGGTGCGGACAGTCTTACAACACGCCAGGGGGGCAGCGACATGTCGCGGCGTTTCACCGTCTACATCGTGATCGGCATGCTGCTGGGCATCATCGTTGGTTATATCGGCCATGCCTACAGTGCCGATGCGGACCAGGCCAAGACCTTGGCCGGCTACTTCTCCATCCTCACCGACATCTTCCTGCGGCTGATCAAGATGATCATCGCGCCGCTGGTGTTCTCGACGCTGGTGGTCGGCATCGCCCACATGGAGGACTCCGCGTCGGTCGGCCGGGTCGGCGTGAAAACCATGGCCTGGTTCATCGGCGCCTCGCTGGTATCGCTGACACTCGGGCTCATACTGGTGCATCTGTTCTCGCCTGGCGCCGGCCTGTCGCTGCCGCTGCCCGAGGCAGGAGCGGACGCCGGCATCAAGACGACCTCGCTCAACCTCCGTGAGTTCATCACCCACGTCTTCCCGCGATCGTTCATCGAGGCGATGGCGAACAACGAGATTTTGCAGATCGTCGTGTTCTCGATCTTCGTCGGCACCGCCATTGCCGCGCTGGGGGACAAGGCGCGCGGGCTGGCCCATATCGCCGAGCAGATGGCGGAAGTGATGCTAACCATCACCGGCTACGTGATGAAGCTCGCGCCGCTGGCGGTGTTCGCGGCGGTGGCCGCCACTATCACCACCCAGGGGCTGGGTGTGCTGCTGACTTACGGCAAGTTCATCGGCAGTTTTTATGTGGCGCTGGCGGTACTGTGGCTGGTGCTGGTGGGCGCCGGCTTCGTCGTGCTGGGGTCCCGCATCCGCGGCCTGGTGCGGGCGATGCGCGATCCGCTGCTGCTGGCCTTCTCCACCGCCAGTTCGGAGGCCGCGTACCCGCGCATCCTCGAACGGCTGGAGCATTTCGGCGTGTCGAAGCGCATCTCCAGCTTCGTGCTGCCGCTGGGCTACTCCTTCAACCTCGATGGCTCGATGATGTACTGCACCTTCGCGGCGCTGTTCATCGCCCAGGTCTATGGCATCGAGCTCAGCCTAGGCCAGCAGATCACCATGCTGCTGCTGCTGATGGTGACGTCGAAGGGCATGGCCGGGGTGCCGCGCGCCTCGCTGGTGGTGATCGCCGCCACCCTGCCGGTGTTCCATATCCCCGAGGAGGGCCTGCTGCTGGTGCTGGCGGTGGACCAGTTCCTCGACATGGGCCGCTCCGCCACCAACGTCGTCGGCAACTCGGTGGCCACCGCCGTGGTCGCCAAGTGGGAAAAGCAACTCGGGCCCGGCCACGCGAGCGCGGATCCGGGCGCCGGCATCGACCCAACTGTCCGCCATTCATGAACAATCCGTCCCATTTCAGGAGCGTTGTTGGCGATTGCAGGCCGACACCAATTCTGACATAAGCCAGGCTCAAGGAAGATTGTGGGGAGCCTGCCATGATGCACGCGCTCGTGGCCTATCTGGACTCGATCAAGGCGCGCGATCCGGCCCCGCGCAGCCGCTGGGAAGTGCTGCTTTATGCCGGCGTCCACGCGGTGGCGCTGCACCGGGTCGCCCACTGGCTGTTTGAAGCGCACCTGTTCTGGCTGGCCCGGCTGGTGTCGCAGTTCAGCCGCTTCCTCACCGGCATCGAGATTCACCCCGGCGCCCGCATCGGCCGCAACTTCTTCATCGACCACGGCATGGGCGTGGTGATCGGCGAGACCGCCGAGATCGGCGATGATGTCACCATGTACCAGGGCATCACGCTGGGCGGCGTCGACCCCTCCTCGGGCAAGGGCGGCAAGCGCCACCCGACCATCGGCGACGGCGCCATCATCGGCGCCAACGCGCAGATTCTCGGCCCGATCACCGTCGGCACCCGGGCGCGCATCGGCGCCAACGCGGTGGTGACCAAGGACGTGGCGGACGGCGCCACCATGGTCGGCAACCCGGCCAAGCCGGTGCTGATGGACGCCAAGGTGTTCGCGCAGGACTTCATGGCCTACGGCACCCCGTGCGACGAGAAGTACGACCCGCAGACCCAGAAGTTCGACATCCTGCGCTGCGAGATGGAGCGTCTGCGCGCCCGCTTGGCCGCGCTGGAGAGCGAGCAGACCGGCCGCCTGCCCGCCCCGGCCGCCCCGGCCAATGGCGACGACGACGCGCCGCGGCATTCCGTCGGCTGAGCCGACAAGTCTGCGAACCTCGGCTGAGCCGACAGGCCGGCCTTCCGTGGGCTGAGCCCACAAGTCGGCATTCCGTGGGCTAAGCCCACAAGTCGGCATTCCGTCGGCTGAGCCCACAAGCGCCATTCCGTGGGCTGAGCCCCCCCCCAAATCCGTCCCGGAAAGTTGATCTAGGTCGCTGTGTGGCGGTCCTGATCGGACTATATTGGTCGGGTCATGGAGAATGTCACACCCATAAGGCCCGGCCCCGCCGCGTCGTCCGACGACCGGCCCGGCCTGTCCGACAACCGCCCGTCCGACCACCGCCTGCCCGATCACCGCCTGCCCGACAGGGTCTCCCCCAGAACGCCGCAGGTGGTGTTCGACCGCCGCGAGCTGGGCGCCCTGCTCAACATCTACGGGCGCGGCGTCGCCTCGGGCATCTGGCGCGACTACGCCATCGACATGGGCCGCGACCAGGCGACCTTCTCGATCTTCCAGCGCGCCTCGGAACGACCGGATGCCCAGATTGTCAAACGCCCCGACCTCACCCGTCGTCAGGGTGCCTACGCGCTGCTGGGGCCGGCCGGCGCCGTGCTCAAGCGCGGTCACGAGCTGGCGAATATTCTCAATCTGCTGGAGCGCAAGCTTCTGAAAGTGGTGGACCGTTGAGCAACTTCCAGGATCATTTCTCCCGCCATGCCGCCCTCTACCGGGACTATCGCCCGCGCTATCCGGCGGCGCTGTTCACCGCCATCGCCGAGGCGGCGCCGGCCCGCGAGGCGGCGTGGGACTGCGGCTGCGGCAACGGCCAGGCCAGCCTCGGGCTGGCGGCGGCCTTCGACCGGGTGTTCGCCACCGATGCCAGCGCCCAGCAGGTCGGCTCGGCCGAGCGGCACCCGAAGGTGCACTATTCGGTGTCGACGGCGGAGGCCTCGACGCTGGACAGCAACACCGTGGACGCCGTGCTGGTGGCCCAGGCGCTGCACTGGTTCGACGTGCCGCGCTTCTACGACGAAGTGGCGCGGGTGTGTCGGCCGGGCGGGCTGTTCGTCGCGGTGATGTACGAGCTGGCGACCATCGACGAGGCAATCGACACTGCCGTGCTGGAGTTCTACCGGGGCGACATCGGCCCCTACTGGCCAGGCGATCGCCGCCATATCGATAGCGGTTACGCCAGCATCCCGCGCCGCTTCCCCGAGGTGCCCTTTCCCACCCTCACCATGACTGTCGCGTGGACGCTGGAGCAGTTCACCGGCTACCTCGCCACCTGGTCGGCGGTGCAGCGCTACCGCAGCGCCACCGGCCGCGATCCGCTGCCGGCACTCGCGCAGACCCTGGCGCCGCTATGGGGCGACACGCCGGAAGCCCGCCGCACTGTCAGCTGGCCGTTGCGCACCATCACCGGCCGGGTGGCGTAGGAGACAAGAGGCGGGGGCCGGTCGCGGCCGACCGGACGAGCGCCGCAGGCCGGTGGCGGAGAGGGCGGGATTCGAACCCGCGATAGGCTTTTGACCTATACTCACTTTCCAGGCGAGCGCCTTCGACCACTCGGCCACCTCTCCGCATGCTGCACCAGCAAGAGCCTGTAAAGCGGCGCGCACTATACGGATTTGCCGCCCGCCCGCAAGCGGAACCTCATGGGCGCCGGTCAGGCCGGCCCACCCCGTCCACCTCACCCCGCCCGAGCCGTCCCCCGGCTACCCCGCCCTGCCCGTGCCGCCGCGCCATCCGCCCGCCCGCGACCCGATCCGCCAGACCCTGCTTGCCGGGCGGGGCGGCCTTTGATAGGCAGCGGCCTTGTCGCCGGCTGGCGCGCTTCCCGGGGCGTGCGGCCGCTCCCCGGTTTTCAGGAAGGCCTCGCCCTATGATCCCCCGCTAGTCCCGCCCCGAGATGGTCGCCCTGTGGGAGCCGGAAGCCCGCTTCCGCATCTGGTTCGAGATCGAGGCGCACGCCTGCGACGCGCTGGCCGAGCTGGGGGTGATTCCGGCCGAGGCCGCCAAGGCGGTATGGGAGCGCGGCAACTTCGACGTCGCCCGCATCGACGAGATCGAGCGCGAGGTGAAGCACGACGTCATCGCCTTCCTCACCAGCCTGGCGGAGTATGTCGGCCCCGAGGCCCGCTTCGTCCACCAGGGCATGACCTCCTCGGACGTGCTCGACACCTGCCTCAACGTCCAGCTGGTGCGCGCCGCCGACATCCTGCTCGCCGACATCGATGCCCTGCTGGCGGCGATCAAGCGCCGGGCGTTCGAATACAAGATGACCCCGTGCATCGGCCGCAGCCACGGCATCCACGCCGAGCCGGTGACCTTCGGGCTGAAGCTCGCCCAGGCCTACGCCGAGTTCAGCCGCTGCCGCGACCGGCTGGTGGCGGCGCGCAAGGAAGTGGCGACCTGCGCCATCTCCGGCGCCGTCGGCACCTTCGCCAACATCGATCCGCGCGTCGAGGAGCATGTCGCAAAGGCGCTGGGGCTGGAACCGGAGCCGGTGTCGACCCAGGTCATCCCGCGCGACCGCCACGCCATGTACTTCGCCACGCTGGCGGTCATCGCCTCGTCGATCGAGCGGCTGGCGGTCGAAATCCGCCACCTGCAGCGTACCGAGGTGCTGGAGGCGGAGGAGTATTTCTCGCCCGGCCAGAAGGGCTCGTCGGCGATGCCGCACAAGCGCAACCCGGTGCTGACCGAGAACCTCACCGGGCTTGCCCGCATGGTGCGCGCCTATGCGATGCCGGCGATGGAGAATGTGGCGCTGTGGCACGAGCGGGACATCTCCCACTCGTCGGTGGAGCGGATGATCGGCCCCGATGCCACGGTGACGCTGGATTTCGCGCTCGCCCGCCTGACCGGCGTCATCGACAAGCTGGTGGTCTACCCTGAGCGGATGGCCAGGAACCTCGACAAGATGGGCGGCCTGGTCCACTCGCAGCGGGTGCTGCTGGCGCTGACCCAGAAGGGCGTCTCCCGCGAGGACGCCTACCGGCTGGTGCAGCGCAACGCCATGAAGGTGTGGGAGTCCGACGGCGCGCTGTCGCTGCTGGCGCTGCTGAAGGACGATGCCGAGGTGGCCAGGGCGCTCAGCGCCGCCGAGCTCGACGCGCTGTTCGACCTCGGCTACCATCTCAAGCATGTCGATACCATCTTCCGGCGAGTTTTCGGCGCGGCCTGAGCCGCCCGGCACCCCCGAGGCTTCCGGCGCGGCGGACTCCGCGACGCCGCGCGGTCGCCGGGCGTCGACGCGCGCCCCCCGGCCGTCGCCGCCAATGGCCGGCCGCCGGCGCGGTGTGCGCCGCTGGATCGGTCTGGCCTGCGTGCTGCTGGCGCTACTCAGCCTGTCGAGCGCGCTGGTTCAGGTGTCGCACGGCGCCGTCGCCGACATCACCCGCGCGGTGTGGGAATCCTTCCTCGGCCTGCTGCTGCTCGGCTTCGGCCTGTGGATGGCCCGCCGGGGGCGGTCGTGATCGCGCGCATCCGGCTGGACGACACGGTGATGCGGGTCGGGCGCGCGCCGCCATCGCCAATCTCGACATGTAGCCGGCCCCGACACTGGGGGTGTGGGGCTCGGAGGTTCGAATCCTCTCGTTCCGACCAATTTTTCCTAACAATTAAAGTCACTTACGCGAACACCCTTTTGGGACACTGAGCCGCCACTGGCGCACTTCAAGCGTATTTCTAGCACCGCCGCTGAAATGCTGCGCATATGACCTCATGAGAGGGGGTGCGTTGACCATGCAGATTGGAACCAATTCGAGTGCCGCACCGAATAAGATGTGGCGATATATGAAATTTTCCCGCTTTCTGTGGATGCTTCAACGCAAGCAACTATGGCTTTCCAGAGCCGATCTGTTGGGCGACCCTTGGGAAATGGCACTAGCGGGCAACCAACTTCAGCACGTCATCCAGCACCATCCGCCTCCGCAGCTACCGTTAAACGGCGGGCCGATTGAATCTGCCATAGAGCGTGCCATGCGGATTATCCCGAAGTGGCGCAAAACGACCTTCGTAAATTGCTGGCGCGCGTCAGAACATGAATCTCACGCGCTCTGGCGGATTTACTGTGGGTCAGCGGAAGGTGTCGCACTCGAAACCACCTACGACAAGCTCGTTGCATCGCTGCATGGTCCCCAGCTCTTCAAAGTATCATATGAAAACCCCGGTAGCGCCAAGCGGACCCCCACACGAGAAGACCTCATAACGAAGAAGCGGCCCCCATTTGAATATGAGCAAGAGTTTCGAATCTTGCTGACGAATGAGGATGCCAGTGAAGAGAGCGGCCTTCCTTTGGACTGGCCTCCAGAAGAACACCTTGTCGGCATCCGAGTGCATCCCGAGGCTGACGATTCCTTTATGCAGACGGTTGTGGCTGCTGTCACCGACTACGCCCCCGCCTTGAAGGACTGGGTCATATGGTCGGACATGCGAGCGCCGCCGCCCGTGTAGTGGCAGCACCCCACGCCCGAGGGTGCAGAATGCGGCTGGAATTTCCGGGGACAGTATACCTATTTTGACATTCTGCGCCTGCTGTGACACGGTGGGCCATGGCCAGACTCGCCCGTATCGTCCTGCCCGATGTTCCTCATCACGTCACCCAGCGCGGCAACCGTCGCCTGCCGGTGTTCTTCCATGACGACGACCGTGAGCTTTACCTCGGTCTGCTGGCCGAGGCGGCGCGGGCCAGCGACACCCGCTGCCTCGCCTGGTGCCTGATGGACAACCACGTCCATCTGGTGCTGGTGCCGCGCACGGCGGACGGCCTGCGCGCGACGCTGGGCGAGGCGCACCGGCGCTACACCCGCCATGTCAACTTCCGCGAGGGCTGGCGTGGCCACCTGTTCCAGGGCCGTTTCGCCAGCTACCCGATGGACGACGGCCACCTGATGGCGGCGGTGCGTTATGTCGAGCAGAACCCGGTGGCGGCGGGGCTGGTGGCGACGGCGGCCGACTGGCACTGGTCGAGCGCGCGCAGCCATGTGGCGGGCAAACGGGTGGCGGACGATCCGCTGACCGATGTCGCGGCGCTGGGCCGGCATGTGCGCAACTGGCGGGCGCTGCTGCGCCGGGGGATGGCGGCGGGCGGGCTGGACGCGGCGGCGGTGGAGGCCATCGAGGCGCGGCTGCGCACCGGCCGGCCGCTGGCCGACCCGGACTGGATCGCCGCCCGCGAGGCCGAGGTCGGCCGGGCGCTGGCGCCGCGCAAGCCGGGGCGCAAGCCGGGGCGCAAGCCCGGCGGCAGGGCGGCGACATCACCCTGAATCGCCGCCCGGGCCTTTCTCCCTCTTGATTGCCGGGCAAAAGCGTCCAATCTTTCTGGCATGGGTTCGGTCTCACCCCCGCGGCTGACCCCACGGGAGTGCGTAGATGCCGTCCTTCTCCAAGCAGCTCGAACAGACCCTGCACAAGGCGCTGGCGGAAGCCGGGCGCCGCCGGCACGAATATGCCACGCTGGAACATCTGCTGATGGCGCTGGTCGGCGACCGCGACGCCGCCGCGGTGATGCGCGCCTGCGGCGTCGACATCGACGAACTGGGCCAGCAGGTCAGCCAGTATCTCGACACCGAGCTGGACTCGCTGAAGGCCGAGGACGGCGTCGAGCCCTCCCCCACCGCCGGCTTCCAGCGGGTGGTGCAGCGGGCGATCCTGCATGTGCAGTCGTCCGGCCGGGAGGACGTGACCGGCGCCAACGTGCTGGTGGCGCTGTTTTCCGAACGCGAGAGCCATGCCGTCTACTTCCTGCAGCAACAGGACATGACCCGGCTGGACGCCGTGTCGTTCATCTCCCACGGCATCGCCAAGACCGGCACCGCCGAGCCGCGCCGGGTGCGCGGCACCGCCGATGAAACACCGCCGCGCGACGAACAGGAGCCGAAGGGCGCCAAGGGCAAGGGCCAGGCCAAGCCCCAGGATTCGGCGCTCAAGCAGTTCTGCGTCAACCTCAACGACAAGGCGCGTACCGGCAAGATCGACCCGCTGATCGGCCGCGAGGCCGAGGTCGAGCGCACTATCCAGATTCTCTGCCGGCGCTCGAAGAACAACCCGCTGTATGTCGGCGATCCCGGCGTCGGCAAGACCGCCATCGCCGAGGGCCTAGCGCGCAAGATCATTGAACATCAGGTGCCGGAAGTGCTGGAGCCGGCGGTCATCTACGCGCTGGACATGGGCGCGCTGCTGGCTGGCACCCGCTATCGCGGCGACTTCGAGGAGCGGCTGAAGGCGGTCGTCACCGAGCTGGAGGCGATGCCGCACGCCATCCTGTTCATCGACGAGATTCACACGGTCATCGGCGCCGGCGCCACCTCCGGCGGCGCCATGGACGCCTCCAACCTGCTGAAACCGGCGCTGTCGTCGGGCGCCATCCGCTGCATCGGCTCGACCACCTACAAGGAGTTCCGCTCCCACTTCGAGAAGGACCGGGCGCTGCTGCGCCGGTTCCAGAAGATCGACGTCAACGAGCCGTCCGTCGAGGACTCGATCAAGATCATGATGGGGCTGAAGCCCTATTTCGAAGAGCACCACAAGGTGAAGTACACCGCCGAGGCCATCAAGTCGGCGGTGGAGCTGGCGGCGCGCTACATCAACGACCGCAAGCTGCCGGACAAGGCGATCGACGTCATCGACGAGGTCGGCGCCTCGCAGATGCTGGTGCCGCCCAACAAGCGCAAGAAGGTCATCGGCGTGCGCGAGGTGGAAGGCGTGGTCGCCAAGATCGCCCGCATCCCGCCCAAGTCGGTCTCCACCGACGACAAGAAGACGCTGGCCAACCTCGACGGCGAGCTCAAGCGGGTGGTGTTCGGCCAGGACAAGGCGATCGAGGCGCTGGCGGCGGCGATCAAGCTCAGCCGCGCCGGCCTGCGCGAGCCCAACAAGCCGATCGGCTGCTACCTGTTCTCCGGCCCCACCGGCGTCGGCAAGACCGAGGTCGCCAAGCAGCTCGCCGAACTGATGGGCATTCCGCTCACCCGCTTCGACATGTCGGAATATATGGAGCGCCACTCGGTCAGCCGGCTGATCGGCGCGCCGCCGGGCTATGTCGGCTTCGACCAGGGCGGCCAGCTCACCGATGCCGTCGACCAGCACCCCCACTGCGTGCTGCTGCTCGACGAGATCGAGAAGGCCCACCCGGACCTGTTCAACATCCTGCTGCAGGTGATGGACAACGGTCGGCTGACCGACCACCACGGCAAGACCGTCGACTTCCGCAACGTCGTGCTGATCATGACCACCAACGCCGGCGCCGCAGAGATGGCCAAGGATGCCATCGGGTTCGGCCGTTCGACCCGCGAGGGCGAGGACGAGGAGGCGATCAGGCGGATGTTCGCGCCGGAGTTCCGCAACCGTCTGGATGCGGTGATCCCGTTCGACTATCTGCCGACCCCGGTGGTCGCCCGCGTCGTCGACAAGTTCATCCTCCAGCTGGAGATGCAGCTGGCCGATCGCAACGTTCACATCGCGCTCACCGACGAGGCCAAGGACTGGCTGACCGCGCGCGGCTACGACCGGCTCTACGGCGCCCGGCCGATGTCCCGTCTGATCCAGGAAGAGATCAAGAAGCCGCTGGCCGACGAGCTGCTGTTCGGCAAGCTGGTCAACGGCGGCGAGGTGCGGGTACATCTCAAGGACGACAAGCTCGCCTTCGAGATCGTGCCGGCGGCCCCCAGTGCCAAGGCAAGCAAGGGAGGGGCCAGCAAGGGCGGCACCCGTGGCAAGCCGAGGATCGAGGCCTGAGGCCGGACGCCGGCCCGGCCCGCAACCGCTGCGGGTCCGGCGAGTCGCCGGTGCCGATGGGCCATTGGTCTCCTCCGGCGGCGCGGCTGGACAAGCATTTACGTTTCGTTGACGTCTGTGCCGTTTGATGGTGCCAGTCATCCGGTCGATGACGAACCTACAGGGCATTGAGGCAGTTGGCGACAGACGGTACGAGTATGGCGCGCAAGGAGATTTCCGTTGATCATCTGATGGCCGTCGCGGCGCCGCGCAATCCCAAGGCGGCGGTGCTGATGGACATGCTGCTCTATGAACGCGCACTCGCCCAGGGGCTGGTGAGCGCCAACCCGACCGACCTCGACGCCGCCGGCCTGAAGACGATCCTGCAACGGGCGCTGATCGGCCAGCGATCACTGAAAGTGGTGGTCCCGGCCGCCGCCGCGCTGACGGTCGATATTCCGGCGCTCAACCACGTGCTGCTGGTGATCGGCGACTATTTCAAGGACAGTTCGCAGATGACCGTCCAGGTCGCCGCCTCCCGCAGCATCGTCAAGATCGGTTTCAAGTCGCTGGGCTACAAGCCCAACGTCGACGCCGCGACCCTGAAGAGGAAACTGGCCAAGGCAATCACCATGACCGGCAGCAAGCTCGACATCGACCCGCTGGCACCCGGCGCCGTCAACCTGTTCGTGCCGGTCGCCCCTCGTTCGAGCACGCAGGACGCCGCCTGAACCCGCGCCGCGCCAGCACCCGCGCCTCCGCCGGGTTAATGGCCGTACACCGCCTTGGGGTCGTAGGCCTTGGCCTCCACCGTTTCCAGCCGCACCGGCTCGCCCGCCGGCTGGCCGAGCGGCGCCCGCCGGTAGAAACAGCCCGGATAGCCGACATGGCACTGGCCCGGCCCGTGCGGCAGCACCTTCAGCCACACCGCGTCCTGGTCGCAGTCGACCCTGAGTTCGACCACTGTCTGCACATGCCCCGAGGTGGCGCCCTTGTGCCAGATTTCGGCCCGCGAGCGCGACCAGTAGTGCGCCTCGCCGGTCGCGATGGTGCGCGCCAGCGCCTCGGCGTTCATGTAGGCCAGCATCAGCACCTCGCCGGTCTCGGCATGGGTCGCTACCGCCGCCACCAGGCCGCGCTCGTCGAAGCGCGGCAGCAGCCGGCTGCCTTCCTCCCGCTCGGCGGTGGTGATGTCGTCCGGTGTCGTCCCTGCCATCGCTGTTCCTGCCCTTGCCGTCCGGACCGGTGCCCGTCCGCTGATGCTGGTAGCGCGTCCGGCACCGGACGCACAATAGGGGAGGACAAAGCGGCTCAAGACAGTTATATGACCGCCCGAGTCACCACCACCGGGGCAGGACGGCGGCGGGACGCGTGTGTCGTTGGGGGGCAAGTATGGAAGCCGCGATGAATCAACCGTTCGCCGCCTTTACCACCAACCCCTTCGATGACGACAAGCTGCGCGAGGAGTGCGGCATCTTCGGCATCTATGGCACCGATGGCGCCGCCGCCATCACCGCGCTCGGGCTGCATGCCCTGCAGCATCGCGGCCAGGAAGCCGCCGGCATCACCAGCTGGGACGGCGCCAACTTCAACAACCACCGCGCCATGGGGCATGTCGCCGGCAACTTCGACCGCGCCGAGATCATCGACAAGCTGCCCGGCACCTCGGCCATCGGTCATGTCCGCTACTCCACCACCGGCGAGACGGCGCTGCGCAACGTCCAGCCGCTGTTCGCCGAACTGGCCACCGGTGGCTTCGCCGTCGCCCACAACGGCAACCTCACCAACGCGACGACGCTGCGCCGCCAGCTGGTCCGCCAGGGTTCGATCTTCCAGTCGACCTCCGACACCGAGGTCATCATCCACCTGGTGGCGACGTCGAGCTACCGCACGCTGCTGGACCGCTTCATCGACGCCCTGCGCCGCATCGAGGGCGCCTACAGCCTGGTCTGCCTCACCCGCGAGGGCCTGATCGCGGTGCGCGACCCGCTGGGCGTGCGGCCACTGGTGCTCGGCCGGCTGAACGACTCGTACATTCTCGCCTCCGAGACCTGCGCGCTGGATATCGTCGGCGCCACCTTCATCCGCTCGCTGGACCCCGGCGAGCTGATCGTGCTGTCGGAGCGCGGCCTGCAGTCGCACAAGCCGTTCGCCGCCGTGCGGGCGCGGCCGTGCATTTTCGAGCACGTCTATTTCTCCCGCCCCGATTCGGTGGTGGATGGCCTCAGCGTCTACGAAATCCGCAAGCGCATTGGCGCCCAGCTGGCGCTGGAAAGCGGCGTCGAGGCCGACATGGTGGTGCCGGTGCCGGATTCCGGCACGCCGGCGGCCATCGGGTACTCCCAGGCCTCCGGTCTGCCGTTCGAGCTGGGCATCATCCGCAGCCACTATATCGGCCGCACCTTCATCCAGCCCGGCGACCACATCCGCCACCTCGGCGTCAAGCTGAAGCACAACGCCAACCGCGCCCAGATCGCCGGCAAGCGCATCGTGCTGATCGACGATTCGATCGTCCGCGGCACCACCTCGGTGAAGATCGTGCAGATGCTGCGCGAGGCCGGCGCGGCCGAGGTCCACATGCGCATCGCCAGCCCGCCGACCCGGCACAGCTGCTTCTACGGCGTCGACACGCCGGAGCGCTCGAAGCTGCTGGCGGCGCAGATGGATGTCGAACGCATGGCCAGCTACATCAAGGTGGACAGCCTCGCCTTCCTGTCGATCAACGGCCTCTACCGGGCGGTCGGCGAGGACATGCGGGTGGACGACGCGCCGCAGTATTGCGACGCCTGCTTCACGGGCGATTACCCGACCCGGCTCACCGACCTGGAGGACAACGACCGTCCGGACCAGCTGTCACTGCTGGCGGAGCGGGTGATTTGACCCAGCCGCTGGCGGATCGCATCGCGCTCGTCACCGGCGCCAGCCGGGGTATCGGCGCGGTCACCGCGGTGGCACTGGCCAGGGCCGGCGCTCACGTGGTGCTGGTCGGCCGCACCGAAGGCGGGCTCACCCACGCGGAGGAGCAGATCCACGCCGCCGGCGGCTCGGCCACCATCGTACCGATGGACATCACCCAGGGCGAGCATGTCGACCAGCTGGCCGCCCACGTCGCTGAACGCTGGGGCAGGCTCGATATCCTGGTGATGAACGCCGCCGTGCTGGGGCCGCTGTCGCCACTGAGCCACGTCCCGCCCAAGGACTGGGATCAGGTGATCGCCACCAACCTGACCGCCGGTTACCGGCTGATCCGTGATTTCGACGCCCTGCTGCGGGCCAGCCCCGCCGGCCGCGTCGTCGCGCTGACCTCCTCGGTCGCCACCCGGCCGCGCGCCTACTGGGGTCCCTACGCCGCCAGCAAGGCCGGGCTGGAGACGATGCTCGACTGCTATGCGGAGGAAGTGGCGCGTCTCACCAGTGTCCGGGTTGCCATCGTCAACCCCGGCGCCACCCGCACCGCCATGCGCAAGGACGCCTTCCCCGGCGAGGACCCGGCGACGCTGAAGCCCGCCGCGGTGGTCGCCGACGCCATCACCGACCTGCTGGTGCGGGACTTCGAGACCGGCCACCGGCTCGACCTCGGACAGAAGGCCTGACGATGCGTCCGTCGCGCCTGCGCGGCCTGATTAACGCCGTCACGGCGGGTGTCCTCGCGTGCGGCCTGCTGCTGGGCGGCGCGACCGCCGCGCGGGCCCGCCAGGACGCGCCGGCGGCGACGGTGGCGACCCCGGCGCTCTGGGTGATCCACGATCACGACACCGTCATCTTCCTGTTCGGCACCTCCCACCTGCTGCCCGAGGGCCTGCGCTGGTTCGACGGCCCGGTGAAGGCGGCGTGCGACACCGCCGACACGCTGGTGCTGGAACCCGTGATGCCCGACGACCCGGCCGCCATCGCGCCGCTGATCCGCCAGCTCGGCCTCAACCCGCCCGACCGGCGGCTCACCGACCAGCTGCCGCCCAAGGTGTTGACCCAGCTGGAGACCGTTGCCGGGCAGGTCGGCCTGCCGATGGCGGCGCTGGACACCATGCGTCCATGGCTGGCCGGCACCACCATTGCCGTCACCAGTCTGACCCAGCTCGGCTTCGACCCCCGGCACGGCGCCGAGGAAGTGCTGAAAACGCAGGCGCGCGCGGCCGGCAAGACCATCATGGGCCTGGAAACGCCGGGCCAGCAGTTCGGCTTCTTCGCCAGCCTGCCGCCGGCGGAAGAGACCGCGCTGCTCGCCGCGACGCTGAACGATTTCGGCAAGCTGCGTCAGGAATCCGGCGCCCTGATCGACGACTGGGCGCGTGGTGACGTCGAGAAAGTCGGCGAGCGGCTCAATGAATCAATGAGCACGACGCCGCTGCTGGCCAGAGTGCTGATCGATGACCGCAATGCCCGCTGGGCCGAATGGATCGCCGCGCGGCTGGCCAAGCCCGGCCGGTTGGTCGTGGCCGTCGGCGCCGGCCACCTGGCCGGCGGCAAGAGCGTGCAGAACCTGCTCGCCGCCAAGGGGCTCACCGTCGCTCGCCTGGCCAACCCCGGTCAGTAGGCCGTTATCAGGCCACGGCCTTTGCGCCCATAAAAGGAGGGGCCGCTGTTTTCAGCGACCCCTTCCCCAACGGCACTCCTCCCCAAAAGCGCGGCGTTGTCTGTTCAGTACATGTGTTGTCCGCCGTTGATCGACATGGTCGAGCCGGTGATGAAGCCGGCGTCGTCCGAACACAGGAAGCCGACGCCGCGCGCGATCTCCTCGGCATGGCCGAGCCGGCCCACCGGAATCTTGGCGACGATCTTGTCCAGCACGTCCCGGGGGACGGCCGCGACCATCTCGGTATCGATGTAACCCGGCGCGATGGCATTGACGGTGATGCCGAACTTGGCGCCCTCCTGCGCCAGTGCCTTGGTGAAGCCGTGGATGCCGGATTTGGCGGCCGCATAGTTGACCTGGCCGTACTGGCCGGCCTGGCCGTTGATCGAGCCGATGTTGACGATGCGGCCGAAGCCGCGTTCGCGCATGCCGCCGAACACCGCCTTGGCCATGTTGAAGCAGCCACCGAGATTGACGTCGATGACCTCCTTCCACATTTCGTAGGTCATCTTCAGCATGGTGCCGTCACGGGTGATGCCGGCATTATTCACCAGCACCTCCACCGGACCCAACTCGCCGGCGATGCGTGTCACCGCCTCCTGGCAGGCTTCATGGTCAGCGACATTCCACTTGTAGGCACGAATGCCGGTGCGCGCCGTGAATTCCCCGGCCTTGACGTCGTTACCGGCGTAGTTGGCGGCAACGGTCATGCCCATGTCCTTGAGCCGGATCGAAATCGCCTCGCCAATCCCCCGTGTGCCGCCGGTTACTATGGCCACTCGTGACATAAAGACCCCTCCAGATCCGTGATGACGCTAGAGCGCGTTGCAGCGCACAATCAAGAGCTAACCAGATTTATTGGCCGCTTCCAAGCAAATGACAGCGAGGTGTGACTCAATCGTGACGGGTCGCCGCCCGTCGTCAGCGCGCCGCCCGTCCTGTGGAGTCAGATCCAGCCCTGCAGCTCCCGGCGCACCAGCCCGGCCAGCATGGCCATGCCGTCACTGCCGGCGTTGAGACACGGGACATAGGCGAAGGCCTCGCCGCCATGGCTGAGGAACAGGTCGCGGTTGGCCAGCGACAACTCCTCCAGCGTTTCAATGCAGTCGGCGGTGAAGGCCGGCGCGATGATCGCCAGCCGTTTCACGCCCTTGCCGGCCAGCGCGCGCAGCGTCTGGTCGGTATAGGGGCGCAGCCACTCCGCCCGCCCGAAACGCGACTGGAACGTGATATGGAAACGCGCCGCGGGCCAGTCCAGCGCCTCGCGCAGCAGCCGGCCGGTCTTCTGGCAATGGCAGTGATAGGGATCGCCAAGATCGAGCGTCCGGCGCGGCATGCCATGGAAGGAGGCCAGCAGCACCTCCGGTTCCCAGTCCAGTGTGTTGATGCGCGCACGCACGCTGCCCGCCAGTGCCGCGATATAGCCCGGATCGTCGTAATAGGGCGGCAAGGTGCGCAGCGCCGGCTGCCAGCGCATGGCCATCATTGCCTCGCCCACCTTGTCCACCACCGAGGCCGTGGTGGCGCCGCTGTACTGCGGATAGAGCGGCGCGATCAGGATTCGATCACAACCGCGCGCCTTCATCGCTGTCAGCCGCCCGGCGATGGAGGGGTTGCCGTAGCGCATCGCCCAGTCGACGTCGACATCCGGCCCCAGCAGCGCCTGCAACGCCGCCGCCTGGTCCTCGGTGATGCTTTTCAGTGGCGACTGGTTGCGGCTGCGATCCCAGATCTGCGCATAGGCATGGCCGGAGCGTCGGGGCCGCGTGGTCAGGATAATCCCCTGCAGGATCGGCTGCCACAGCAGGCGCGGCAGCTCCACCACCCGGCGGTCGGACAGGAACTCCGACAGGTAACGGCGCACCGACCAGAAATCGGTGGCATCCGGCGTGCCAAGATTGACCAGCAGCACGCCGACGCGGCCAAACGCGACGGGCGGGTGATCAGGCGGACGGGCGGCGGTGTCTGTGGTCATTGAACTCATGGTCTCGCAGATAAGCGCCGACAGGCCGTGTGCAAGGGCTAAAGCCCGATCGGCGTGCTGTTGCGCAGCGGCTGATCGGCGATCGGCAGCCGGCGGATGCGAATGCCGGTGGCGGCCGCGATGGCGTTGACGACAGCCGGCGCGATCGGTGGTGTGCCGGGTTCACCGACGCCGCCCAGCGGCCGGCTGGACGGACTGACGATATGCACGTCGATCGCCGGCGTCTCCGCCAGTGTCAGCAGCGGATAGCCATCGAAGTTGGTCTGCTGGGTCATGCCGTCGGCGAAGGTGATCTCGCCCTTGAGCGCCGCGGTCAGGCCGAAAATGATGCCGCCCTCCATCTGGCCGGCGATGATGTCGGGGTGGATGGCTGGCCCGCAGTCAATGGCGCAGGTGACACGCTTGATGCTGAGCGCGCCCTCGGCCGATACGAACACCTCGGCCACCTGGGCGACAATGGAACCGAACGACTCGTGCAGCGCGACACCTCGCCCATGACCCGGCGGCAACGGCGCCAGATAACTGGCCTTCTCCGCCGCCAGGGCGAGCACCGCCGCATGCGCCGGCGCCTCCTTCAGCAGGTCGAGGCGGAACTGCAACGGATCCTTGCCGGCGGCGCCCGCCAGTTCGTCGATGAAGCATTCGATGAAGAAGGCATTGTAGCTGTGACCGACCGAGCGCCACGACCCCACCGGCACCGGCGCGTCGACCACCGCATGGCTGACACGCCGCGCACCCAGGGCGTAGGGCAGATGCACGGCTCCCTGCACCGAGGTCACATCGGGTTCACTGAAACTGACCCTGGGCATCAGCCGCGCCATGGAACTGCCCTGGACCGAGGCACCGGCCATGTGATGATGCCAGACGGTAACCCCTCCCGATTTCGATACCGCGCCACGCAGGCGCGCCACCACCGCCGGGCGAAACTTGTCCTGCGTTATGTCCTCCTGCCGGTTCCACAGCAGTTGCACCGGCCGGCCAGCCTCGCGCGCGATCAGAGCCGCCTGCACCACGGCATCCGTCTCGACCTTGCGACCAAAGCCGCCGCCCAGCAGGGTCGGATAGACGGCGACACGCGCCTCGGCGACATCCAGCGCCCGCGCCAGCGCCATGACCGCCAGCGTCGTCGACTGCACCGGCGCCCACACCTCGACCTTGTCCGCTGTCACCCGCGCAGTGGCGGTCATGGGCTCCAGACACGCGTGTGCCAGATAGGGCACCTTGTAGGACGCCTCGACAACATCGGTCGCGGCACCCAGCGCGGCGTCCACATCACCGGATTCGGCGTAGACCCGGCCACTGCCGGCCAGCGCCTCCGTCAGCGCCTTGTCGAGGGCCGCGGTCGCGACGTGCTCCAGTCCGTCGGTGTCGAAGGTCAGCTTGAGATCGTCGAGCGCCTGATTGGCCTGCCACCAGCTGCCGGCGACCACCGCCGCCCAGGTCGGACCGCGCACCACCGCCAGCACGCCCGGCCGGGCCTTCGCCGCCGCGTCGTCGACCGTGACCAGTGCCGCGCCGTTGACCGGCCCGGCGCGAACCGAGGCATAGACCATGTCCGGCACGCGCACATCGACGCCGAAGCGCGACGACCCGTCGACCTTCGAGGGCAGATCGAGCCGGGCCGGGCTCTTGCCGATCAGCGTGAAGTCCCGCCGTTTCTTCAGCTTCGGGTTGACCGGCGGCTCCTCCAGCGCGGCCGCGGCCGCCAGCTGCGCGAACGACAGCCGCTGCTCGCCCGCCACCACCTCGCTGTTCTCGGTCCGGCACTGCGAAATGTCGATACCCCAGCGTCGCGCCGCCGCCTGGCACAGCATTTCACGCGCCGTGGCGCCCGCCAGCCGCAAGGTGTCATGGAAGGCCCGCACCGAGGTGCTGCCGCCGGTCATCTGCAACGAGAAGCGCTCGGCCATGGTCGCCAGCGTCCAGCGCGCCACCCCCCTGGCAAAGCCCGGCAACACGTCGGCACCTTCCTGCAGGGCCAGCTTGTTGGCGTATACCGGATGCAGCGGCGCCGGTTCCACCGCCACGGTGGCCCAGTCGGCCCCCAGTTCCTCGGCGACGATCTGCGGCAGAGACGTATAGACGCCCTGCCCCATTTCCGCCTGCGGCACCACGACCACCACCCGGCCGTCAGCGCCGATCTTGAGCCAGGCGTTGACGATGGTCTCATCGTCGCGCGCCACCAGTGTCAGTGCCGGATTGCGTGGCCACAGGGCATAGCCGACCAGCAGACCAAGCCCGGCGGCGCCACCGATGAGGAAGCGCCGGCGCGTCGTCCGGGGTTGCGGCAGCGGCGTATTGATGGCGGTGGGCAGGTCGGATTTCGGGTCGATCATTCCCCACCCCTACCCCAATTCACCCGCCACTTGAATCCCCGTTTCGCTGCCAGCCGGCGTCGCCGCAGCCTCAGGCGACGGCTTTGGCCAGTTCCCGATAAGCCTTCCTCAGCATCACCTTGTCGATCTTGCCCGAACCCAGCTTGGGCAGCGGGTCCGCCACCAGCCAGATGCGCGCGGGAATCTTGAACGCCGCCAGGTGCTGCGCCAGATAATCACGCAGATCCTCGGCATCCACGCGCTCGCCCGGCTTGAGATAGACCACCGCGCCAACGATCTCGCCCAGCCGCTCGTCGGGCAGGCCGAACACCGCGACCTCGGCGACCGCCGGGTGATGATAGATCGCCGACTCGACCTCCAGGCAGGCGATGTTCTCGCCGCCGCGAATGATGATGTCCTTCTTGCGGTCAACGATGAACAGATAGCCTTCATCATCAAGATAGCCGAGATCGCCGGTACGGAACCAGCCGTCAGTGGTGAAGGCTTCCGCCGTCGCCTCCGGCTTCTTCCAGTAGCCGCGCACGTTGCAGATCGAACGGATGCAGACCTCTCCCACCGCGCCCGTCGGCAGCGCCGCGCCGTCATCGCCGGCGATTTTCATTTCCACCAGCGGCCGGGTCGGGCGGCCGGTCGATGTCGGCTTGTCGTAGTAGCTCTCGCGGGAATTCATGGCGCCGACACCATTGGTCTCGGTCAGCCCGTAGCCGATACCCGGATTCCGGCCGGGGAACGCCGCCTTCAGGCGGCCCACATGTTCAGCCGGCCGCGCCGCGCCGCCGCCGCCGATATCCACCAGCGACGACAGGTCAAACTTGTCGCGGTCCGGATGCTGCATCAGTTCCAGACTCATGGTCGGCACGCCGGTGAAGTAGGTGACTTTCTCCTGCTCGATCAGCCGGAAGGCCGTCACCACATCCCACTTGTGCATGATCACCAGCTTGCGGCCGATGACGAAACACACCAGCAGGATCGGCACCAGGCCGGTAATGTGGAACAGCGGCACCGGCAGCAGCGCCACTGGCTGCGGCATGGCATTGGGATCGACCGTCTCGCCGCGTGCGGCAGCGTCCTGCATGGTGATCTGCAACATGGTCAGCCCGGCGGCGGTATAGTTGAACACCGCCGAGACCATGCCGCGCTGCCGCGACACCGCGCCCTTGGGATAGCCGGTGGACCCCGAGGTGTACATGATCGACAGATCGTCCTCCGGGTCGATGGCCACCGGCGTCGGCTTGGCACCGCTCTCGAACACGCTGTCCGACAGCGCGGTCATGCCGCCATTGACGAAGCCCGACGGCCGCACCACCAGCACCGGCGGCCGCTGCTCATGCGGCACCTGGGCCAGTCGCGAGGCCCGCTCCTCGTCGGCGATGGCCAGCCGGGCGTCGCTGTCGGACAGCGCATAGGTGAACTCCTCGGCCTGCCACCAGGCATTGAGCGGCACCGCGATGGCGCCGATCATGGCGATCGCCATGAAGGCGAAAATCCATTCCGGATAGTTGCGCATGGCGATCACCACGCGGTCGCCCTTGGCGACGTGCCAGTCGTTCTGCAGGCAGGCGGCCAGCGCCTCGGCGCGGGCATAGGTCTGGGCGAAGGTATAGCGCTCGCCCTCGTAGACGATGAATTCCTTGTCGCCATGCAGCAGCGCCAGCTTCAGGAAGTCGGCCATGGTCGCCGGCACATTCTTGAACATCGGCAGGGTATTGCCGCCAATGGCCGCCTCATGCACCTCCAGCTGGGTACCCGGCCCGGTCATGGCGGCCAGAATGGCGTCGTAGGTCTTGTCGAATGCCACGCTCATGTCTTTCTCCCCGCTCCCTGTCCCTCAATAACCGCCCAGGCGCGCCAGGCGATCGCCATGGAAGGCGATGTCGCCGAAGGTCTCCGCCGCGGCGCGTGCCCGCTTCATGAAAAAACCGACATCGAAATCGTCGGTCATGCCGATACCGCCGTGCAGCTGCACGGCCTCATTGGTCGCGAGCCTGACCACCTCACCGGCCTTGGCCTTGGCCAGCGATGCGAACGCAGGCGCGCGCGGATCATCGGCGTCGAGCGCCTGCAAGGCCCGCAGCACCACCGACTTCACCAGCTCCACCTCGCAGAACAGATGCGCGGCGCGATGCTGCAACGCCTGGAAACTGCCGATCAGCACGCCGAACTGCTCGCGCTGCTTGAGATACTCCACCGTGCGATCGAAGGATTCCGCCGCCACGCCCAGCATCTCCGCCGCCAGACAGGCCCGACCGGCATCCAGCACCCGTTCCAGAATGGCATGGCCGCCATCCACCGGACCCAGCACGTCCTCGCCGGCGACCTGGACATCGTCGAGGCTGACGTGCGCCGCGTTACGGCTGTCGACCATGACGGTGCGACTGACCTCGACCCCGGCGGCGGCGCGATCGACCAGGAACAGCGTGATGCCCTCGCGCGCGCCTTCCGCACCGCTGGTGCGCGCCGAGACGATCAGCTTGTCCGCGACATGGCCATCAAGCACGAACGCCTTTGCGCCGTTGAGCAGGAAGCCATTGCCCGACGGTGTCGCCAGCGTGCTCACCCGGGTGGGGTTGTGACGGGCCAGCTCGTCGGCGGCCAGCGCCAGCAGCATGTCGCCGGCGGCGATCTTGGGCAGCAATGCCTGACGCTGGGCATTCGATCCGCCGCGCAGCAGCGCCGTGACGCCGAGGATGGCGGTCGACAGCATCGGCGAGGCCGACAGGTTGCGGCCGATCTGCTCCTGCGCCAGGCCGGCGCCGACATAGCCAAAGCCGCTACCGCCCTCGGCCTCCGGCACCAGCACGCCCGCCAGCCCCATCGCGGCCATCTCCCGCCACAGATCGCGCGAAAAGCCGGTGGCATCGGCACTGTCGCGCAGCGCCCGCAGTTGCGCCACCGGCGCCTTGTCGGCGAGAAAGGCCGCCACGGAATCCTTCAACATCTGCTGATCTTCGGTCAGTACCAGCGCCATTCGGCTGCTCCCCAGAAACAGAATAACGTCAACAACAGGCGTCAGAAAATACGGTCACGCGCGAGAATGGCCGACGCGCGACTCAGGCGCCGGGCAATTGCAGCACGCGTTTGGCGATGATGTTGAGCTGCACCTCCGACGTGCCGCCCTCGATCGAGTTGGCGCGGCTGCGCAGCCAGGCCTTGGGCCGCTCGCCGGCCTTGCCGCCAGTGCGCGGATTGTCGCCCTCCCAGATCAGGCTGTCGCTGCCCAGCACCGACATCAGCAGTTCGTTGCGCCGCTTGTTGAGCTCGGTGCCATAATATTTGAGCATCGACGACAGGGCGCCGGTGCCCTGACCGGCCTTCGCCTCGTCGAGCACCCGCTCCATGGTCAGCGCGAACGCCCAGGCATCGATCTCGTGACGCACGATGTCGGTGCGCAGGCCGCTGTCCGCCAGGGCGCCATTCTCCAGCCCGATCTCGCGTGCGGCGATCTGCGACAGCGCCTCCCGGCCATCGCCGGAAAAGCCCATGCCGCCGATCATCTCGCGCTCGTGCGTCAGCAGATATTTGGCGATGTCCCAGCCCTTGTTGAGGGTGCCCACCAGGTTCTCCTTGGGCACCTTCACATTGTCGAAGAAGGTCTGGCAGAACGGCGAATAGCCGGAGATCAGCTTGATCGGGCTGGTCGAAACGCCAGGACTCGCCATGTCGAACAGCAGGAAACTGATGCCAAGGTGCTTGGGCGCCTGGGCGTCGGTGCGCACCAGACAGAAGATCCAGTCCGCCTGGTCGGCGTAGGAGGTCCAGATTTTCTGGCCATTGACCAGATAATGGTCCCCCATGTCCTCCGCGCGGGTCTTGAGGCCGGCGAGGTCGGAGCCGGCGCCCGGTTCGGAATAGCCCTGGCACCAGCGGATCTCGCCGCGGGCTATTCTCGGCAGATGCTCGCGCTTCTGGGCCTCGTTGCCGTACTTCAGCAGTGCCGGCCCCAGCATCCAGATGCCGAACGAACTCAGCGGCGAGCGGCAGCCCAGCCGCGCCATCTCGGCTTGCAGGATTTTCGCTTCCGCCTTGGACAGCCCGCCGCCGCCGTACTCGCGCGGCCATTCCGGCACCGTCCAGCCGCGCGCCGCCATGCGCTCCAGCCACACCTTCTGCGCCTCGCTCCTGAACACCCAGCGCCGGCCGCCCCAGCACATGTCGTCGTCACCCGCCGCCGGCTGGCGCATCTCGGGCGGGCAGTTGGCCTCCAGCCACGCACGCGTCTCGGCACGAAACGCCTCCAGCGACGACTCTTCCGCGCGGTCCCCCGCCGTGCCTTCAACCATCCGAAGCTCCCCAGTTTTGCGTTCTTCTAGTCCGTACTATGAGGCAGAGGCTTGACCTCGGCAACGCCCTTCCCGACAAGGGGGCAACGCTTCGACACTTTTACAACCTCGGTCCATCGCACCGCCATGCCTTTCCCCGACATCGACCCCATTGCCCTGCAGATCGGCCCGCTGGCCATCCGCTGGTATGCGCTGGCTTACATCGCCGGCATCCTGCTCGGCTGGTGGCTGGCGCTGCGGCTCGTCGCCCGCCCCGGCGCGCCAATGGCGCGGCGCCATGTCGACGATTTCGTCACCTGGGCGACGCTGGGCATCATCCTCGGCGGCCGGCTGGCCTATGTTGTGTTCTACAATCCCGGCTACTATCTGGCCCACCCGCTGGGGGCATTCCAGCTGTGGGAGGGCGGCATGTCCTTCCATGGCGGGGTGATCGGCGTGTTCATTGCCATCCTGCTGTTCTGCCGGCTCAACAAGCTCGACTGGATGCGGGTGGGTGACTACATCTGCTGCGTGGTGCCGATCGGCCTGTTCACCGGCCGGCTGTCCAACTTCATCAACGGCGAGCTGTGGGGCCGGGTCACCGACCTGCCCTGGGGCGTGGTGTTTCCGACCGGCGGGCCGCTGCCGCGCCACCCGAGCCAGCTTTATGAAGCAGTGCTGGAAGGGCCGGTGCTGCTCGCCATCCTGCTGCTGCTGTTCTTCAGGACCGACGCGCGCCTGAAGCCCGGCCTGCTCGGCGGTGTCTTCCTGCTGGGCTATGGCGTGTTCCGCTTCGCCGTCGAGTTCGTCCGCGAGCCCGACGCGCAGCTGGTCGGCTTTGCCCAGAGCAGCGGCCTGCACATGGGCCAGTGGCTCAGCCTGCCGATGGTGCTGGCCGGCGCCTATTTCGTCGCCACCGCCGGACGCCGCCAGCGCCCCGCCTGAACCGATGGCCATGACGCCCCTCCAGCGGCTGATCCGCGACGAGATCGCCGCGCGCGGCCCGATGCCGCTGGGGCGCTACATGGCGCTGTGCCTGGGCCACCCCGACCACGGCTACTACATGCGCAAGGTACCGTTCGGTCAGGCCGGCGACTTCACCACCGCGCCGGAAATCTCCCAGGTGTTCGGCGAGCTGATCGGCCTGTGGGCGGCCGACCTGTGGCTGCGGGCCGGCCGGCCGGCCCGCGTCCATCTGGTCGAACTCGGCCCGGGGCGCGGCACCCTGATGGCCGACGCCTGGCGAGCGACGGCGCGGGTGCCGGGCTTCCATGCCGCCGCCGACATCCATTTCGTCGAGATGAGCCCGGTGCTGCGGGCCGAACAGGCGGCCCGGCTGCCGCACGCCCGCTGGCACGCCGACTGGGCGTCGCTGCCCGCCGACGCGCCGCTGCTCATCGTCGCCAACGAGTTCATTGACGCCCTGCCCATCGAGCGGCTGGTGCTGACCGACGCCGGCTGGGCCTGGCAGGCGGTGGACGCGCGCGCGGACGGCACGCTCGCGTTCGTCCCCGGTCATCCCGCCAGCGCCGACGACCTGGCGCCACTGGCGCCGTTGCTGGCGGACGCGGCGACTGGCGAGGTGCTGGAGCTGTGCCCGGCCGGACAGGCCGTGGCCGCCGACATCGCTGGCGCGCTGGCCCGGGTCGGCGGCGCGGCGCTGCTCATCGACTACGGTCACGCGACCCGCGCACGCGGCGACACGCTGCAGGCGCTGGCGCGCCACCAGTTCGCCGATCCGCTGGTCGCCCCGGGCGAGGCGGACATCACCGCCCATGTCGACTTCCAGGCGCTGGTCGAGGCCGCACAGGCGGCCGGGGCGCGCACACTGGGGCCGGTCACCCAGGGGCGTTTCCTGCGCCAGCTCGGGCTTGACGTGCGCACCGCCCAGCTGGCGAAGGCCAATCCGCCGCGCGCCGAGGCGCTGGTGATGGCCGCGCGCCGGCTCGCCGACCCGGAGGAAATGGGCACCCTGTTCAAGGTGCTGGCGCTTGTGGCACCGCAATGGCCGACACCGCTGGGGTTCGACACATGACCGACGTTCACTACCGCGCACCATTGATCGAGGACGCCGGGGCGCTGGCCGCCTTCGGGCGGGAAACCTTCATCGACACCTTCGGCCATCTTTACAGCGCGGCCAACCTCAACGCCTTCCTCGACCGGGTGCACGGCCTGCCGGCGGTGGCGGCGGAGCTGGCCGACCCGGCACGCGCCTACCGGGTGGCGGAAGTGGACGGTGCGCTGGTGGGCTATGCCAAGATCGGGCCGATGAGCCTGCCGGTGGCCAACCCGCCCGCCACGGCGCTGGAGCTGAAGCAGCTCTACGTGCTGCCGGCCTACAAGGGCCAGGGCGTCGCCGCGACGCTGATGGCCTGGGCGCTCGACCAGTGCCACGCCCGCGGCGCCCGCGACGTCTACTTGAGCGTCTATGCCGACAACCCGCGCGCCCAGGCCTTCTATCGCCGGCACGGCTTCACCATCGTCGGCCACTACAAGTTCATGGTCGGCGACCATGCCGACGACGAGGACATCATGCACTTGCAGCTGTGGGACTGAGGCTGGATAAGCCCGCCATGACCCGCGACATCCCCTCCGATCCCGCCGCCGGCCTGTCCGGCGCCATCACCCTGGTCCGCGCGCCGACGCTGGACGGCGTCGCCCACGGCTTTCTCGGCCGTACCGGCGGCGTCTCGGCCGGCATCTTCGCCAGCCTCAATGTCGGCTTGGGCTCGGCCGACGACCGAGCGGCGGTGCTCGACAACCGCCACCGGGCAGTCGAGGCCGTCGCGCCCGGCGCCGCGCTGGTGACGCTGCATCAGGTGCACAGCCCGACCGCCGTGGTGGCGACCGCCGCCTGGCCCGACGATGCCCGGCCGGCCGCCGATGGCGTGGTCACCGACCGGCCCGGCCTGGCGCTGGGCGTGCTCACCGCCGACTGCGCGCCGGTGCTGCTGGCTGACCGCCAGGCCGGGGTCATCGGTGCCGCCCACGCCGGCTGGAAGGGCGCGCTGTTCGGCGTCATCGAGGCGACGGTGGCGGCGATGGCCGGGCTCGGCGCCCGGCGCGACCACATCGCGGCGGCCATCGGGCCATGCATTGCCCGCAAGTCCTACGAAGTGGACGACGGCTTCCGCCGCCGCTTCGAGGAGCACCACGAGGCGGCCGAGCACTTCTTCGCCGCCGGCCAGCGGTCCGGCCATCACCAGTTCGACCTCGAAGGCTTTGTCGCGCTGCGGCTGGCGGAAGCCGGCGTCACCCGAGTCGCGGCGCTGGGCGAGGACACCTACAGCCAGCCGGCGCGCTTCTTCAGCTACCGCCGCACCACCCACCGCGACGAGCCCGACTATGGCCGGCAGGTATCGCTGATTGCCCTGTAGCCTGCCTGTCAGCAGACAGGCGTATGTCTGTCATCGCCCCGAGACACTCCTCGGCCATGGTGGCCGGTTGGTCCGTCAACCATGTTCCCGGCCAAGGGCGCATTGCGCGATCCGCCCCCCGGCGCTAAGAGCGTGCCCGACTCAGCCGCGATTCCCCCGACCCCCGAGAGGCAGCCCATGAAACTCGTCACCGGCAACTCCAATCCCCCCCTTGCCGAGGCGATCGCCGCCTATCTCAACATGCCGCTGACCAGGGCCAGCATCCGCCGCTTCTCCGACGAGGAAGTGTTCGTCGAGATCCACGAGAACGTGCGCGGCGAGGACGTGTTCGTCATGCAGTCGACCTCGGCGCCGGCCAACGACAACCTGATGGAACTGCTGATCACCACCGATGCGCTGCGCCGCGCCAGCGCGCGCCGCATCACCGCCGTGATCCCCTATTTCGGCTATGCCCGCCAGGACCGCAAACCGGGGCCGCGCACGCCGATTTCCGCCAAGCTGGTGGCCAACCTGATCACCACCGCCGGCGCCCACCGGGTGCTGACCATGGACCTGCACGCCGGCCAGATTCAGGGCTTTTTCGACATCCCCACCGACAACCTCTACGCCGCCCCGGTGATGAGCGCCGACATCGCCGAACGGCTGTCGAAGGAACCGCTGATGGTGGTGTCGCCGGACGTCGGCGGCGTGGTGCGCGCCCGCGCGCTGGCCAAGCGGCTGAACAACGCCCCGCTGGCCATCGTCGACAAGCGCCGCGAGCGGCCGGGCGAGTCGGAAGTGATGAACATCATCGGTGACGTCACCGGGCGTTACTGCATCCTGGTCGACGATATCGTCGATTCCGCCGGCACCTTGTGCAACGCCGCCGCCGCGCTGAAGGCCGCCGGCGCCAAGGCGGTGGCCGCCTATGTCAGCCACGGCGTGCTGTCGGGTGGCGCGGTCGCCCGCGTCGGCGCCTCCGAACTGGAGGAACTGGTGATCACCGATTCGATTCTCGCCACCGAGGCGGTGCGGGTGTCGAAGAAGATCCGCCGGCTGTCGATCGCGCCGCTGATCGCCGAGGCGATGCACCGCATCGCCGAGGAAAGCTCGGTCTCCA
>CAUJIW010000097.1 GCA_963205175.1 Pseudomonadota bacterium
CGCCGGCAGCGCCAGATGGTGCATCGCCTTGCCCGGCGCGCCGCCGGGCTGGGCCCAGTCAGCATTCTCGTAGGGCGCCGGCAGCGTCACCTTGAGGTCGGCGATCATCGGATCGGGGTCGATCTGCTGCTCGAACGCCAGCACCGGAATGCGCTCGCCACGCACCGGAGTCTTGTCCTGCTTGTTGCCCGAACAGCCCGCCAGCAGCACCAGACCCATGAGGGCGACGATACGAACGCGGGTCATCATTTGGTCTCCGGTTGGGGCGCGGCCGGCGCGGCGGCCGCGTCATCGGACGCGGCGGCGGTGGCGGTGTCGGCCTCCGGCAGCATCGAGGTCATCTGGGCGGCGCGCGCCCGCAGGCTGGGCGCCACGTCCTTGTTGCCGGCGATCGCCTCGAACAGCGGCCGCGCCAGCTCCGGCTGGTTGTTCTTGAGGTAGGTCGCGGCCAGCAGCTCGCCGGCCGGGCCGAACCACGGCGCGCCATCCTGGGCCAGCGGCTTGAGCCTGGCGATCGCCTGCTCGGCGGTCAGCGAATCATAGGTCAGCTGGATGACCCGCAGCGACGCCAGCTGCCGAAACGGCGGCTCGATTCCCTTGTCGTCCGCCAGCGCCTGGAAGGCCTTGGCGGCCTCTTCCCGCTTGCCGACGCCAATCAGCTGCGCCGCCTCGGCGAAGCGGGCCAGTGTCGCCACGCCGTCGGAGCCATCGCTGGCCAGACTGCGCAACTCGGGCAGCGCCTTGTCGGCATCGCCTGCTTCCAGCTGGGCAAGTGCCGCCGCCAGCCGGTCCGACTGCTTGTCATGCTGCTCGGCCCGCCATTCGCGCCAGTACAGGAAACCCGCCAGCGCCACCAGCAGCAGGCCGATGACCACCAGCAGGGACCGGCCGTAGCGGCTCCAGATCGACGCCAGCTGATCGCGGCGCAGTTCCTCGTCGACTTCGCGTAAAAAGGCTTCGCCCTGGTCTTCGGTGGCCACGCTGGTCCCTTCGGGTAGTGGAATTGCCGGCGGAGATTAGCGGCTTGGGCTATCGGCGCAAGCGATTAGGCGGGCAACTGGTACAGGTTGTCGGCTCCGGGGAACGACCGGTCGCGCACCGCGTCGGCATAGGCGCGCGCCGCGGCGTCGAGCTGTTCGGCGAGGTTGTAGAACCGGCGGACAAAGCGCGGCGTGCGGTCGAACAGGCCCAGCATGTCCTCGGTCACCAGCACCTGGCCGTCGCAGGCGGCCGAGGCGCCGATGCCAATGGTGACAGTGGACACGCTGCCGGTGATCTCGATGGCCAGCGGCTCGACCACGCCCTCGACCACCATGGCGAAGGCGCCGGCCGCCGAGATGGCGCGGGCGTCCGCCAGAATCTTCGCCCGCTCCTCCTCCGACTTGCCGCGCGCGCCATAGCCGCCCAGCGCGTTGACCGCCTGCGGGGTGAGCCCGATGTGGCCGACCACCGGGATGCCGCGCTCGACCAGGAAGCGCACGGTGGGCGCCATCGCCTCGCCGCCTTCCATCTTGACGCCGGCGGCGCCGGTTTCCTTCATCACCCGCGCCGCGTTGGCGAACGCGATCTCCGGCCCGGCCTCGTAGCTGCCGAACGGCATGTCGACGATGACCACCGCATGGTAGGAGCCACGCACCACCGCCGCGCCGTGGGCGATCATCATGTCGAGGCTGACCGGCACCGTGCTGTCGAGGCCGTAGATCACCTGGCCGAGGCTGTCGCCCACCAGCAGCATGTCGCAATGCGGGTCGAGCAGCTGGGCGTAGCGGGCGGTGTAGGCGGTGAGCATCACCACCGGTTCGCCACCCTTGCGGCGGGCGATGCCCGGCACGGTGAGCCGGCGCACCGGCGTCGGCGTCGGATGGGCACGGCTGGTGGCGGTATCGAGCGTATAGGTGGTGGACATGGGTCACCCTCCCCGGTTTGGATCGTCCGTGATCTCTCTCGCCTGCTGCGATAGCGAAGAAGCGGCCGCGAGGCCAGCCCCTGGCGATCAGCGCACCGGCTGGGCGAGACTGGCGGTGCGGCTCTGGAACAGCCGCCAGAACAGCGACGACACCAGCCGGAACAGCCAGCCGTTGGGGCTGAGGTCGGCGGCGCGCAGGATCATCCGCACCGCGTTGTCGGTGTGGCGGCGACGGTAGAGCCGCATGGCCCGGCGCTGATACTCGCGGCCATAGTCGACCGCGCGGAAATCCGCCTCCGGCTGCCGTTGCAGCACATTGGCGGCGAAATAGGCATAGCCCAGCTCGTCGTCCTCGGCCTCCTGCACGCGCCCGAGCGCGATCTTCAGCCGCGTCAGCACCGACAGCCGCTGACGCTGCTGGTAGCGGCGGCCATGCCGGGCGAACAGCTGGTAGTGCGCGAACTCATCCGAGGCGATGCGGCCGGCCACCGCCTTGAGCACCGGTTCGTCGGTGGCGTCGCGGATGGCGGAATAGAAGGAGGAGGTGCCGGTCTCGACGATCTGGCGGGCGATCAGTTCGCCGGCCAGCGAGCCGCGCACCGACTGGGTGGTTTGCAGGTCCAGCCGGTAACCGGCGCGGAAATCCGCCAGCGCCCGCGCGAAGGAGAAACCGGGGTCGGCGAGCTCGGCCCAGCGGCCGAGCGCCGCGCCATGCTGCTCTTCCTCGACACCCCACACCTCGGCGGCGGCGACGAACTCGGCGTCGGCGGCGAACACGTTGCGCAGGTAGGTGACGTAGTCGGCGGCATTGGCCTCGACCAGGGCCGCCGTCTTGATCACGGTCAGCAGGTCCGGGTCGACGCGGCTGGCGTCGAAGCACTGCCAGGGTATGTCATCGAGCGTCCACTGGGTCATGGCCGGACCTTATGAACGATGACGCTTTTTTGACAAGGGGTCGCGATGACCGGGGGTCGCGATGACGGGTGCGCCGTCAGGCGCCCCGCCACGCCCGATCAATGGCGGACCGCCCCCAGCTTGGCTTCCAGCAGCGCCGCCGCCTTTTCAGCGTGGTCGCGCTCGGCGGCGTTCTTGGCGAGCTTGATGTCCTCGCGGGCATTGGCCAGTTCCCTGGCCACCGCCTCGGCGTCGATCTCGGCAACCGGAATCGCCTGCTCGGCGAGAATGGTCAGACCCTTGTCGTTGACCTCGGCGAACCCGCCGTTGATGAACACCCGCTGCGGTGCCGCGCCGCCGCCGGCGTGGATGCCGATGACGCCGGCGCGGATGGTCGACATGAACGGCGCGTGGCCGGCGAGCACGCCGAAATCGCCATCCTCGCCCGGCACCACCACCATCTCGACCTCGGCCGAGTTCAGCAGACGCTCGGGCGAAACCAGTTCGAAGTGGAGCTTGTCAGCCATCGCTCTTATCCTGTCTTGCACCGTCGATCAGCGTATCGAACGCTTGGGTTGCCGCGTCGAACTTGTCGCGGCAACCCGGATTGCAAAAGCCCACGACGCGACCCCGGTAGCGCGTCAACGAGTCGGCCTGAACCGGTTTGCCCGACCAGGGGCAGGTCTCGTTGACGCAATCCGCGAGCCGCGGCCCGGTCATTACGCCGCGTCGGCCGCCAGCTTCTGGGCCTTGGCCACCGCTTCCTCGATGTTGCCGACCATGTAGAAGGCGGCTTCCGGCAGATGGTCATATTCGCCGGCGACGATCGCCTTGAAGCCCTTGATCGAGTCCTCAAGGCTGACGAACTTGCCCGGCGAGCCGGTGAACACTTCCGCCACGTGGAACGGCTGGCTGAGGAAGCGCTGGATCTTGCGGGCGCGGGCGACCGTCAGCTTGTCCTCTTCCGACAGTTCGTCCATGCCGAGAATGGCGATGATGTCCTGCAGCGACTTGTACTTCTGCAGCACCGCCTGCACCGAACGGGCGACCTCGTAGTGCTCCTCGCCGACGACGCGCGGATCGAGCACGCGGCTGGTGGAGTCCAGCGGGTCGACCGCCGGGAAGATGCCCAGCTCGGCGATCGAGCGGTTGAGCACGGTGGTGGCGTCCAAGTGGCTGAACGAGGTGGCCGGGGCCGGGTCGGTCAGGTCGTCCGCCGGCACGTAGATCGCCTGCACCGAGGTGATCGAGCCCTTGGTGGTGGAGGTGATGCGCTCCTGCAGGGCGCCCATGTCGGTGGCCAGCGTCGGCTGGTAACCCACCGCCGAGGGGATGCGGCCCAGCAGCGCCGACACTTCCGAACCGGCCTGGGTGAAGCGGAAGATGTTGTCGATGAAGAACAGCACGTCCTGGCCTTCCTGGTCGCGGAAATATTCCGCGACAGTGAGGCCGGTCAGCGCGACGCGGGCGCGGGCGCCCGGCGGCTCGTTCATCTGGCCATAGACCAGCGCCACCTTGGAGCCGTCGCCTTCGAGGTCGATGACCTTCGATTCGATCATTTCGTGATAGAGGTCGTTGCCCTCGCGGGTGCGCTCGCCGACGCCGGCGAACACCGAATAGCCGCCGTGACCCTTGGCGATGTTGTTGATCAGCTCCATGATCGTCACGGTCTTGCCGACGCCGGCGCCGCCGAACAGGCCGATCTTGCCGCCCTTGGCATAGGGCGCCAGCAGGTCGATGACCTTGATGCCGGTGACGAGAATCTGCGCCTCGGTCGACTGGTCGACATAGGCCGGGGCCTCGGCGTGGATCGGCGCGCGACGCTCGGTCGGGATCGGGCCACGCTCGTCGATCGGCTCACCGATGACGTTCATGATGCGGCCCAGCGTCTCCGGGCCGACCGGCACGGCGATCTGGCTGCCGGTGTCGGTGACTTCCTGACCACGCACACAGCCGTCGGTCGAGTCCATGGCGATGGTGCGCACGGTGTTCTCGCCCAGGTGCTGCGCCACTTCGAGCACCAGCCGGCGGCCCTCCACCGAGGTCTCCAGCGCGTTCAGAATCGCCGGCAGGCCGTCGGTGAACTGCACGTCCACGACCGCGCCGATCACCTGCGTGATGCGTCCGATGTTCTTGGTCGCCATGGGTCTATCCTTCCTGGTGCAACCTTCAGAGCGCCTCAGCGCCCGAAATGATTTCAATCAGTTCCTTGGTGATCACGGCCTGGCGCTGGCGGTTGTAGGTCAGCGTCAGCTTGTTGATCATGTCACCGGCATTGCGGGTGGCGTTGTCCATCGCCGTCATCCGCGAGCCCTGTTCGGACGCCGCGTTCTCCAGCAGCGCCCGGAACATCTGCACCGCGATGTTGCGCGGCAGCAGGGTTTCGAGAATGGCGTTCTCGCTCGGCTCGTACTCGACGACGCTGCCGCCGGCACCCGCCGCGTCGGCCTCGGCGAGCGGCGCCGGGATCAGCTGCTGGCCGGTGGTGATCTGCACCAGCGCCGACTGGAACTTGGCGAAGAACAGCCAGGCGACGTCGAATTCGCCGGCATTGAACATGGCGATCACCCGCTCGGCGATCGGCTGTGCGTCGGCGAAGGCGAGGCGTCGCACATGGCTGAGATCGATGGTGTCGATCACGGCGTCGCCATAGAGGCGGCGCAGCACGGCGCGCCCCTTCTTGCCGACGCACAGGATCTTGACCGTCTTGCCCTGACGGATGAGCGAGTCGATCTTGGCGCGGGCGCCGCGCACGATGTTGGTATTGAAGCCACCGCACAGACCGCGCTCGGAGGTGGCGACCACCACCAGATGCACGTCGTCCTTGCCGGTGCCCACCAGCAGCCGCGGCGCCGAGGCGCCCCGGTCGGCCTTGGCGGACAGGCTGGTCAGCACCGACGCCATGCGCTCGGCATAGGGCCGCGCGGCTTCCGCCGCCTCCTGCGCACGACGCAGCTTGGCGGCGGCGACCATCTTCATCGCCTTTGTGATCTTCTGCGTGTTCTTCACGCTTCCGATCCGGGTCTTCAAACTCTTGAGGCTCGGCATCCCGGGCTACTCCGCTCCTGGGCTATCGATGTCAGGCGAACGTCTTGGCGAACGCGCCCAGGATTTCCTTGAGTTTGTCGATGGTGGCCGGCGACAGGTCCTTCTCGGCGCGGATGGTGGCCAGCACGTCGGCGTGCTTGGACTTCATCTCGGCCAGGAACGCCTTTTCGAACCGCACCACGTCCTTGGTGGCGATGCCGTCGAGGAAGCCGTTGACGCCGGCGAAGATCGACACCGTCTGTTCCTCGAAGCCCATCGGCTGATACTGCGCCTGCTTCAGCAGCTCCGTCAGACGGGCACCGCGGTTGAGCAGTTTCTGGGTCGCGGCGTCGAGGTCCGAGCCGAACTGGGCGAAGGCGGCCATTTCGCGGTACTGGGCGAGCTCCAGCTTGATCGAGCCGGCGACCTTCTTCATCGCCTTGGTCTGGGCGGCCGAGCCGACGCGCGACACCGACAGACCGACGTTGATGGCCGGACGGATGCCCTGGTAGAACAGCTCGGTTTCCAGGAAGATCTGGCCGTCGGTGATCGAGATCACGTTGGTCGGAATGTAGGCCGACACGTCACCGGCCTGGGTCTCGATGACCGGCAGCGCGGTCAGCGACCCGGCGCCGTTGGCGTCGTTGAGCTTCGCGGCGCGCTCCAGCAGGCGGCTGTGCAGGTAGAACACGTCGCCCGGATAGGCCTCACGGCCCGGCGGACGGCGCAGCAGCAGCGACATCTGGCGGTAGGCGACGGCCTGCTTGGAGAGATCGTCATAGACGATCACGGC
>CAUJIW010000098.1 GCA_963205175.1 Pseudomonadota bacterium
AGCCCCTGCTGGACGGAGAGCGCCGCCAGCGACGGCTCGGCCGCGGCCAGCGCCTGGCGCAGCGCACGGATGCGCGCGCCCATGCCGTCCAGCTCCGCCCGCCACAGCGCCGTCAGCGCCGGCGTTTCCAGCACGATGCGCGCGACCGCCGCGCCATGATCGGGCGGCATCGACCAGTTGACCCGCGCCAGCGCGAACAGATTGGAGCGCACCGCCGCCGTGGTTCGGGCATGGCCAGTCAGCGCGTAGAGGGCGCCGGTGCGTTCCCGGTAAAGCGCGAAATTCTTGTCGCAGGAATAGGCGACCAGCGCCTCCTCTACGGCGCCGAGCAGATGGCGCGGCCCGGCGGCGTCTGCCTCCAGCCCCGCGCCGAGGCCCTGATAGGCGATGTCGATCAACGGCAGCAGGTGGCGTTCCTGCACCAGCCGGGTGATCTCCCGCCACTGGTCAAGGCTGAAATCGGCGCCGGTCGGGTTGTGGCAGCAGCCATGCAGCAGCACGACGTCGCCGGGCGCGGCCGCCGCCAGTGCCGTCGCCACCTCATCAAAGCACAGGCGCTGCGACGCGACATCGAAGTGGCGGTGTGGCACGACATGCAGGCCGCAGGTGGTGAAAATCGCCGCGTGATTGGGCCAGGTCGGCGTACCGACATGAATGCGCGCGCCAGGGCGCGCCCTGGCGATAGCCTCCGCCGCCAGTCGCAGCGCACCGGTGCCGCCGGGCGTCTGCAAACCGGTGAGGCGGTCGCCAAGCGACAGGTCGCCCAGCAGCACCGGCATCAGTGCCTCGACGAACCCGATGTCGCCTTCCGGGCCAAGATAGCCCTTGCTGGTCTGCGCGTCGGCGAGGTGGCGTTCCGCCTGCTTGACCGCCGCCATCACCGGCGTGGCGCCAGCCGCATCACGATAGACGCCGACGCCAAGATCGATCTTGGTGGCGCGCGGATCGGCGCGAAAGGCCGCGATCAGCGCCAGCAGCGGATCGGCCGGTTGCGCCGCGAGACCGGCCAGCAGGCCCGCCGCGCGCGGCACCCCGCCCGCGCATTCCGACACCCCACGCGAATAATCCGCCATACTCGTCTCCCCCGCGACACGCTGTGGCGGTCATTTTATGGCGGCGCGATGATGATTGCCTTTCAGTGTGAGTGCGATTTGGCGGTTTTCTGAACCAGATGTTTCATGTAATGGTATTCAAATGAATGAACATCACAACCTTGATGCCATAGACCGGCAGATCCTGCGCGTACTTCAGCGCCACGGCGATATAAGTCATGCAGCACTGGCCGAGCAGGTCGGCGCGTCCGCCGCTTCCTGCTGGCGGCGCATCCGCGCGCTGGAGAATGCCGGCGTGCTGGGGCCGACCGTCCGATTGCTTAATCCACAAGCCGTCGGTCGCGACCTCGACGTCATCTGCCAGGTGCGGATGCGCGCCCACGACATGCAGGCGCGCGCGAACTTCGAACGCTTCATCGACAGCCACCGCGAGATCATGGAATGCTACTCGATGTCGGGCGAGTGGGATTACCTGCTGCGCATCGTCGTCAGCGACGTGCGCGACTATGAACGCTTCCTGATGCGTGAACTCCTGAGCCATCCGGCGGTCGCCACCTGCGCTTCCCATTTCGCGCTCAGCCGCGTCAAATTCACCACCGAATTACCGGTATGATCCGGGCCGCATCGCGCTGAGCGATCGTTGTCACGACAAATCATCATGGGGCGTTTTATTGTGGAAACCGGCGCATCAACCATGGTCATTCCGACGAAGAAATCGAAGAAAAGCGATTAAAACGGCAAAATACCGCCTGAAACAGTCGTTTTCGACCTGTGGCGGCCTTGCAATTTCCAGAATCTTCGGCAAGCGTGCGTTCACCGTTTGACGGAACACAAGGACGATCCATGGCAAAAGCTCCTGCTGCATCGAAGAAAGCCGCCGCGCCGGCCAAGGCTGCGCCAGCCAAGGCCGCCAAGGCACCCGCCGCACCCAAGGTCGCGAAGGCGGCGCCGAAGGCTGTGAAGGCGGCACCGAAGGCGGCCGCGCCAAAAGCCGTAAAGGCGGCGCCCAAAGCCGCCAAAGCGCCTGCGGCGCCCAAGGCCGCCAAAGCGCCTGCGGCACCCAAGGCCGCCAAAACGCCTGCGGCACCCAAGCCCGTGAAAGCAGCGCCGAAGGCCGCCGCGCCGAAAGCGGCACCGAAGGCCGCCCCCAAGGCCGCGGCCCCGAAAGCCACGCCCAAGGCCGCGAAAGCCGTGGCTGTGGCCGCGCCCGCCAAGCCGAAGGCTCTCAAGGTCTCCACGCCCGCCGGCAAGCAGGTCTCCGCGACCAGCCTGCTGCAACTGGTCGCCGAGCAGGCCTCGCTCGACCGCAAGCTGGTCAAGCAGCTGCTGGAAACCTACTACGACGTCGTGAAGGCCCATGTGCTGAAGGGCGTGAAGGTGAAGCTGGGCGACGTCGGCACGCTCCTGGTGCGCGCCCGCAAGGCCCGCACCGGCCGCAACCCGGCCACTGGCGAGCCGATCAAGATCAAGGCGTCGAAGAAGCTGGCCTTCCGGCCGACACCGACCCTCAAGGACGCCGTGAAGTAACGCACGGCCCGGTTCGCGTCATCACGACGCGACATGGCTTCTGAAAGATGCGCCCCACCTCATGGTCGGGCGCATCTTTTTTTGCCCCCCCCGACCCGCGATCACGATGCCGGCGGCGCCGACATCTTGCCGGTGTGGGTGGCGAAGCTCCAGCGATAGCCATTGAGACACGTGAACTGCGCGCTGCGATCACCATAGAACTGATCGGTCGGCTCCTGCGTGCAGACGGCGCCCGCCGCCTTCGCCCGCGCGGTCAGTGCGTCGACATCCTCGTGATAGAGATAGAACGATACCGGCATCGCCACCCCCGACGTCACCGGCGCCACGCAGCCACCCGCCGCCCCCTCCGGCGCGAACATCACCGGCACCTCGCCCTGATATTTCAGCTCGCAATGCATGAACGACCCGTCGTCATGCCTGAGCACAAGGCCCTCCTCGAAGCCGAAGGCACGGGTGTAGAAATCAAGGCTGGCCTGGGCGTCCTTCACCGTCAGGTAAATCGACATCCACGGCATGTCGGGCGCGCGGCCGCTGGCAGTCATCGTTCTTCTCCCCTCGATCAGAATCAACAAATAGAACAAATCAGGAACATTGTCAAGTCAAAGGGATGACTGATGTGCCCGATGGTACCGGCAAGGGGCATCCGATCAACCGGACCCGCGCACTGCTGCCATGGCGCCGGCCGGCAGCGCATCGGAAGTCGCGCGATCCGGACCGCCGCGCCGCCGTTCAGCGGTTACGGCGCAAGGACGGGAACGCCTTGCTTGAACCAGGCGCGCTTGATCTTGCCGCCGTCGAGTTCGTAGATGCCGATGACGTCGATGGTGCCACGCCCTTCCGGGAAATTGCGCGTAACAACCTCCCGATCGACGACCAGCCCTCCGACCGCAACCCGGCTGACGAGGCGAGCGAACAAGTCCGGCTCCTTGAAACGCTCGACGTGACGGCGACGAATTTCCGTCGCGCCCTTGGCGATCAGGTCAGACGGCCAGGAATAAACTTCGGCATCAGGTGCCCAGAAGGACATGAAGGCGTCGATATCACGCCGGTTATAGGCATCAAGCTGGCCGCCAACGACTCCGGCTTCCTCAAGAGACTGGACGTCGATTTCCAACGCGCTACTCCCTCTGAGCGCCACCGCCAATCGCGGGTATCTGCTTATGCAAGGTGAGGAAAATTTCCGCAACGGCCGTGGTTTTTCCGATCCATCGCGCCGCCGCGACGGCTGACCATGGACGCTTGCCGCATTGTCGCGTCATCCGGGCAATGCTAGAGCCCGCCTGGTCCCCTTCCCGTCCCACGGAGTTGCTGCATATGGCCTGGACGCTGCTGGTGATCGCCGGCCTGTTTGAAGTCGTGTGGGCCTATGCCATGAAGCTGTCGATGGGCTTCAGCCATCGCGGCTATGCGGTGCTGACCATCGTCGCCATGCTGGTCAGTTTCGGCCTGCTGTCGCTGGCGATGCGCCAGCTGCCGCTCGGCACCGCCTACACGGTGTGGACCGGTATTGGCGCGGTGGGCGCCTTCCTGGCCGGGGTGATGATCCTGGGCGAGGCCGTCACGCCGCTGCGCCTGGTCGCCGCCGCGATGATCGTCGGCGGCATCCTGCTGATGAAGCTCGCCTCGCCGAGCTGAGGCCCGGCCTTCACTCCTCGCGTGCCGTCTCGACCGCGGGCGGGCAGTCCGTCCGCCGCGTCGCGCTGCCGGCACGCTTGACCGCCGTGGTGGCGAACTCGGCGGCCGACAGCCGGTTGTCGCCGTTGACATCGGCACCGGTGAATTTCGTTGCCGTGGCGATGGCATATTCCTCGAACGACAACCGGCCGTCACCGTCCTGATCAAGCTTGCCGAACGCCTTGCGCCGGCTGGCGAGAAATTCCGCGCGGTCCACCTGGCCGTCGCGGTCCTTGTCGTAACGCCGCAGTCGCCGGGCCTCGCGCTCCGCATCGCTGAGCGGCGCCCGTTCGTTGGCGCGCGGGGCCTCGGGATGAAAGCTCGCCGGCACCACCCGTGCCGCCACGTCCCGTTGCGCGTCTGTCGGCCGCGCCGGCGCGTCCGCCGCATCATCGGGCACCAGCCACCAGGCCGCCGCCGCCACGCCCACCACCAGCACGCCTGCCGCCGGCAACATCCATCCCCGCATCGCCCGCCCCCACGGATGACAACCTCAAGGAGAAGATAGGCGAGGGACGGACACTTGTCAGCAGCGTCCGGTCAGGGCGCTCCACAACAG
>CAUJIW010000099.1 GCA_963205175.1 Pseudomonadota bacterium
ACATGCAGATCGAAGGCATGGCCGAACTCAACCAACCCATGATCGAGGAGGAAAATCAGCCCCTACACATCACCGCCAAAGCCGCCTGACGATGGCCCACGGCCACAGCCGAAATTACACCACCTTGACGGACGCGACCGAAGTTGTAGGCGGGCAATTCCCGTGGCGACCAGACGGCCGATTGCGGATCGATGCCCACCTCGACGCGGGAATTGCCCGCCAGCACGCTGCGCGGCGCCAGGCGCGCATATTGCCGCCGCTTGGCGTCGGTCAGATGGGTGTGCAGCGCCGGCTTCATCACGTTGAGGCCGGTGATTTTCGGACTACCCCACAGGTCGTAGGGGTCGACCACGACATTGAGACCGGCAACCAGCCCCAGCGTTGCCAGGACGGTGAGGCCGGTGAGGCGCAGGAAGGCGGCAGCGGGCATGTCGGCCTCAGAACTGGAAATAGAGGAATTCGGAGACGCGCGGCAGCGCCAGCACGCCGAGTGCCAGCACGATGCCGGTAGCGATCGCCCAGCGCGGCGTCAGCGCCCAGGCCAGCCGGCGCGACCGCCCGTCGGTCGGGCCATACATGGCCGGGCGCATGCGGGCGGTGATCTCCTGACTGTTGGGCGCCCAGACGGCAACGACGAACAGCACCACCACCCACAGATAGGTCATCAGGAACTGACTGCCGGACAGGCTGGCGTCGGCGGCGCCGTTGGCGACCAGCCAGTCGCCCAGCGGGCCCAGCCTGGCCGCGATGGCCGCCGGCACGACGACCCCGTTGGCGCCGGCCATGCCCGAGAGAATGGCGAACGCGCCGTCGTGGGTGTGGGCGCGGAAGAACACCCAGCCCACCACTACGGCGACGAAAGTCACGCTCCAGGCGAACAGCCGGTAGGGCGCGGTGGCAGCGATGGCCTTGGGCACCAGACGCGCCCAGGCGTGGTTGATCACCAGGTACAGGCCATGCAGGCCGCCCCAGATGACGAAGGTCCAGGCCGCGCCGTGCCACAGGCCGCCCAGCAGCATGGTCAGGAACAGATTGACGTAGCGGCGCATCTGGCCGCGGCGGTTACCGCCCAGCGCGATGTACAGATAATCCCGCAGGAAGCGCGACAGCGTCATATGCCAGCGCCGCCAGAAGTCGCTGATGTTGAGGGACTTGTAGGGCGAGTTGAAATTGATCGGCAACCGCACGCCGAACATCAGCGAGGCGCCGATCGCCATGTCGGAATAGCCGGAGAAATCGAAATAGAGCTGGAAGGTGTAAGCCAGCGCCCCACCCCAGGCGGTGAAGAAGTCCAGCGTCGCTCCGGCCTCCGCCGCGCGGAACACCGGCGTCGCGTAGACGGCCACGGAATCGGCGAACACCGCCTTCTTGACCAGGCCAATGGCAAACACCGCCAGACCCGCCGCGAGATACCACAGCCGATAGGGCCGGCGCGTCTGGGTATCGAACTGCGGCAGCAGCTCGCTGTGGTGGACAATGGGACCGGCGATCAGATGCGGGAAGAAGGTGACGAACAGGCAGTAGCGGAAGAAGCTGTATTCCCGCGCCAGCCCGCGATAGGCATCGACGATGTAGGCGATCTGCAGGAAGGTGAAGAAGGAAATCGCCAGCGGCAGCACGATCTCGCCGACCACGTAATGATCGCCGGTCAAGGCATTCAAATTACCCAGCAGGAAGCCCGCGTATTTGTAATAGCCGAGCAGCGCGAGATTGCCGACGATACCGCCGATCAGCCACAGTCGTCCTGTCCGGCTGGGCGCGGGATGGCGCGACAGCACACGCCCCAGCGCATAGTTCGCCGCCATCGAGCCGAGAATCAGCGGCAGGTAACGCGGGTTCCACCAGGCATAGAAAAACAGCGAGGCGAAAACCAGCCAAGTCAATCCCCAGTCATGCCGATCATAACGGCGGCACAACAGATAGACGATCAGCGTGACGGGCAGGAAGAGCAGCAAGAACTCGTAGCTGTTGAACAGCATGACGTTGACCCCTCCACGTCAGTTCCGAGGTCACAGCCCTTAAACAGCTACTCCGGTCAACACAACACAATGGATGTACGGGGTATTTCCTACAGCCTGTCCAACACATCCTGCCATAGCGAGGCGAAGGCAACACCTGCCTTCGAATGCGGTGAGGCCGCCGTGACCGGGCGCTGCTCCAGCGTCATGCGTTCCACGTTGCTGGCATAGGGAATCAGCGTCGGCAGCATTTCCGGATGGTGTGCCGGAAAGGTGGCGACGGTCTCGCGGTGCAGGGCCTTGCGACTGTCCACCATCGAGAAGAACGGCATCAGCACCGGCGGCTCGCGCAGCTTGGCCATCAGATGGTCGATCAACTGGCCGTAGGTGCGGGTCGACAAGGTGGTCGGCAACAGCGGGATGACCAACGCCTGGGCCGCCGCGAAAACCTGCTCGGACAAGTCAGACAGCGACGGCGGGCAATCAAGCAACACATAATCATAGTCGTCCGCCAGCGCCGAGAGCAGCTTTTTCAGGCGCTTGCCGCGTCCTTCCTCGGCCAGCAGCTTGTCGAAATGACGGTAGGAGAAATCGGCCGCCAGCACGTCGAGGCGTTCGAAACGGCTCTCCTGAATCTGGCCGGCCAGATCGTCCTTGCCTTTGGCAACCTTGCGCGCCGAGCCCCGCCCCAGCGGCTCGACCCCCAGGGTGAAGCCGGCCGCGCCCTGGGCATCAAGGTCCCACAGCAGCACCCTGGCGCCGCCACGTGCTGCCACATGAGCCAGATTGACGGCCGCCGTGGTCTTTCCGACACCACCCTTGAGATTATAGACCGCGATCACCCGCATCGGCCGCCTCCCCGCCGTTCAGTCCGCAGCAGGGAACAACCTTCCGGCGAGGACGTCAATTCACAAGGTCAGGGCGCGAGTCCCGGGCGCGATGGTCGCGGTGGCACATGTGCCTGTCCCCTGATCCAGGCATGGCGCATGAAACAGCGTGCCATGCCAGCCCCCACGTGCCGTCCGGGCCGCCACCACGCCCCACATGAGTGTCAGGACACCCACCAGCATCCCGCCCAAGACACCCAACGCCGCGAGATCCAGGGCCGCACCGATTTTCAGGGTAGCCAGGGCATAGACACCCAGCGGAAAGATATAGCCCCACCAGCCAAGATTGAACGGCACGTCGGCACGGAAGTAGCAGGCCGTGATCAGCGAGGCGAGCAGCAGCCAC
>CAUJIW010000100.1 GCA_963205175.1 Pseudomonadota bacterium
GTACGATTCCGTGGCTTTCGCCGCGATCGCGACCACGCTGGCCGCGCCGGCCCTGGCCCAGACGGCGCCGGCGTCAACACCTTCCAGCGACTCGGTGGCGGCACTGGGCGAGATCATCGTCACCGCGACGCGCCGGGCCACCAACCTGCAGGATACGCCGGTGGCGGTGTCCGCGATCGATGCCGCCCTGATCCAGCAGGCAAGCCCGCGCGACCTTGGCGACGTGGCGAGCTTCGTGCCGAATTTCTCGGCCTCGACGATTACCGGCTTCAATGCCGCCTCGTTCGCCATGCGCGGCGTCGGCCAGAACACCATCATCGTCTATTTCGAGCCACCGGTCGCGGTGCTGGTGGACGACTTCGTGGTACCCAGCGTGCAGACCCAGCTGCTCGACACGTTCGACATAGAGCAGGTGGAAGTGCTGCGCGGCCCGCAAGGCACGCTGTTCGGCAAAAATACCACCGGCGGCGCCGTCACCGTGCGCACCAAGCGGCCGGTGATGAACGAGTTCGGCGCCGACGGGCGGCTGCAACTGGGCGAGTTCGGCACCTGGATCATTCAGGGTGCCGTCAATATCCCGCTGGTGCAGGACAAGGCCGCCCTGCGCATTGTCGGCGGTTACCAGAAGGATCACGGCTATTACCGCAACGGCGGCTGCTACGGCCCCGTCACCGGTTTTGTCGAGAACAAGTGGCAGGGCGCGGAAGGCTGCCTGGACGGCAAGCATGTCGGCGGCAAGGACGTGTGGAACGGACGCGTCAAGCTGCTGCTGGAGCCGACCGACAATTTCTCGGCGCTGGTGCAGTATGAAAAGTTGCGGGACCGCTCCGAGTCCGTGCCGTCGGTCAACGAGAATTTCCGCTACGTCAACGCGGCCGATCCGTTCCTTACCGACCTGCTGGGCATCGGGCGCACCACCGACAGTGGCGATCCGCTCGATCAGGCGATGATCACCCTGCGTGACGACGCCCTGCTGGAAATGAACAAGGGTCAGCGCATCGATGTCGACGGCATCTATCTCAACATGGATTACGACACGGCCGTCGGCCGGCTGACCTCGGTGACCGGCTGGCGCAAGCAGAAGTCGCGCCTGCCCAACAGCTATGCCGGCGCGGTGGCGATCTCGGAGGAGGATGGCCAGCCGCTGTCGGTGTTTGACGCCCGCCGCGACGACGACCGCAAGACCTTCCAGCAGGAACTGCGTTTCGCCACCGACACCGGTACGGCCTTCGACGCCGTGGTCGGCGGCTTCTACCAGCATGACAAGACCAGCTTCTGCGTGTCGCAGATTCTCGGCTTCCTCGATCTCACCAGCGGGCCGCTGCCATTCGGCGCCTGGAACGACACCCCCTATCTGCTGTGCAACGCGCAGAAGGCGGAGTCGAAAGCGGTGTTCGCCGAAGGCACCTACAAGGCGACGGACAAGTTCACCATCACGGCGGGCGCCCGCTACACCTGGGAGAACAAGACCTGGTGGGGCCGCCAGCAGGTGTTCATCCCCGCGCTGGAAGGCGGCTTCGACCCGACCATCACCATCGATCAGCCGCTGGACGCCAATGTATTCGATTATCCCGCCGGCGTCATCAAGGTGAAGGACTCCGCCAAGGAAGCGACCTGGCGGATCAGCCTGGGCTATCAGGCGACCGACGACGTGTTCGGCTACTTCACCTATTCGCGCGGCTTCAAGGCCGGCGGCTTCAACGACCAGATCGGCGGCTTCGCGCCGTTCGGCGATGATCTGGTAGCCTTCGCCCAGGCGGCTGCCGCGACCAAGCCGGAAACCGCTGACAGCTTCGAGCTGGGCGTCAAGTCCGAGCTGTTCGATCGCCGGCTGCGTTTCAACCTCACCGGCTTCTACGTGAAGTACAAGGATCTCCAGCGCGAACTCAACGTCCGCATCGAGGTCAATGACCAGCCCAACCAGGTCACCCGTTTCGTCAATGCCGCCAGCGCCAACGTCAAGGGCATCGAGCTGGAAACGCTGGCGCGGGTGACCGAGGCCTTCACGCTGCGGGGCGTGCTCGGCTATCAGGACGGCAAATATTCCTCCTACGACGTTGAACCGGGCCTGGGTGGCGAACCGGGGTCGGGGTATGACCTGTCGACGGCGCCGCTGCTGCGGACGCCCAAGTGGACGGCCTCCGCCGACGCCACCTACGAGCTGCCGGTGGGTGCCAGCCACACGCTGGTGTTCAACGGCAACGTCAATTACACCAGCGCCAACCTGTTCTCGCAGTCGATCACTTCGGCGGCCGGCAATGCCTATCTCAACGCACGGACGCTGTTCAACGCCTCGATCACGCTGTCGGAAGACAGTGACGCCTATTATGTCCGCGTTGTCGGGCGGAACCTGAGCGACAAGCGCTACCGCACCGCCAACCAGAATGTCGGCGGTCTGTGGCTGAACAGCCAATATGGTCCGCCACGGTATTTCGGCGTTGAGCTGGGCTTCAAGATCGGCGCGACCCGCTGATGCGGGGCTGGCTGAAAGGGGCGACGCTGGCTTGCCTGGTGGCGGCCAGCGTCGGCATCGCGGGTTTCGTCGGTATCGGTCAGGCCGCGCCGGCGCGGATGAAGGGCACCGACGACCTGCAATCGCGCGCCGGTCCGGCCATCGACCCTGAAACGCACCCAGGCCGCGGGTTGTTCGCCGCCAACTGTCTGGGTTGCCATGCCGGCGGCGTGCCCAAGGCGCCGGCGGTGATCTGGCTGGAAATGATGTCGCCGGACATGATTCTGGGCGCCATGCGCGGCGGCATCATGACCCAGCAGGCCGCGCACCTGACCGCCGACCAGCAGCAACAGATCGCCGAATATCTCACCCGCACCCGGCTGGCGGATTACCGGCCGCCGGCCCCGCCCCGGCAGTGCACGGGCCGTGTCGCCCGGTTCACCGGCGCGCCACCGGCGCGGATCTCGTGGGGGCATGACAATCGCCGCTTCGTGCCCGAGGCGGTGGGCGGGCTGACCGCCGCCGATGTCCCCGGTCTCAAGCTCAAATGGGCCTTCGCCTACCCGGGCGCCGTGCGGGCACGTTCGCAGCCGGCGCTCGGCTGGAACAGCATCTTTGTCGGCAGTCACGACGGCACCGTCTATGCGCTGGATATCGACAGCGGCTGCGCGAAATGGACCTTCCGCGCCAGTGCCGAGGTGCGCACCGCTATCGTCGTCGATCCCGACAGCCGGCGGCTCTATTTCGGCGATGTGCTGGGGCGAACCTATGCGCTGGACGCCATGACCGGGCGGGAGCTTTGGCGCGTCAAGGTCGAGGATCACGCCAACGCCACCATCACCGGATCGCCGACGCTGGGTGGCGGCCGGCTTTATGTGCCGGTCTCCTCACTGGAAGTGACCTCGGCGGTGGACCCCGCCTATGCCTGCTGCACCTTCCGGGGCGCCGTGGTCGCACTCGACCCCGCTACCGGTGCGGTGCTCTGGAAGACATACAGCATTCCCGCGCCACCGGCGCCGCACGGGCGCACCGCCGCCGGTACGGACATTCTCGGTCCGTCAGGCGCGCCGGTGTGGACGACGCCAACCTATGACGCCAGCCGGGACCGGGTATATTTCGGCACCGGCGAGAATTATTCATCGCCCGCCGACGAGAACAGCGACGCGCTGTTCGCGCTCAATGCCGCCACCGGTCACATCCTGTGGCGGACCCAGTTTACCAGCGGGGATGCGTGGAATGCCGCCTGCATGGTCGGCAACGACAACTGCCCCGAGGAAAACGGTCCCGACTATGACCTCGCCGCGTCACCCCTGCTGGTGGCGCTGGGCGGCAACCGGGACATTCTGGTGGTGGGACAGAAGTCGGGCATGGCCTATGGGGTCGAGCCCGCCAACGGACGGGTTGTATGGCAACAGCGCCTGGGTCACGGTGGTACGCAGGGCGGCGTTCACTTCGGCATGTCGGCCGAGGGAGGCACCATCTATGTGCCGATTGTCGACATGGTGAACACTTACGACGGGCGCGACTATGACGCCCGCCTCAATGGTGCCGGAATCCATGCCCTTGACGCCGCGACCGGCGCTATCCTGTGGCGCCACCGCAACGCCAATGTGTGCGGCGAGCGGCCATTCTGTGATCCAGGCGTGTCGGCGGCGACGACCGCCATTCCCGGCGCCGTGATCGCCGGGCATCTCGATGGCTGGCTGCGGATCTATGACAGGGCCGACGGCAGGCTGCTGTGGTCCCACGATACAACAACGCCGGTTCGCACCGTCAGCGGCCAGATGGCCTCGGGCGGGTCGATGAGCGGCCCCGGTGCCGCTGTTCATGAGGGGCGCCTGGTGGTCAACAGCGGCTACGGCCTGTATTACCACATGCCGGGCAATGTGCTGCTGGTGTTCGGCAAGTAGGTCTCCGGCGGCGGACGTCAGCGGTCGTGCCGCCGCCGCCAGGCCGTGATGGCGGCACTGATCTCGCGCAGTTCGGTCATGATGGTCACGCCGGACGGCTGATCACGTTGCAGGCCCGGATTGCGACCGCCAGCCCATATTTCACACTGCGCCGGCAGCAGCGAGCGCAGCCGGGTCAGCACGGCGCCAACCTGCTGGGCGTTGAACCAGGCGGAAAAGGAAAGGATGACGATATCGGCCTGGCGCGCGATGGCGGCCTGCGCGATGTCGCCTTCCGGCGTCTGCGGTCCGAGCGACAGGCAGTCGCAACTGTTGAGGCTCATCAGCGTTTCCGCCATCAGCAGGCCGATGGCATGCGGCTCCCCCGACACCGTGGTCAGCAGCACGCGTGGCCGGGCGCTGTCGCCGGACGGGCGGGCAAGCGATTGCAGCGTGCCACGCAGCACCCGGGTCAGCTCCTCGGTGAACATGTGCTCCTCGAACAGCTGGATGGTGCCGCGCGCCCATGCATCGCCCACCAGCGTGCAGAGCGGCGCGGCGATATCGAGGACGAACCGCTCCAGCCCCAGGCGCATCAGGCGCGCCAGCAGGGCCAGCCGGAATTCGTCGATACGGTGGGATGACAACAGCTCGATGAATTCCTGCAGTTCCGGTTCGGTGCAGCCGTGGGCCGGCGACGCGTTGCGCGTTGCCCGTTCGTGCAGGGACAGCAGTTCGCTGATCGGCAGACCGACGATCTTGCCGGGGCGCAGGCCATCGTCGATCAACCGCCGCAGCAGGCGTAGCTTGTCCACCTGATCCATCGGATACACCCTGTCGCCGTGGACGTCGCGCTCGGGCGCGGGGAATCCGTAACGTTTTTCCCAGACGCGCAGGACGTCCTTGCCCAGCCCGGTTTCCCGCTCGACCCCGGCGATACTCAGCAGGCGGCTGTCGTCAGCCATGACGGGGGACCGGACCATCTTCAACTGTTCTCATTTTTTGTCCTAGACAAAACAACCGTTAACTCCCATAATGTCGAACAATACCCCAATAAGTCAGATTTGTCTATGACAATATGGGTAGCGGACGCAGCGGCAGGCATCACCGCCGGAATGAGGATCTGAGTATGAGAATTGCCGTCATTGGCGCTGGCATCGCCGGACTCGGGTGTGCCTACGCCCTCCAGCAGCGGCTGAACGCAGCCGGCCGGCGTGACGTGCGGGTCAGCCTGCTGGAAGCCGGCGACCATTTCGGCGGTCATGCCAATACGGTGGAACTGGCGTTCGATACGCCACGGGGCCGGATCAGCCATGGTGTCGATACCGGCTTTCTGGTGTTCAACGAGCGGACCTACCCCAATCTCATCGGTCTGTTCGAGGCGCTGGCGGTGCCTACCGTCAGCACCGAGATGTCTTTCGCGGTCTCCCTGCCGCACGTGGGGCCGGACGGGCTGGAGTGGGCAGGTAGCAGTCTCGCGACCCTGTTCGCCCAGAAGCGCAATCTCGTCCGGCCCGCTTTTTTGCGGATGGTGCGCGACATCCTGCGCTTCAATGCGCTGACCACGGCGCTGGCGTTGCAGGGCGAGGAGGCGACGCTGGGCGAGTCGGTGGGTGCGTTTCTGGCCCGTCATCGCTTCTCCGAGGCGTTTCGCGACTGGTATCTGCTGCCGATGACCGGCTGTATCTGGTCCTGCCCCACGGAGCAGATGCTGGCCTTTCCCATCGGCACCCTGATTCGCTTCTGTCACAACCATGGCCTGTTGCAGGTGAACAACCGGCCGCGCTGGTTCACCGTGCGCGGCGGGTCGCGGGAATATGTCCGTCGCCTGGTGGCGACGCTGCCCGATGCCCGCCTTCAGGCGGTGCACGGCGTGCGGCGGACCGACAGCGGTTACGAGCTGCTGACCGCCAGCGGCGTCGAGGTGTTCGACGAGGTGGTGTTCGCCTGTCACAGCGATCAGGCGCTGGCCCTGCTGGAGGCGCCGCCGCCGGCGCAGGCGGCCGTGCTTGGCGCCATTCGCTACCAGCCCAACCGGGCGGTTCTGCACAGCGACCCCGCGCTGCTGCCGCGCCGGCGCGCTGTGTGGTCCGCCTGGAATTACAGCGCCGCCTCGGGCGAGGCCGGTTCGACCGACCGGGTGTGCGTCCACTATCTCATCAACAAGCTCCAGCCGCTGCCCGAGGCCTGGGGCGACCGGCCGGTGGTGGTCAGCCTCAATCCGGTTGTGCCGCCACGCGACGAGCTGGTTCATGGCACGTTCGATTATGCCCATCCCGTGTTCGACGCCGCCGCCATCGATGCCCAGCGCCGGCTCGCGACGTTCCAGGGCGAGGCGGGCGCGTGGTTCTGTGGCGCCTGGACCGGCTATGGCTTCCATGAGGATGGGCTGAAGTCCGGGCTGGGGGTCGCCGAGGCGCTGTCGGCCCGGCTGCTGGGCGAGGCGCCTGTCGCGCGGCAGGCCGCCTGAGGTGCCGGTCATGCGCGCGGCGCCAGAGTCGTACGGTCCCGCCTTGCTGCTGGGCACGGTGATGCACGCTCGCCTGCGGCCGCGCGTCAACCGCTTCGCCTACAATGTCTATCAGCTGCGTTTGCCACTGCGACGCCTGGCGCTGGGCGACGCGGCCTGGCACGGCGCCACTGGCAGGGTGGTGGGTCATAACCGCTTCGGGCTGATATCATTTCATGATCGCGACCACGGCGACGGCGTGACGCCGCTGACGACCTGGATCGACGGCATCCTGCGCGCCCATGGCATCGCCGACGCCGCCGGCGAGGTCTGGCTGCACTGCTTTCCGCGCGTGCTGGGTTATGTGTTTAATCCGGTGAGCTTCTGGTTCTGCCATCGCGCCGACGGCGCGCTGCGCGCCATTGTGTGCGAAGTCAACAACACCTTCGGCGAGCGCCATTGCTACCTGCTGGCCAATGAGGACGGCGCGCCGCTGGCGTGGGGCCAGCAACTCGCCGCCGCCAAGCAGTTTCATGTCTCGCCCTTCTGTCCGGTGGAAGGCGGCTACCGCTTCCAGTTCCGCCAGCCGGCGCCGGACCGCCATGACGCCCGTATTGATTATCATGATGCCCAGGGCATGCTGCTGCTGACCAGCATTTCGGGCAAGGCACGCCGGCTCACCGCGCGGTCGGCGCTGGCGGCGTTCGTTTCCATGCCGTTCATGACGCTGGGCGTGATCCTGCGCATCCACTGGCAGGCGCTGCGCCTGTGGTGGCGTGGCACGCCGTTCTTCACCAAACCGTCCCCTCCCGTCACACAGGTCAGTCGATGACAGTCGCCGATGTACTCTCCTTCCAGCCGGTCAACCGCCCGCGCGCTATCGCGAATGCCGGGCTCGATACCAGCGCCTTCCCTGCGAAGGCGCGTCTGGCGCTGCAGGTGCTTGAGCATATCGACCATGGTGCGCTGGTGGTCGAGTGCCCGGATGGTCAGGTGGCCGTTTTCGGGTCGGGCGTCGAGCCCGCGGCCCATATGCGCATTGTCGACTGGACCTGCTTCGACGCGATTCTTCGCTCGGGGGACATCGGGTTTGCCGAGGGCTACATCGGCGGTGACTGGACCACCCATGATCTGCCGGCGTTGCTGGACGTACTGGTGGCGAACCGGACGCAAATCGAAGCCATTTATCACGGGCACTGGATCGGGCGGCTGGCCTACCGGCTGCGCCACCTGCTCAATCGCAACAGCCGCCGTGGCAGCCGGCGCAACATCCACGCCCATTACGATATCGGCAACGACTTCTACCGTCTGTGGCTCGATGGCGGCATGACCTATTCCAGCGCGCTGTTCGAGGCCGATGCCGGTGCAGCGGATGACCAGGCGATCGAGGCGGCGCAGACCCGCAAGTACCGGCGGATGCTTGAGCAACTGCGACTGACGGGTGGCGGCTCGGTGCTGGAGATCGGTTGCGGCTGGGGTGGTTTTGCCGAGCTGGCGCTGGCGGACGGTTTCGATATCACCGGCCTCACCTTGTCCACCGAACAGCTGGAGTACGCTCAGGAGCGCTGCGCACCCCATGTCGCTCCCGGTCAACGCTGCGATCTGCGGCTGCAGGACTATCGCGACTGCACCGGCCGGTTCGATGGCATCGTCTCCATCGAGATGTTCGAGGCGGTGGGCGAGGCGTACTGGCCGACCTATTTCGCCGCGCTGCGCCGTCTGCTGGTGCCCGGTGGACATGCGTGCATCCAGACCATCACCATCAATGACTCCCGGTTCGCCCGCTACCGGCGCGGCACCGATTTCATCCAGCAGTATATTTTCCCCGGCGGCATGCTGCCGAGCCCGTCGGCGTTTCGCGAGCAGGCGGCCGCCGCGGGCCTTGCGGTGGTCGACGAGATCGCCTTCGGGCTGGATTATGCCCGCACGCTCGATGTCTGGCGGCAGCGCTTCCGCCAGCGTCTGGATGCCGTGCGGGCGCTGGGCTTTGACGAGCGCTTCCTGCGGACCTGGGATTTCTATCTCTGCTACTGCGCGGCGGCGTTCCGTCACCGCAACACCGACGTCTATCAGTTCACCCTGCGCAACCCGGGATGATGACCATGACCCACGCCCGCCCTGCTGCCCCGACAACGCCGCTTCTCGCCTTGCTGCTGCTGATACTGCTGGGGGTGGGGCAGCCGGTGGCCGCGACCGCCTCGGTGGTCCGGCCGGCGGATATAGACACCGAGGTGCGTGCCGCCATCGCTGGCGCCCGGCTGTCTGGCCAGGGCTCGCTCAAGGTGTTCGGCTTCCACATTTACGATGCCCGTCTCTACGTCGGCCCTGATGGTCTGGGCAGCGATCTGGGTGGCGACAGGCCCTACGCGCTTGACCTGCGCTATGCGCGCGCCATCAAGGGGCGGGCGATCGTCAAGCGTACCCGCCAGGAGATGGAGCGCATCGGTGCCGGCACCGCCGAGCAGCGCCGGCGCTGGGAGCAGCAACTGCTGGGGCTGTTTCCCGATGTCGCGCGCGGCGACCATCTGACCGGCGTCTACCGGCCGGGGCGGGGCACCGTGTTCCTGCGCAATGGCCGCCCCATCGGCGAGGTGGCCGGGGCCGAGTTCGCCCGGGCCTTTTTCGGCATCTGGCTCCACCCTGACAGCGCCGCGCCCGATATGCGCGCGGCTTTGCTCGGCGCGGCCCGGGCCTCATGACGACGGCAACGGCGCCAGCCGCCGACGGGACGGCGCGATCGCGCTGGATGGGGCTGGCGGCCTATGGCGGCTTCGGCATGCCGCTGAATTTTCTGGCGCTGCCGCTCTACATCACGCTGCCGGAATATTATGCCCGCCGCCACGGCCTGGAGCTGGCGTTGATCGGGGGGCTGCTGATGGCCTCCCGCCTCGTGGACGCGCTGGCGGACCCGCTGATCGGCCGCTGGATCGATCACGCCCGCCGCGGATTCGGTCATGCGGGTTTCATTCTGCTGTCGCTGCCGCTGATGCTGGCGGGGTTCGCGGCGCTGTTCCTGGTGCCACCGCTGGCCGGCGCGATGGCGGCGGTGTGGCTGCTGGTGGCACTGCTGATCGCCTTCACCGGCTTCAGCCTCGCCAGCATCGCCCATAATGCCTGGGGTGCCGAGTTGTCGGCCTCGGCGGCGGGCAGGGCGCGGGTGGTGGGCATCCGGGAAGGCTTCGGTCTGGCCGGCCTGATGACGGGTGCGCTGGTGCCGCAGTGGGGTGGCATGCCACTGACGACGGGTGTGCTGGGCGTGTTGCTTGCCGGTTGCGGCGCCTGGCTGGTGCTGGCGGCGCCGCGGCCGCCGGCCGGATCGCCGGGGGTGCCGCCGGACCCGGCGACGGGTGCGTGGATTTCCGGCTGGCTGCTGCCGCTGTCGCGGCCCGGATTTGGCGCCCTGTTTGTCGTTTTCGTCGTCAATGGCATCGCCAGTGCCGTCCCGGCGACACTGCTGCCTTTCTTTGTAAACGATGCCCTGCGCCTGGCGGGATATACGGGTGCCTTTCTGGGGCTCTATTTCATTGCCGGCGCGCTGTCGGTGCCGCTGTGGGTGCGCGGTACGCGCCGGTTCGGTCTGGTCCGTGCCTGGCTGGCCGGCATGGCACTGGCGATCGGCGGCTTCTGCTGGGCCTATTTCCTGCCCGGGCTGCCCGAAGCCGCCCGCCTTTGGGGTTTCATTGCCGTGGTGGTGGCCTCCGGGCTGGCGCTGGGCGCGGATCTTGTGGCGCCGGCGGCGCTGCTGGCGGGGATCATGCATCGCAGCGGTGATTCCGGCCACGCCAGCGGTGGCTACTTCGGTCTGTGGAACTTCGGGGCCAAGCTGACTCTGGCGCTGGCGGCGGGGCTGGCGCTGCCGCTGCTGCAAGTGGCCGGTTATTCCATCGGCACGCGCGCCGACCCGGCGGCATTGACCGCGCTTGCCGCCACCTATTGCCTGCTGCCATGCGCCTTGAAGGCACTGGCGGCCGGCATCTTGTGGCGTACCCGCACTCATCTGGCAGGAGATTGACCATGACCCCGTTGCCTGTTTCGCGTCCGTCGCTGTTCAAGCGCATGGCATTGTCGCTGCTGGCGCTTGCCATGCTGGGCGGCTGTGCCGGCGTGCGTCCGACGGTCTATGCCAACGAGACCCCGAGGCTCGATCTGCGGGACTATTTCAACGGCACCATCGATGCCTGGGGCGTGTTCACCGACCGCTCGGGCAAGGTGGCGCGTCGGTTCACGGTCGTGATCGACGCCCGCTGGCAGACCATCAACGGGGTCGAGACCGGCACGCTCGACGAGCATTTCACCTATGCCGACGGCACCACCGAACGTCGGGTGTGGACGCTGCGCAAGGTTGGCCCCGACCGCTACGTCGGAACGGCGGGCGATGTCGTCGGCGAGGCCAGGGGGGAGGTTGCCGGCAACGCCTTCAACTGGCGTTACGTGCTGGCGCTGAAGGTTGACGGGCGCACCTGGCATGTCAACTTCGATGACTGGATGTACCTGATGGACGGGCAGGTGATGCTCAATCGTGCCGAGATGAGCAAGTTCGGTATCCGCCTGGGCGAAGTCACGCTGGCGTTCCGCAAGCGGGCGGGAACCAACGATGCCGGCTGAGGTCGCCGCATCGGGCGTCGCGCCGGT
>CAUJIW010000101.1 GCA_963205175.1 Pseudomonadota bacterium
TGGGCTTGCTCGACGCTCTCCAGCGGACCGTCGGAGCCGGGCACCAGCGGCAGGCCGAGCTGGGCGGCCGTCTTCTTGGCCATCACCTTGTCGCCCATCATTCTGATGTGCTCAGGGCTGGGGCCGATCCAGGTCAGGCCGTGGTCCTGCACGATCTCGGCGAACTTGGCGTTCTCCGACAGGAAGCCGTAGCCAGGGTGGACGGCGTCGGCATGGGTGATCTCGGCGGCGGCGATGATCGACGGCACGTTGAGGTAGGACTGGGCGGCGGACGCCGGCCCGATGCACACGGCCTCGTCCGCCAGCCGAACATGCATGGCATCGGCGTCGGCGGTCGAGTGGACGGCGACCGTCTTGATACCCATCTCACGGCAGGCGCGGTGGATGCGCAGCGCGATCTCACCCCGGTTGGCGATCAGAACCTTCTCGATCATGCCGCTCACTCGATGACCAGCAACGGTTCGCCGAATTCGACCGGCTGTTCGTTGCTGACGATGATTCTCCTCACCGTACCGCCGCGCGGCGCGGCGATCGGGTTCATCACCTTCATCGCCTCGATGATCAGCAGGGTGTCGCCTTCCTTCACGGTGGCGCCCTCGCTGACGAAGGCCGGCTTGCCGGGTTCCGGCGCCATGTAGACGGTACCCACCATCGGCGAGGCGACAACGCCGGGGTGCTTCATGATGTCGGCGTCCGCCGCGGGCTCGGCGGCCACCGGGGCGGCAGCGGCGACAGGGGCGGCGGCCGGCCCGGCGACGGCCATGGGGGCCGGCACGGCGATGTTGGCCACCGTCGCCTGGCGGGCGACGCGGACCCGGCGTTCGCCGTCGACGACCTCGATCTCGGTGAGGTCGGTTTCCTTCAGCAGTTCCGCCAGCTCGCGGACAAGACCCTTATCAACCTGCATGGTGGTCGCAGCTCCCTTCTCGGGCATCATTCTTCCTTAATCACTCGTGAACAGGTGGCGGACGAAATCAGAATTGTGCCGCCGCTTCAAGCGCCATGAGATAGCCAAAAGCGCCAAACCCCTGAATCACGCCACGGGCGACCGGCGACACGAACGATGTGTGCCGGAATGATTCCCGGGCGTGCGGGTTGGACAGATGCACCTCGATGACCGGCAGTTCAATCGCCTTGATGGCATCGTACAGCGCCACGGACGTGTGGGTGTAGGCACCGGGGTTGAAGATCACCGACTCGCACCAGCCGCGCGCCTCATGCAGCCAGTCGATCAACTGGCCCTCATGGTTTGACTGACGGAATTCGATGGAAAGAGAAAGGGTTGCGGCCTTCTCCTGCATCATCCGTTCAATGTCGGCGAGCGTGGTGGCGCCGTAAACCTCGGGCTCGCGGGTGCCCAGCAGGTTGAGGTTCGGCCCGTTCAGCACGAGCACGCGGCGGGTATGGCGTTCGGCCATGCAGTCAGGTCTTTCCCCGGTTGGCGTCCCGCCCTTATAGAGAGGCTGACGCAACAAGCAAATCGGCCAAGTGGAACCCCATGTCCAGCATGACTGCCCCCAGCGCATCGCTTCCTGTCGAGATCACCGTCAACGGTGAACCCCGCCGGCTGGCCGGACCAACGACGGTGGCCGGCCTGCTCGCCGAGCTGGGGCTGGAGCCGACCAGGGTGGCCGTCGAGCGCAATCTGGAGATCGTGCCCAAGTCCACCTACGCCGAGGTGCCGGTAGCGGCCGGGGACAGCTTCGAGATCGTCCACTTCGTGGGCGGTGGCGATCATGGCCCGGCGGCCCCCGGGACGGCGGCCGACAGCTGGAGCGTCGCCGGCCGCACGTTCGCCTCCCGCCTGATTGTCGGCACCGGCAAGTACAAGGATTTCGCCCAGACCGCCGCGGCGGTGGAGGCCTCGGGCGCCGAGATGGTCACGGTGGCGGTGCGTCGGGTCAATGTCTCGGACCGCTCGCAGCCGCTGCTGACCGATTATCTCGACCCCAAACGCTACACCTATCTGCCCAACACCGCCGGCTGCTACACCGCCGCCGACGCCATCCGCACGCTGCGACTGGCCCGCGAGGCGGGCGGCTGGAACCTGGTCAAGCTGGAAGTGCTGGGCGAGCAGAAGACGCTCTACCCCGACATGGTGGAAACGCTGGAAGCGACCAAGGTGCTGGTCAAGGACGGCTTCGACGTCATGGTCTACTGCGCCGACGATCCGATCATGGCCAAGCGGCTGGTGGATGCCGGCGCCTGCGCCATCATGCCGCTGGGGGCGCCGATCGGCTCGGGGCTTGGCCTGCAGAACCCGGTGATGATCCGCCTGATCGTCGAGGCGGCGCCGGTGCCGGTGCTGGTGGACGCCGGCGTCGGCACCGCATCTGACGCGGCGGTGGCGATGGAGCTGGGCTGTGACGCGGTGCTGATGAACACCGCCATCGCGGAAGCCCGCGACCCCGTTGCCATGGCCCGGGCGATGAAACTTGCCGTCGAGGCCGGTCGGCTGGCCTATCTGGCCGGCCGGATGCCGAAAAAGCGCTACGCCGACCCGTCGAGTCCGCTCGCCGGCCTGATCTGACGGCTCAGCCGGCGGCGACGGCCAGCAGGCGTGCGGCCATGCCGACCACGTCGCCGATCGCCTTGATGACCCTGGCGATCGCGGCGGTCTGCTGGCGCAAGGCCTCGACAGCCAGGTTGGCGGTCCGCAGCTGGGCCAGGGTCTCCTCGGCCAACGGGGTTTGCGCGGTGAGCGTCTTGGTCAGCGCGGCATTGTAGATGCGTTCCAGCGACTGGAAGTTGGTGTCGACGTCGAGCGCCTGCGCCGGGGTGCGGGTGCGTGCCATGTCGGCGTGGTAATTGCTGAGGGCATCGAGAAAAGCACCCTCGATAGCCGCGAATCGTTCAGTGTGATCCGACACATGAGCCTCCCTATGGCTGAGCAGCGACGGTCGCGCGCAGTGCCTCGATCTTCTGGAGCAGATCAGCCAGCGAAAGCGGCTGCTCCTGTTCGAATTCCTCGTGGCGCCGCCGCAAGGCGGCGATCACGGCCACGGAGGCGTCGTAGCCGCGGACGATGGCTGACAGATTCTGGCTGGTTTCCCACAGGCGATAGTTGTCGATGGCGTCCCGCAGGCGCGGAGTCCTGGCGTAGCGGCCGGCGACATCGGGGGCGGGCGACAGGTCGCCCAGTTGGGCAAGGGTGCCGAGATACGTCGAGGTGTCCGCCAGTCCCTGCCGCATCAGCGCCGATTGCAGGCCGGCCAGCATGGTCGCGTTGACTTTCTGTGCCGACACCACGCCCGGCCGATAGGCGATCATGCTGGCTTCCACCCGATCCAGTTCGCCCCGGATCAGGATGCTGGCCGCTTTGAGGTTGCGGGCCTTGATGTGCTCCGCGAACTGCCGGAACAGGGCGTCGAGCACGCCAATGGCCCGGCCCTGGGGTAGTGCGGACAGGTTTACCTGACCGCTCGTGTCGCCACGGGCTGTGTTGATCAACGTTTCGATCGACGACACGGTGGCCTGAAAAGACGCGCCGACATCGGCGCTGGCGTCGTAAGCGGCGAGCTGCGCCATCTGGGCATAGAGCGTTTCAAGCTCGCCGAATATCTGGATGCGCAGGCGCAGGGCCTCGGCGGCGGATGCATAGGCATCTGGCTGGTTGCGGCACAGTGTGGCGAGGTCGCCGGCGCCATCCATTGAATCAAGGCACTTCTTCAGCGCCCCCCGTCGGGTGTTCAGAGCATAGCTATCCGCCGTCTGGCGGGCCTCGGTGCGCATGGCGGCGGTGGCCGCCTGGCCGCTGGTCGCCAGCGCCGCGCCGGCGGGAACATCGACCGACGCGCAGCCAGCCAGAAGCAGTGCCAGCCACAGTATGGCAATGGCGGGCGCGGGGACGCGCCCAGGCATCGGTCTCGTCATGGAAGGAACCCCTGTTGCGATAAGCACGACATGCACGCGCCGCAACAACCAGGGGGTGATGATAGTGGAATATCAGGCAATCTGAAAGGGCGTTGTTGTGGCCGTGTTCATCCACCCGCGCACCCTGTCATCTCCGCAAGGTGCGTCGGCGGCACGGGCGGGGTAGCGTGGCGGTTCAACAACGAACGCGGGAGGATTGCGATGGGTCAGCTAGAGGGCAAGGTGGCGGTGGTGCTGGGCGCCGCCGGCAAGGACAATATGGGGCAGACCATCGCCCGGCGGTTCGCCCGCGAAGGTGCCAAAGTGGTTGTCGCTGGTCGTAAGGAAGAACCGTTGAAGGCGCTGGCGGCGGAGATCGGCGGCACCTGGGTGCTGTGCGACATCACCCGCAAGGCCGACATCGAGGCAATGGCCAAGAAGGCGCTGGACAGCTACGGCAAGGTCGACGTGGCGGTCAACGCCACCGGCTGGGGCCTGCTGGTGCCGCTGCTGGAGACCACGGAAGAGCAGATGGATGCCATCTACGCTCTCCAGTTCAAGGGTCCGCACTTCTTCTTCCAGGTGTTCACCGAGGCGATGACGCATGGCGGTTCGGTGATCCAGATCACCTCGGCGACCACCGATCGGGTGATCGACAACCATGCCGCCTATATCGGCACCAAGGCCGGCGCCGACGCGCTGGTCCGCTGCTTCGCCAACGAGTTCGGCGCGCGCGGCATCAAGTTCAACTCCATCGCGCCGGGCATCACCGACAGCCCGATGACCGAGCAGGCGATGGCGACGCCGGGTCTGCTGGAGACCTTTGTGAAGGAGTATCCGCTGGGTCGCATCGGCACCAGCGACGACATCGCCGACGCCGCGGTGTGGCTGGCCGGCGATGGCAGCTTCATCACCGGTCAGGTGCTGCACGTCAACGGCGGCCTGACGCTGCGGCGCAACCCCACCGGCGCCGAGATGGGGGCGGCGATCGCGGCGGCAAGCGCCAAGGCCTGAGTCATCGTCTCAAACAGCAAAAGCCCGGCGACACCTTGGTGGCGCCGGGCTTTTGCATTGGCGGAGATACGTGTGTCAGCGGGCGGCGACGCGGCTGCGGTCGCGCGCGCGCGCCACGGCGGCCTTGAGCGCGTCATAGCCCACCGCGCCGGAGATGATCTGGTCGCCGATGATATAGCTCGGCGTGCCAGAGAGGCCGAGATTGCGGCCGAGCTGCAGATTCTTGTCCACCTCGGCGGCGAGTTCTGCGCTGTCCATGTCTCGCACCGCCTGACGCTCATCGAGGCCGGCGCCGCGCACTGCTGCCACCAGCAGCTCCTGGCTGAGGCGGCCCGGCAGGTCGAACAGGCGCTTGTAGAAGTCGACGTACTTGCCCTGTCTGGCGGCGGCGAGGGCCGCGAGCGCGGCGCGGCGTGACAGCGGCTCGCCGCCCCGGTCGAGGACCGGAAAGTCGCGATAGATCACCCTGATGCCGGCATCCTCGTCGATCAGCCGCTGCACGTCCATGGCCGCCTGGCGGCAGTAGGGGCATCGAAAATCGAAGAATTCGACGATGGTGACGTCGCCCTCGGGATTGCCCGCGACGGTGCCGGGGAAGGGCGTTTCGATGTCCTGGCGGTAGCTGTCGAGAATCTTCACCGCCTCGCGGCGCTGCAACTCGGTGATGGCCTCGGGGATGATCTCGGGGTGTTGCAGGATGTACTGGCGAACCAGGGCCTCGATCTGCTGCTGCTGACGCAACGTGAAGTCGGTCTGTACCGCCCCGTTCTGGGCCGCGCGCGGCGTCTGGGTGAGCGCGAACAGACCAACAGCGGCTGCCAGCAGCAGCGACAGGAACGCACCGAACTTTTTCATGAAATCACCAGCATCCGATTGGCAGGGCAGCACTGTTGACGCCGGGGCGAGGTTCAACCGCGTCGCCGGCCCTGTTGCGTTTTGAGGGTTTCCTGCGCGATGAGCAAGAGATCCTGCGCGCGAATCCAGTCCGGCGTCCCCTGCGGGAGGCCACGCATCGCGACCTGGGCACTCTGCGCGATGTCGCGGGCGTTGCCCTGGCTCATGCTGAGCCGTTCCGCCGTGGCGAGCGCGGCGCGAGGTTCGTCGCCGCTGCGGGAATAGGCCATGCCGAGCTGATACCAGGCAAACGGGTTCTCGTCGTCCAGCGCGATCACCCGACGCAGGATGGCGATGGCTTCCGGCAGATCGGCGGCATTTTCACTGGCGACGAGTGCGTGCCCCAGCGTGGTGGCGATGAGCGGCTCCGCGGGGGCCAGGGCGACAGCGCGGCGCAGGGTCGGAATGGCGTTGATGACATCCCCTGACTCCATCAGGACCTGGGCTTTTATTTCAAGTACATAGGGATCGTCAGGGTAAACGGCGAGCAAGGCATCGATCTCGGCTACGGCCTTCTCGCGATTCGCCTGTTTGTGATAGGCGTAGGTGCGTGCAAGCCGCGCCGCCGGCGAGGTGTCGGACGGCGGATACTGCTGGAAGGTCAGCCCCGGGTCGTTGACGTAGCCGGCGAGCTTGGCCTTGATGCGCAGGAAACGTTCCTGCAGTGCCGGATCGGCCGGCTTGGCATAGACCGGCGATGCCTTCACGCGCTCTTCCAGCTTGGCGATGCGGTCTCCGGTGAGCGGGTGGCTGCGGGCGTAGGCGTCCATCGTGTAGCCGTAACGGAACTCCTGCTCCTGCAGCTTGCGGAAGAAGCCCAGATAGCCTTCGCCGGAGATGCCGGCACGGTCGAGAAAGTCGGCGCCGGCCTGGTCGGCGGCGGCCTCCTGCACCCGGCTGTAGGCGAGGAAGTTGCCCTGGGCGGCCGATTGTCCGGCACTCAGGATGGCGACCCCCGCGTCGCCGGCCCCGGCGACCATGGCGGCCACCCCGGCCAGCATCGACAGGATGCTGATGTTGCGTGCGCCCTTGATGCCGTCATCGAAGCGTACCAGATGGCCGCCGGTGATGTGGCCGGTTTCGTGGGCGATGACGCCCACCAGCTGGTCGACGTTATCGGCGGCAAGAATGAGACCGGAGTGGACAAAGATGTTCTGGCCCCCGGTCACGAAGGCGTTGATGCTGGGGTCGCCGACCAGATAGAAGTCCACCGCGCGCGGTTTCAGGCCAGCGGCCTCGAAGATCGGCCGGGAAACGTCATGCAGGAAGCGCTCGGTCTCGGCGTCGCGCAGCAGCGACTGGGCGCGTGCCGGCAGGCTGGCGAGCACCAGCAACGCCAGCAGTGTGGCAAGCCACGCCGCGCCCCGGGCAAGCGGGCGGCGCGGGCGGAACAGCAACAGGGGCAGGGCGAGACGCATGGCCTCAAGGTGGCGATGCGCCGCCGCCTCGTCAATGCACCGTAGGCAGTCCGTCGCCCGGCTGCGGCCAAATACGCCCTTGAAGCGGCCCGCGCCCCGGTCCGGCCGGGCATTTCATGGAAAACGGGCCGCCGCACGGTGCGACGGCCCGTCTAGCCGATCAGATGAAGGGCATGAGCCTCAGTCGCCAAATGTCCGCTGCCACCAGCCTCGACGGGCCGGGCGTGGTTCGCCGGCTTCTTCCTCCGTCGCACCGTCGGCGGTCGCCTCGGCCGGGGCGGGCTCGGGCGCTGCCGCTTCAGTGGCGGTTGCCTCGGTGGGGGGTGCCTCGGTGGCCGCCGCTTCGACCGCCACCGGCCCGACCGCTGCCTCGACGGGCGCGGCGGCGGCCTCGGCAGCGGCAGCTTCCGCGGCGGCAGCTTCAGCGGCGGCCTTCTTGGTCACGCGCTTGCGCCGCGCCGGCTTGGCCGGCTTTTCCTCGACAGCCTCGGCAACAGGTGCAGCCTCGACCGCCGCCGGCGTTTCCGCTTCGGTTGCCGCCGGCGCTTCGACCGGAGCCTCGGGCGCTGGCGTCACCTCGGCAGCCGGACCAGCCTGGGCTTCCGTGGTCGCGTCGGTGGTGTCTCCCTCGGGAGCGGTCTCGCCACCCTCGGTCGCGGCCTCCCGGTCGCCCGGCCGGCGGCTGCGCCGGCGCCGACGACGGCGACGCTCGGTCTCGGCCGAAGTCTCGGCATCCCCGGCACCGGCCTCGATGCCCGCCTCGGTCGTGGACTCGCCAGTGGATCCGGTGTCTTCCGCGTCCTCGCCCGCGGCGGCGTCGGCCTCGGCGCCAGCGGTGTCGTCACGGTCACCCGGCCGCCGCCGACGGCGGCGACGGCGGCGGCGACGGCCACGCTCATCACCATCGCCACGGGTTTCGCGCTGGCGCGGTGCCGCTTCCTCGGCCTCGGCCTCGATCTCGCCCTCGACCTCGTCCTCGATCTCCTCGTCGGGAATGGCGAGATCGGCCTCGTCGGCTTCAAGTTCGGCCGGCAGCGGCTTGAGGGGCTCAAACGCGACCGGCGCTGGTGGCGGGCCGGAACGTTCGATTTCATACTGCGGCACGATCAGGTCGCCCTTGGGCTCGACCTCGACGGTGATGCCGTAACGCATCTCGATATCGATCAGCTCGGCGCGCTTGCGGTTGAGGATATAGATCGCGACCGGCTCGGGCACCTTGAGTTGCAGGTAGGATGCGCGGGCCTTGATCGCTTCGTCTTCCAGCGCCCGCAGTACGTGCAGGGCGGACGACGGCACGGTGCGCAGGAAGCCGGTGCCGTTGCAGTGCTCGCAGACATGGGTGGACGCTTCCAGGACGCCGGTGCGCAGGCGCTGGCGCGACATTTCGAGCAGGCCGAAGTTGGAGATGCGCCCGACCTGGATGCGGGCGCGGTCGTTCTTCAGGGCATCCTTCAGCCGCCGCTCGACGTTGCGGACGTTGCCCTTGTCCTCCATGTCGATGAAGTCGATCACCACCAGGCCGGCCATGTCACGCAGCCGCAGCTGGCGGGCGATCTCGTCGGCCGCCTCAAGATTGGTCTTGTAGGCGGTTTCCTCGATATTGTGTTCCTTGGTCGCCCGACCGGAGTTGATGTCGATGGAGACCAGCGCTTCCGTCGGGTTGATGACGATATAGCCGCCCGAGCGCAGCTGCACCGTCGGCCGGTACATGCTTTCCAGCTGGGCCTCCACCTGGTGACGGTGGAACAGCGGCACCCGGTCGCGGTAGAGGTGGACCTTCTTCGCGTGGCTGGGCATCAGCAGCCGCATGAAGTCCTTGGCGGCGCGGTAGCCGGTCTCGCCCTCGATCCAGATTTCGTCGACGTCACGCGAGTAGATGTCGCGGATTGCCCGCTTGATCAGGCTGGAGTCCTCGTACACGAGGCATGGCGCCACCGAACTCAGTGTCTGTTCGCGGATTTCGTCCCACAGCCGGGTGAGATAGTCGAAGTCGCGTTTGATCTCGGTCTTGGTGCGCTTCAGGCCGGCGGTGCGGATGATGCAGCCCATGCCGGCCGGCAGTTTCAGGTCCGACATGATGGACTTCAGCCGTCGCCGGTCGGTCTGGCTGGAAATCTTGCGCGAAATGCCGCCGCCGTGGGTGGTGTTGGGCATCAGCACGCAGTAGCGCCCGGCCAGCGACAGGTAGGTGGTCAGCGCCGCGCCCTTGCCGCCGCGCTCTTCCTTCACCACCTGCACCAGCAGGATCTGGCGGCGCTTGATGACTTCCTGGATCTTGTAACGGCGACGCAGCGCCATGCGGTGGCGGCGCAGGGCCTCCTCGGCCTCGTCCTCATGATCGTCGTCGTCGGCCTCCGTGCCCTCGCCATTGGCGGCTTCGGCCTTGGCGTCGCTGACATCCTCGTCGGGGACGGTGCTGGCTTCCTCCTCTTCCCGCAGCAGGGCTTCGCGGTCCTCGTGCGGGATCTGGTAATAGTCGGGATGGATTTCGCTGAATGCGAGGAAGCCGTGGCGGTTGCCGCCGTATTCGACAAAGGCCGCCTGCAGCGAGGGTTCGACCCGTGTCACCTTGGCGAGGTAGATATTGCCTTTAAGCTGTTTCTTGGAAGCCGCTTCGAAATCGAAATCTTCAATACGCGTACCGCGAACGACCGCGACCCGGGTCTCCTCCGGGTGGCGGGCGTCGATCAACATGTGTGTGGGCATTAGAAATACTCCGTGCGCGCGGCCGCGCGGGCGCCGGAAGGCACCAGTCACTGCAGGCCGCGTGTGTCTTGGACGAACGCTGATCGCTCGCGCGACCAGTCGGGAAATGTTGCAGGGTTCGATGGTTCAGCCTGACGGGCCGCCCGCGCGCACCGGGGAGGGTGATCAAACCCCACTCCACCATTCGTGCGTCCGTTAACCGGCTCATCTACAACAACCTTGATCATCAGGCCTGACGCGTGGCAGTAGCCCCGGTGGCCTTATTCACTTCGGGCGAGCAGCCGATGGCAACCACCCGAGCTGAACGTCGAAACTGTAACAACCGGACTGCTAACACCAATTGCCGCAGTTCACAACCCAACTTGACGTCGCGCGCGTTCATCCCTTGTTCCGAGTCGCCGCCACGTCTAAGGTCGCACGCCAGCAATGAGTGTCATCACGCAGGGATGTAGGCAGCGCGGTCGTGTTGGCGCAATTACTCCAGGGAGACGCAACCACCGGCACGCCCCGTTCGCCGGGGGCGTGTCGCCGGACTTGCCGCGCCATCGGCGGCCTGTGGGCGCTGCTGTTGCTGCTGGTCGCCATGCTGGGCGCTGTCACCGTCGCGCGGGCGGCCGCCATCACCACTGTGGAAGTGCGGGCGGAGGCGGATGCCACCGTGGTCACCCTGACCTTTGACGGTCCGTTTCAGGTGCCCGCAGCATTCTACATGGCCGATCCGCCGCGCATGGTGCTCGATTTCGCCGACATCAGGACACCGGCGCCGCAGGCCCACGCCGGTGCCGGTGCCGTGCGTGGCGCGCGCCAGGCGCAGTTCCGGCCCGATGTCACCCGGCTGGTGCTGGACCTCGCGGAGCCGGTATTGCCGGTTGCCGTCAGCGGGGACAGCCCGATCACCGGCAGTGCCTACGCGCTGACGCTGCGGTTGCGACCCACGGCCGCCCGGGCGTTCTCGCAGGCGGCGGCGAAGGGGCGGCAGACACTGGTGCCGGGCAACGCCACCGCCGCGGCGGCGCTGGCGCCATCGTCGCCCGCGACCGCCCCGACCGCCCCGACCGCTGTGGCGCCCGGCGTCGCCAGCAAGCCGACGGACGCTGCCGTGTCGAGACCGGCGGCCGCCAGGCCGGAGCCGGTCAGGTCGTCACCGGCCAGGCCCGCACGGTTGCCGGTGGTGGTGATTGACGCCGGCCATGGTGGGCAGGATCCGGGCGCGCCCAGCGTCATCCCCGGCCGCTACGAGAAGGAAGTGACACTCGCCATCGCCAAGGCGATCAAGGCGGAGCTCGACAGCAGCGGCAAGTTCAAGGCGGTGCTGACCCGCTCGACGGACGTGTTCATTCCGCTGGGTGGCCGCGTCGCCATCGCCCGCCAGGCTGGCGCCGACCTGTTCATCTCCATCCACGCCGACTCCATCGGCAGGCCCGATGTCAGGGGTGCCACCGTCTACACCCTGTCGGAGACCGCGTCCGACAAGGAGGCCGAGCGACTGGCGGCGAAGGAAAACAAGGCGGATATCATTGCCGGTATCAACCTCGGCGCGGAAAGCGCCGACGTCACCAACATCCTTATCGACCTGGTGCAGCGCGAGACCAAGAACTACTCGGCCGAGTTCGCCGGCATTGTCGTGCGCGAGGTGTCCAACTACATGCATTTCCGCTCGAATCACCACCGCTTCGCCGGTTTCGTGGTTCTTAAGGCACCCGACGTGCCGTCGGTGCTTTTCGAGACCGGCTACATGTCGAACCTTGAGGATTCGCAGTATCTGTTCTCGCCCGAGGGGCAGGCCGCGATCGCCAAAGGCGTGCGCCGTGCGGTGGAAGCCTATTTCCAGCGACGCTTCGCGACTCTCGCCAGCCCGTGACACCCACGCGGTCGGTTGCACCGCCCGCTGATCCGCCGTAAACGAACCGGCCTTGACCAGTCGAGAGATCACCCGTGGCCGCCGCCGATGACGATGATGACAATCGCCTGACCGCCGACCCCGAGGCGCGCCGCCGCTGGCGGCGCCTCGGTTTGTGGCTGGGGGGGCTTGCCCTGTTCGGCATGGTGATCGCGGGCGCCGGCTACGCCTATCTGGCGCGCGGTCTGCCCGATGTCGCGCAACTGCAGGCGTACGAACCGGCGTTGCCGACCACGGTGCTGGCGGCCGATGGTACCGTGCTGACGGTCTTCCAGCGCGAGCGGCGCATCTGGACTCCCTACGACCAGATACCGGAGACGGTCCGCCACGCATTCATTTCCGCCGAGGACAAGACGTTTTACGAACATTCGGGGCTGGATTATCCCGGCATCCTGCGCGCCATTCTCACCAACATAAAAAACCGTGGCACCGACAAGCGGCCAGTGGGCGCCTCCACCATTACCCAGCAGCTGTCGCAGGCGATGCTGCTGGGGCGCGAACTGAGCTACATTCGCAAGCTGCGCGAAATGATTCTCGCCCGCCGTGTCGAGGCGGCGATGTCCAAGCAGCGCATTCTGGAACTCTATCTCAACCAGATATTCCTGGGTCGTAACAGTTACGGCATTGGTGCCGCCAGCCTGTCCTACTTCGACAAGACGCTGGATCAGCTGACGCTGGATCAGGCGGCTTTTCTCGCGGCCCTGCCCAAGGGGCCGAGCCTCTACAGCAGCCAGAAACGCAAGGCGCAGGCGATCGAGCGGCGCAACTACGTGCTCGAACAGATGTTGCTCAACGGCTACGTCACCCGCGCGCAGCATGACCTCGCGGTGGCGCAGGATCTGCGGTTCGCGCCGATCAAGGCCCTTAAGCGGTCGCGTCTGGGGGACTATTTCGTCGAGGAGGTGCGCCGGGAGCTGCTCGACAGATATGGCGAGGATGGTCTCTATGGCGGCGGCCTGTGGGTTTATGCCACCATCGACCCGTCGCTGCAGAAGGCCGCCGAGAAGGCGATGCGTGACGGCTTTCTCGCCTATGAGCGCGGCCGCGACTGGCGTGGTCCCTACGCGCATATCGATCCCGGCGAGGGCTGGCATCGGCGCCTCAACGCGCTCGACGTGCCGGTCGGCTATGCCGAGTGGCAAGCCGCGGTGGTGCTGGCCAAGCAGGGCTCGACCTCGCGGCTCGGGTTCGTCGACGGCAGCACCGGGGTCATGCCCGCGCATCGGGCCGTGCGTCGCACGGGTGGCAAGGCGGCCTGGCTGCTGCTCAAACCCGGCGATGTCATTCCGGTGATGAAGGCCTACGATGGCTCGGGCGAATACGCACTGCGGCAAATTCCGCTGATTTCCGGTGGATTTGTCGCGCTTGACCCGGAGTCCGGCCGGGTGCTCGCCATGGTTGGCGGCTTTGACGCCCGCAAGAGCCAGTTCAACCGGGCGACCCAGGCGCTGCGCCAGCCTGGCTCCGCTTTCAAGCCGTTTGTCTATGCCGCGGCGCTGGACAACGGGTTCACGCCGTCGTCGGTCGTGATCGACGGCGACTTCTGTGTTGATCAGGGCGCAAGGCTTGGCACCAAGTGCTTTCGCAACTTCGGCGGGCGCGCGACCGGTGCCCAGACACTGCGCACCGGGCTGGAGATGTCGCGCAATCTGATGACGGTCCGCCTTGCCAATGCGGTGGGCATGGAGAAGGTTGCCGATGTCGCCGTGCGGCTGGGCATTCGCGATACCATGAGCCCGGTGCTGGCAATGTCGCTGGGGGCGGGTGAAACCACCGTGATGCGGCTTACCAACGCCTACGGCATCATGGCCAACGGCGGTCACGAGATGCGCCCGACGCTGATCGATCGCATTCAGGATCGTCACGGCAAGACGATCTTTCGCAGTGATGAACGGGCCTGTCCCGCGTGCGCCGCCGTCGAGTGGCAGGGCGAGGGGATGCCCCGGCCGGTGGAGACCCGCCGCCAGGTCATGGACCCGCGCACCGCCTATCAGGTGATTCACATGCTGGAGGGCGTCATTGATCGCGGCACGGCGACCAATCTGCGGTTCCTCGAACGACCGATGGCCGGCAAGACAGGCACCACCAATAACTCCACCGATGTCTGGTTTGTCGGCATGACGCCGCACCTCGTGGCCGGACTCTATGTCGGCTACGATCAGCCGACGCCGCTGGGGGGGTATGCCCAGGGCGGCACCGTGGCGGCCCCTATCTGGGGCGCGTTCGCGCGCGTGGCGCTCAAGGACATGCCCAAGCAGCAGTTTCGTGCACCGGAAGGGTTGCGCTTCGTCAAGGTCGATCGCAAGACCGGCAAGCTCGCCCAGGGTCCCGAGGGTGGGTCCGTGATCTGGGAGGCCTTTCGTCCGGGTACCGAGCCGCGCCGTTACGTGATGCTGGCCGAGGGGCAGTTGGTCCGTTCGGACGCTGATTTCGCCGAGACCACGGGTGGCATTTACTAGGTGCCTGCGCGGGGTGCCGGCGGCGTACGACAGTTGACAAGCCAGGCCCGGTCCGCCATCTCCCGTTGCCCTGACGTGGAAGGAAGAACATGCGCGCGGAAGCGGAAAAGCTCGTCGACCAGATCAAGCAGGCGATCGCCCTGCTGAGGAGGTTTCTTTGACTGGGATCGCGCGCTCCGTCGACTCGATGAACTGAACGCCGCGGTTGAAGACCCCGCGCTGTGGAATGATGCCAGGAAGGCGCAGGACCTGATGCGCGAGCGGCGCCGCCTCGACGAGGCGATTACCGCGACCCGCGCCATCGAGAAGGATCTCGCCGACACCGTCGACCTCATGGAGCTGGCGGAAATGGAAGGCGACGAGGCGCTGGTCGACGATGGCGTCGCCGCGCTGGAGGCACTGGCCCGCAAGGCGGAAACCGACAAGGTCGCCGCCTTGCTGTCGGGCGAGGCGGATGCCTCGGACGCCTATCTGGAAATCAATGCCGGTGCCGGCGGCACCGAGAGCAACGACTGGGCGGAGATGCTGCAGCGCATGTACATGCGCTGGGCCGAGCGCCATGGCTACAAGGTCGAGATCATCGACCAGCACCCCGGCGAACAGGCGGGCATCAAGTCCTGCACCCTGCTGGTCAAGGGCGAGAACGCCTATGGCTGGGCCAAGACGGAATCGGGCGTGCACCGGCTGGTGCGCATTTCGCCCTACGATTCCAACGCGCGGCGCCACACCAGCTTCACCAGTGTGTGGGTCTATCCGGCGATTGACGACGACATCGAGATCGAGGTCAACGAAAAGGACCTCAAGATCGATACCTATCGTTCGTCCGGCGCCGGCGGCCAGCACGTCAATACCACGGATTCGGCGGTGCGCATCACCCACCTGCCCACCGGCATCGTGGTTGCCTGCCAGAACGAGCGCTCGCAGCACAAGAACCGCGCCACTGCCATGAAGATGCTGAAAGCCCGGCTGTACGAGGCCGAGCTGCAGAAGCGCGAGGCGGAAGCGGCGGCGACCAATGCGTCGAAGACGGATATCGGCTGGGGCCATCAGATCCGCTCCTACGTGCTGCAGCCCTATCAGATGGTGAAGGACTTGCGCACCGGTGTCGTCAACACCCAGCCGCAGCTGGTGCTGGATGGCGAACTTGACGCCTACATGGCGGCGGCGCTGAGCCAGCGCGTCACCGGCGAGAAGGTCCAGGTCGAGGATATCGACTGACCATCCGTGCGGACCGTCGCCGGGAGACCGGCGACGGCGCCTTGCCGACGCGCCAGGCGGCAACCGCCGACCCCACCCGCCGAACGATTTCCTCCCCGCCCTGAAATGCTCTAGACCTTGATCGCTCCAGGTTGAATCAGGCTGGAGCGATCAAGGTCTGACTTAATATCAGTAGCCTGCTTCACGCATGCGCTGGGGGCGCTCACGCTTCCATCGCCCGCGATCAGGCTACAGGCACGACGGATTATCAGCACTTTTTTATTTCCGGGGAGGAATTCATGGGAACTTTGACGGGTTATCGCATTCTTGAAATCGCCGGTATCGGGCCGGGGCCGTTCGCCTCGATGATGCTGGCCGATCAGGGCGCCGACGTCATCCGCATCGACCGGCTTGGCGGCAAGGCGGCCGGGGTCGCCACCGATCAGACCCGCGACATCCTTGGCCGCTCGCGGCGCTCGATCGCGGTCGACCTCAAGAGCCCCGAAGGTGTGGCGCTGGTGCTCGACCTGGTGGCGCAGGCCGACGCGCTGGTCGAGGGCTTCCGGCCGGGCGTCATGGAGCGGCTGGGCCTCGGCCCCGACGTTTGCCTCAAGCGCAATCCCAGGCTGGTCTATGGCCGTATGACCGGCTGGGGGCAGGAGGGGCCGATGGCCCCGGCCGCCGGGCATGACATCAACTACATCGCGCTGGCCGGCGCGCTGGCCCATTACGGCCGGGCCGGCGAGAAGCCGACGCCACCGATCAACATGGTCGGCGATTTCGGCGGCGGCGGCATGCTGATGGCCTTCGGCGTCGTCTGCGCGCTGCTGGAGGCGCAGAAGTCGGGCCAGGGCCAGGTGATCGACGCGGCGATGGTCGATGGCGCGGCGCTGCTGATGAGCATGATCTGGACCTTCAAGGCCATGGGCATCTGGAGCGAGAAGCGCGGCGTCAACCTGCTCGACACCGGCACCCACTTCTACGACACCTACGAAACCAGCGACGGCCGCTTCATCTCGCTGGGCGCCATCGAGCCGCAGTTCTATGCCGAGTTCCGCGCCCGCGCCGGGCTGGCCGAGGACAAGGACTTCGACGCCCAGATGAACCCGGCCAGCTGGGGGCCGCTGAAAGCCAAGCTCACTGACCTGTTCAAGCAGAAGACCTGTGATGAATGGTGCGCCATCCTCGAAGGGTCGGATGCCTGCTTCGCGCCGGTGCTGACCATGAGCGAGGCCGCTCGCCATCCGCACAACGTGCAGCGCGGCACCTTCGTCGAGGTGTCGGGCATCACCCAGCCGGCGCCGGCGCCGCGCTTCTCGCGCACCCCGGCGGGCACGCCGCGTCCACCCGTCGCACCGGGCGCACATACCGACGCTGTGCTTGCCGACTTCGGCTTCTCGGCCGATAAGATCGCCACTCTCAGGCAGGCGAAGGTGGTAGGCTGATGCGGGCACGGGCGTTTCTGGCTATCCTGACCCCGGCGCTGCTGCTGGCAGCCCCGGCGACCGCGGCCGAGAAACGCCCGAAGCCGGCCCGCAAGGAGGCCGATCTCAACGATCCGGCGGTTCAGCTCCAGCTGGGGCAGCGGCTGGAAGCGCGTGGTGACGTGGCGGCGGCGCTGCAGCTTTATCAGGCCGCGCTGGCCGCCCGCCCCAATGATGAGGCGGCGTTGCGCGCTGCCGCCAATGCGCTGATGCGTATGGGTTTTCCCGCCGCCGCGCACGATTATCTGGCGGCGCTGGTGCGGCTGCGGCCCAATGATGCGCCGGCACGGCTGGCTCTGGCGGCGGCACTGAATGCCCGCGAAGAGCCGACGGCGGCGCTGGAGCAGTTGCAGGCGGCCGAAGCCGCCGGCGCGCCACCGGCGCCACTGTGGACCCAGCGTGGCATCGCCTATGACCTCTCGGGCGACCAGGCCCAGGCCCAGCAGGCTTACAGTCGGGCGATAAACGCAGCGCCGGGCGATTTCACCATTCCCCTGAAGCTTGCCCTGTCGCTGGCGATCTCGACGGAATACCCGGCGGCGTTGCAGATCCTGCAGCAATGGGCCAACAACCCCGCGGCGGTGGATCAGGTGCGCCGTACCCTGGCGATGGTCTACGCCTTGTCTGGCCAGACCGATTTCGCCGTCGAGATCGCCCAGTCCGTCATGGCCAAGGACGCCGCCGAGGCAATGCGGCCGTTCTATGCGAGAGTGGCTGGATTGCCACCGGCGCAACAGGCCCTGGCAGCGCACTTCAATCGTCTGCCGCCGGTCCAGGCGCAGGCGCAGGCGATCATCGAGCAGGCGCCCCAGCAGCCTATCACCCAGCCGCCCATCACCCAGCCGCCCATCACCCAGCCGACCCTCGCCAGGCCGGAGCCGGTACAGGCCGGGCCCGAGCCGGCGATGCCGTCACACCCGCGCCCCGAAGCCCGCTCCGAGCCCGCGCCGCCTGCGGCCGCCGCATCGGCCACCGGCCAGCCGCCGGTGGTGGTGACGGGTATCGGCAAGGCCGTGGTCGTGCCGGCTGCCCCGGCGGGTGATCCTGGTGCCGGCGGCAGGCGCGACGACAAGGGGGTGGCGGTGAGCACCGGTGTCGATCGCCAGGCGCCGGATCAGGCCCCGGCGGCGTCCGCCGAGGGAGCCTTCTGGGTCCAGGTGGCCAGCCTGCCCAGCCGCGACGGGCTGGTGGCGGAGTGGACCCGGGTGCGCGAGGCCGGCGGTGTCGCTGTCGCCAAATGGGTGCCGCATGTCGCCGAGGCGGATGTCGGGGGAGTCAGGCGCTACCGGCTGCTGCTGGGGCCGTTTGCCTCGTTCCAGGAGGCCGGCGGCCTGCTTGGCGACCTGTCGGCCAAGGGCCTTTCCGGTGTGGTCAAGAAGGCAACGGTGGCGCCCGAGCCGCTTCATCGCTAGACAGGCTGCCATGCGCGCCGTCCTTGCCCCCTATGCCGCCAACCCGGCCGACAGCCGGGGTCGGCTTTACCTGCAGCCCGAAAGCGTCGGCCGCGACGCTTTCCAGCGCGATCGCGACCGCATTATCCATTCCACGGCCTTCCGCCGGCTCAAGCACAAGACCCAGGTGTTCGTCTCGGCCTTCGGCGATCATTACCGCACCCGGCTCACCCACAGCCTGGAGGTGGCGCAGATCGCCCGCTCCATCGCCCGCCAGCTTGACCTCAACGAGGATCTGACGGAGGCGCTGGCGCTGGCCCATGACCTAGGCCACACCGCCTTCGGGCACACGGGAGAGGATGTGCTGGACGCCAAGATGGCGCCCTTTGGCGGCTTCGATCACAACGCCCACACCCTGCGCATCGTCACCGAACTGGAGCAGCGCTATGTCGATTTCGACGGCCTCAACCTGAGCTGGGAGACGCTGGAGGGGCTGGCCAAGCATAACGGCCCGGTGACCAGCCCGCAGTGGGCACTGGCTGACTTTGTGGCGCGCCACGATCTCGAACTGGGCACTTTCGCCGGCGCCGAGGCGCAGGTGGCCGCGCTCTCCGACGACATCGCCTACAACACCCACGACATCGATGACGGCCTGCGCGCCGGGTTGTTCTCGCTCGATGAGCTGCTGGCCGAGGTGCCGCTGGTGGCCGATACCTGGCGGACGGTGGAGCGGCGGCACCCGTCGGCGCCACGGGCGCGGCTGGTGGCCGAGCTGATCCGTGACCTGATCGGCCGGCTGGTCGAGGACGTACTGGCGGAAACCCGTCATCGCCTGCGGCGGCTCGCGCCGGCGAGCAGCCGCGACATCCGCGCCGCCGACCATGCCGTGGTGGCCTTCTCGACCGCGCTGGCGCCGGCCGAGAAGGAGCTCAAACACTTCTTGCGCACGCGGATGTACCACCACTACAAGGTCACGCTCAAACGGGAGGCGGCGAAGCAGATCATCGCGACGCTGTTCGACCGCTACTTCGAGGAGCCTTCAGTGATGCCGGCGGAGTGGTCGGCACGGCTGGCGGCGGCGGAGGAGCGTCAAGCCGCGGTGGGCAGGGCACGCACGGTCGCCGACTTTATCGCCGGCATGACCGACCTGTTCGCCATCCGCGAGGTGGAACGACTGACCGGGCAGGTGCCCGGCGATCTTTAGGTCTGGCTGTAGGTCTGAGCAGTTCATGAATATCTTTCACGTGTTCGAGGAGCGGGTCCGGGCAGCGCTGGCGGCGCTGGCGACGGACGGCCATCTGCCGGCGGGGCTGGAACTCAAGGCGGTGACCGTCGAACCACCGCGCGATCCCGCCCATGGCGACCTCGCCACCAACGCGGCGCTGGTGCTGGCCAAGCCGGCCGGCAAGCCGCCGCGCGCCATCGCCGAGCTGCTGGCCGAACGGCTGCGCGCCGACGCCGACGTGGCGGCGGTGGAGATCGCCGGCCCCGGCTTCATCAACCTGCGCCTCAATACCGGCTTCTGGACCGCCCAGGTGGCGGCCATTCTCGCCGGCGGCGACGGCTATGGCCGCTCCAACATCGGCGGTGGTATGCCGATCAACGTCGAGTATGTCTCGGCCAATCCGACCGGCCCCATGCACATGGGCCACTGCCGCGGCGCGGTGGTGGGCGACGCGCTGGCGAGCCTGCTGGCGGCGGCGGGCTATGTCGTCACCAAGGAATATTACATCAACGACGCCGGCTCGCAGGTGGACACGCTGGCCCGCTCGGCACACCTGCGCTACCAGCAGGCGCTGGGCCGCGACATCGGCGAGATCCCCGAGGGCTTCTACCCCGGTGACTATCTGATCCCGGTGGGCGAGGCGCTGGCCAAGACGCACGGGCAGCGTTACCTCGACGCGCCGGAGGCCGAGTGGCTGGACCTGTTCAAGCGCGCCACCGTCGATTTGATGATGGACCTCATCCGCGCCGACCTGGCGCTGCTGGGTATCCATCACGACGTGTTCTTCTCCGAGCGCTCGATGCACGACAGCGGCGTGATCGGCGAGACGCTGACGGACATGGAGGCGCGCGGACTGGTCTATGTCGGCACGCTGGACAAGCCCAAGGGCGAGGTGCCGGAGGACTGGGAGCCGCGGCCGCAGACCCTGTTCCGCGCCAGCGACTTTGGCGACGACACCGACCGGCCGCTGAAGAAGTCCGACGGCTCGTGGACCTATTTCGCCGCCGACATCGCCTACCACCGCGACAAGCTCAGCCGCGGCTTCAAGTCGCTGATCAACATCTGGGGCGCCGACCATGGCGGTTACGTCAAGCGGATGGCGGCCGCGGTCAGTGCGCTGTCGGGCGGGGCGGTGCCGCTGGACGTCAAGCTGTGCCAGATGGTGCGCTTGTTCCGCAATGGCGAGCCGGTGAAAATGTCAAAGCGTTCCGGTAGCTTCGTGACGTTGGCTGATGTGACGCGCGAAGTTGGCAAGGACGTCGTGCGGTTCATGATGCTGACCCGCCGGTCGGACGCGCAGCTCGATTTCGACTTCGCCAAGGTGGTCGAGCAGTCGCGCGATAACCCGGTGTTCTATGTCCAGTATGCCCATGCCCGTATCCGCTCGGTGCTGCGCAAGGCGGCGGACGCCGGCATCGCCACCGCCGACCTCGGCAACGCGGCGATCGAGCGGCTGACCGCGCCGGAGGAAGTGGCGCTGATCCAGCTGGCCTGCCAGTGGCCGCGTCAGCTGGAAGCGGCGGCGCTGGCGCACGAGCCACACCGTATCGCCTTCTATCTCTACGATCTGGCGGCGGGCTTCCATGGCCTGTGGAATCGCGGCAATGATGAGCCGGGTCTGCGCTTCATCGTCGAGGACGCGGCGCTGTCGCGGGCCCGGGTGGCGCTGTGTGCGGCGGTCGCCCAGGTGATCCGCAACGGCCTGGCGATCATGGGCGTCGAGCCGGTCGAGGAGATGCACTGATGGCCAGCGGGCGCGGTATCGGGCGCAAGGGCGGCGAGGGCGACGACGAGGATCGGCTGCCCTGGCTGGAGCCGGCCGATATAGACTATGACGATGAACCGGTGCTGGCCCGCAAGTGGATTGTGCTGGGTGCCGGCGTGTTCATCGTTGCCCTGGTGAGCACCGTCAGCTTCATCTATTCGCGCGCCGATGACGCCGACACCATGGTGGCGACCGGCAATGGCGAGCCGCCACTGATCGCCGCGCCCGCCGAGCCGTTCCGGCAGCGTCCGGAGAACCCCGCCGGAGCAGTCGCCGGCGAGGGCCTGCTCCTTGATCATTTGTCGCAGGGCGGCGAGCCGGGTGGCGAACCCCAGCTCGGTACGGCTCCCGAACAACCCGTCGCCCGTCCGGCACCGGAGGCGCCGCCGGTGACGGCCGCTGCGCCGTCATCGCCAGCTCCTGCCGGGACAGGCAAGGCCGCGGCGGCGCCGACGCCGTCGCCGAGCACGCCCGGGGCCGTGAAGCCGGTCGCACCTGGTGCCGCGGCGGCAAAGGCACCTCCGGCGGCGGCGGTGCAGCCCGCGTCGCCACCCAAGCCGGAGCGTAAACCCGCCAATCCGGTTTATCTGGTTCAGCTGGGGGCGTTCTCAACGGTGGAACGGGCACAGGCCGGGTGGATTGAGTTTTCGCAAAAATATGATGAACTCAAGGGGTTGTCGGCAGATATTCAACCTGTATCGACGGGCGTCAAGACCATGTATCGGCTGCGGGGTGGTAGCATCAGCTACCGTCCGAAAGCGGAGTCCATCTGTGGCAAGCTGAAGGCCGCCGGTCAGCCCTGCATCATTGTCGAGAAGTAGAGGGTCGCCTGTGATCCCGGTGATTTTCGGACTGGCAGGCCCTGAACTGGGCGTCGACGAGCGGGCACTGTTTCAGAAATACCCGCCGGCCGGCTACATCCTGTTCCAGCGCAACTGCGTCGACCCTGACCAGATCCGCGCGCTGACCGCCGAACTCAAGGCGCTGGCCGGCCGCGACGACGTGCCGATCCTGATCGATCAGGAAGGTGGCCGGGTGGCGCGCCTCAAGCCGCCACACTGGCCCGAGTTTCCGGCCGCCCGGCGGTTTGCAGAGCTGTACGCCAGGGCGCCGGTGTCGGCGCTGGACGCCGCCCGGTTCAACGCCCGCGCCATTGCCGAGACCCTGCGGCTTCTCGGCATCACCGTTGACTGCCTGCCGGTGCTCGACGTGCCGGTGGAAGGCGCCCACGACATCATCGGTGATCGCGCCTATGGCGCCGAACCGACCCAGGTGGCGGCATTGGGACGGGCGACACTGGAGGGGTTGCGCCAGGGCGGCGTGGTCGGTGTGGTCAAGCACATTCCCGGTCATGGCCGGGCGCGTGCCGACAGCCACCTTGAACTGCCGGTGGTGGAGGCCAGCGCGGCCGAGCTGGCGCAGGATCTGGCACCCTTCACGAGCCTCGCCGATGCGCCGATGGCGATGACCGCGCACGTGGTCTACACCGCGCTTGACGCCGACCGCTGCGCTACCGTGTCGCCGGTCGTCATCGAACGGGTCATTCGCGGCGAGATCGGCTTCCAGGGGCTGCTGATGTCCGATGATCTCGGCATGAAGGCGCTGGCCGGCAGCTTCGCCGACAAGGCGCGCGCCTGCCTGGCGGCCGGTTGCGACGTCGCGCTGCACTGCTCGGGTGACTTCGCGGAAATGCGCGAGATCGCCGAGGCGGTGCCCGCCATCTCGGCGCCCGCCCGCGACCGGCTGGAGGCCGCGATGGCCTGGCCGCGCCGGACCCTGCCGCTGGACGTCGACAAGCTGGCGCAGCGCCGCGATGCGCTGCTGGCGCTTGCCTGAGGCGGCCGGCGCGCGTAGCTGGTCAGCATGACGAACGCGGTTCCGCCAGAGCAGGCCGACCCGGAGGCCATCGCGGACTCTCCGGAGGCGTTCGACGCGCCCGTGCGCGACCGGTCGGGTGCCGGCGGCGGCGATGACGGGGCGCTGGTGGTGCGACTGGACGCCTATGAAGGCCCGCTCGATCTGCTGCTGCAGCTGGCGCGCACCCAGAAGGTCGATCTGGCGAAAATCTCCATTCTGGCGCTGGTGGAACAATATCTCGCCTTCATCAACGAGGCCCGCCGTTTCAAGCTGGAACTGGCGGCCGACTATCTGGTGATGGCGGCCTGGCTTGCCTATCTGAAATCCCGCCTGCTGCTGCCGCCGGAGAAGGATGACGAAGAGCCCTCGGCCGAGGAACTGGCGGCCCGCCTGCAACTGCAGCTGCAACGGCTGGAAGCGATCCGCGATGTCGCTGCCCGTCTGCTGGGGCGCGACCGGCTCGGCCGCGACGTGTTGCCACGGGGTGCTCCGGAGGGGCTGGCCATCGTCAAGCGCGCGGCCTTCGACTGCACGCTCTACGAACTGCTCAAGGCCTATGCCGACATCCGCACCAAGGGCCAGGCGGCGACCTACCAGCCCAGGCGCCGGCCGGTCTGGTCGCTGGAGGCAGCGCTGGAACGGCTGGAGCGGCTGATCGGCCGCACCATCCAGTGGACCGACCTGATGAGCTTCCTGCCCGATGGCGGCGACGCCGACTTCCGCCGCTCGGCGCTGGCGTCCACGTTCGTCGCGACGCTGGAGATGGCACGCCTGGGGCGGGCCGATCTGCAGCAGCTTGAACCCTTTGGCCCCTTGTACCTGAAGAAGCGGGAGGGCGAATGACCCTGGACCCCCAACATCTGCGCATGGCGGAGGCGATCCTGTTCGCGGCGACCGCGCCGCTGAAGGACAGCGAGATCGCCGATCGCCTGCCAGACGGCGCCGACGTGCCGGCGATCCTCGCGGCGCTGGCCGACCAGTATGCCGGCCGCGGCGTCGAGTTGGTGAAGCGCGGGCCGGTGTGGCTGTTCCAGACCGCGCCGGATCTCGCCTTCCTGATGCGCAAGGAAGTCGACGAGCTGAAAAAGCTCTCCCGCGCGGCAGTGGAGACGCTGGCGATCGTCGCCTATCACCAGCCGGTCAGTCGCGCCGACATCGAGGACATTCGTGGTGTCTCGCTGTCCAAGGGCACGCTGGACCTGTTGCTGGAGGCCGGCTGGGTGAAGCCGGTTGGCCGCCGGGAAGCGCCGGGCCGGCCGGTGATCTACGGCACCACCGTCGAGTTCCTCGCCCATTTCGGCCTGGAGTCGATCAAGGACCTGCCGGGTCTGGAGGAGCTCAAGGGCGCTGGTCTTCTGGAGCCGCAGGAAGTCAGCCTCGGCGAGGCGATGGGGGTTGAGCGTACGGTGCCGGAGGACGTCGAGCTTGAGCTGCCGCTGCCGCCGGAGGACGAGGAAGGCTGACGTGTGTCGTCGCGTTATCACATGTCCGCTGTAGCAACGACGGGCGATTGCGCCTAAATACGGGCTGGAAATGGGCGTGGCACGCGCCAGCCCGACGAGGAGAGTAAGATGGGTCTGGGAAGCATCTGGCACTGGATGGTGCTGATTCTGGTCGTGGTGCTGCTGTTTGGACGGGGCCGGATTTCCGACATCATGGGTGATGTCGCCAAGGGGATCAAAAGCTTCAAGAAGGGGCTTTCCGACGAGGCCGAGCCCGCACCGCCGGCCGAGACGCCCCGTGTTGTCTCCGGCAATGCCATCGACGCCAAGGCGGAAGTCAAGGACGAGGTCAAGGGCTGAGGCTCATGGCGCGGGCCCGGCACTGGCTTCCCCAGGGGGCCAGGCCGGCGTGAAGGACTTCGTGCATGTTTGACATCGCTCCTTCCGAGCTGTTGCTGGTTGGCCTTGTCGCGTTGATTGTGGTGGGTCCTAAGGATCTGCCGAGGTTGATGCGCACCATTGGCAAATGGGTCAGCCACGGACGGGGGCTGGCCATGCAGTTCCGGGCCGGCTTCGACCAGATGATGCGCGAGGCGGAACTGGCGGAGGAGCGGGAGAAGGCCGCCGCGACGACGCCGCACGTCACGTCTCCGGCCATAGCGCCCGAGACCGCGCCACCGCTGCCGCCGGAAGGAGAAGCTGGGACGTCGACGGCGACACCCGCCGCCCCCGGCTCCCGCGAGGAGGCGCTGGCGGCCAGGAACGCCCAGCAGGGCCAACCAGCCGCGAGCAGCCCCGGCGAGACCGTTGCCGAGGAAGCGCCATCCGAGACGCTGGCGGCGGAGACCCCGGACGTTGCCGGCGGCGCGGGCCCGGCGCCGGAGGTCAAGCCATGATCGGGGATATCGACGACACCAAGGCGCCATTGATGGAGCATCTGGTGGAGTTGCGGCAGCGGCTGCTCTACAGCGTGCTGGCGCTGGTGGTGACGTTTTTCGTCTCGTTCTACTTCGCCGACGAGGTGTTCGCCTTCCTGGTGCAGCCGCTGGCGAAGGCCTTTGGCGGCCAGCACGACGCGAAACTGGTTTACACCAAGCTCTACGAGGCGTTTTTCGTCCAGCTCAAGGTGGCGCTGTTCACTGCGGGCTTCGTGTCGTTTCCGGTGATCGCCAACCAGATCTGGCTGTTCGTGGCGCCGGGCCTCTATCGTAACGAGAAGCGGGCGTTGCTGCCGTTTCTGGTGGCGACGCCGGTGCTGTTCCTGTCGGGCGCGGCGCTGGCCTATTACTTCGTCATGCCGACGGCTTTCCGCTTCTTCCTCAGTTTCGAGAACAAGGATCCGGTGGAGGGACTGTCGCATGAGGCCTTGCCGGCGATGGGGGATTATCTGTCGCTGGTCATGCACATGATCTTTGCCTTCGGCTTTGCGTTCCTGTTGCCGGTGTTCCTGGTGCTGCTGGCCCGTGTCGGCATCGTGTCGCTGGAAACACTGGTGAAAGGCCGGCGTTATGCGATCGTGATTGCGTTCGCCATTGCCGCCGTGGTGACGCCGCCGGACGTGATCTCGCAGCTGCTGCTCGCCCTGCCATTGGTGCTGCTCTACGAGGTGTCCATTCTGTGCATCCGGTTGATGAATCGTCGTAAGGCATCGCAGCCCGACGCCGACTCCGCGACGCCGGGTACCGACCTTACGGCCAGCGACTGACATCAGGCTGCGTGAATCGACCGGTTGCTGTCGATGGCGGCCGGTGCGGACGGATCAGCCGCCCGCGCGGGGCGGCGCGCCGTCGCTCCCTCTGCGGCCGACAGCCTGGCGTCCCGTCGACCCCCGTGACAGCGGGATCTCGTCACTCCACCCAGTCGAGGCCGATCTCGCGGTAGACGCTGCGGTCCTCCGCCCAGTTGGGCTTGACCTTGACATGCAGGAACAGGTGGATGCGCCGGCCGAGCTGCGCTTCCATGTCGGCCCGCGCGGCCTCACCCAGGGCCTTGATGCGCGTGCCTTTGGCGCCGACGACGATTGGCTTCTGGGTCTCGCGCTCGACGTAGATCACCTGGTGGATCGCCGCCGAGCCATCGCGGCGTTCTTCCCATTTCTCGGTGTCGACGGCGGCCGCGTAGGGCAATTCGTCGTGGAGCTGGTGGTAGATCTTCTCGCGGGTGATTTCGGCCGCCATCAGCCGCTGGGTGACGTCGGCGACCTGGTCTTCCGGGTAATGCCAGGGGCTTTCCGGCATCATGGCGGCCAGGGTCTGCTTGAGATCGGCGACACCATCGCCGGTCTCGGCCGAGACCATGAAGATCTGCTGGAACGGCAGGCGGGCACTGAGCTCCGCCGTCAGGCTCAGCAGTCGCTCCTTGGGGCAGATGTCCACCTTGTTGAGCACCAGCAGTTTTGGCGTGGTGGTATCGGCTTCGAGGCCGGCGAGGATCGCCTCCACCTCCTCATTGCGGGTGCCGCGCTTGGCGTCGATCACCAGCACGATGACATCGGCGCCCTGGGCGCCGGTCCATGCGGCCTTGACCATCGCCCGGTCGAGCCGGCGCTTGGGCGCGAAGATGCCCGGCGTGTCCACCAGCAGCATCTGTGCCCGCCCCTCGATGGCGATGCCGATCAGCCGGGTCCGGGTGGTCTGCACCTTGGCCGAGACGATGGCGACCTTGGCGCCCACCAGCGCGTTGACCAGCGTCGACTTTCCGGCATTGGGGGCGCCAATGACGGCGACCTCGCCGCAGAGGGTGGGGGGAGGGGTGTCGGTCATGACTGTCCTTTAAGGGTTTCGAGCAGGGCGGTGGCGGCGCGCTTCTCCGCTTCCTGCTTGGAGGCGCCGGTGGCCTGCACGGGCGCCTGGCCGCGAACGTTTACCTCAATGGTGAACTCCGGAGCGTGGTGCGGGCCGTATCGGGATATAATCTGGTAGGTCGGGATCGGCAGTCCGCGCCCTTGCGCCCATTCCTGCAACGCTGATTTGGGATCCTTGCTGACGGTGTGGGCACCCTCCAGCAACGGTGTCCAGGCAGCATGGACGAACTTGCGGGCCGCCGTCATGCCGCCGTCGAGGTACAGCGCGCCGATCAGCGCCTCGCAGACGTCGCCGAGCACGTTGAGGGTTTCATGCACCCGTTGTTCGCGGGCGGTGCGTTCGAGCCGGACGTGGGCGCTGGCGCCGATGGCGCGGGCGACGCTGGCGCAGGTCTCGCCCCGTACCAGCTCGACGAAGCGGCGATTGAGCCGGCCCTCGCTTTCGCGCGGGAAGCGCTCGAACAGCCAGTCGGCGATGATCAGCCCGAGCACGCGGTCGCCCAGAAACTCCAGCCGCTGATAGCTGGGGCCAGGCAGCGAGGTGTGGGTGAGGGCTTCCTCCAGCAGGGCAGGCGTCTTGAAACGGCGTCCGAGTGCCTGCTCGGCCCAGTCGAGAGCGGCGGTATCGTTCATTGGACCTTCTGGAACAGACGCTCCCAGCGGACCGTCTTGTGCCACTTCCAGGGCTCCCAAAGCCGGGCCTCGCCGTTGGTGGAGAAGAACAGGATCTCGGCGCGGCCGACCAGATTCTCGGCTGGCAAGAAGCCGACCCCGTCTTCCATCGGGGATACCCGGCTGTCGAGCGAATTGTCGCGGTTGTCGCCCATGGTGAAGTAGTGACCCGCCGGCACGTAGAACGGACGGGTGTTGTCGTGCGGCCCGAAGCCCTGCAGGTCGAGCGTCATGTAGCTGCGGCCGTTGGGCAGCGTCTCGCGATACTGGGGATAGCGGCACACGGCCTGGCCGGTGTCGTCGGTCACCCGGTAGAAGGGGTACATCGGGCAGTCGGTGTTCGGGCTGACCCTGACCACGAAATCCGCCACTTTCTCGCGCTTAACCGCCTGGCCATTGATGTAGAGCGCGCCGCCCTTCATCTGGATCATGTCGCCAGGCATTCCGATGATACGCTTGATGAAGTCGGTCGAATTGTCCTTGGGCAGCTTGAACACGGCCACGTCGCCCGGTTCAACCGCACGGTCGGGGATGCGACCCTCGATCGGCATGATGCCGAGCGGGAAAGAGTAGCGGCTGTAGCCGTAGGGATATTTGGAGACGAACAGATAGTCGCCGACCAGCAGGCCCGGCAGCATCGACTCCGAGGGGATATTGAACGGCTCGTAGGCGATCGAGCGGAAGCCGACCGCGATCAGCACCGCATAGACGATGGTTTTCAGCAGTTCCTTGCTTTCCTCCAGCCAGCCCGCGGGCTTCTCGGGCGTCGCTTTCGGTTGCGGCTTGCCGGCCTCGGTGAGGGGCGGAGAAGCGGGGGTGTCAGGATCGGCCATGCGGGTCCACCGGTTGCGAAGGAAGGGGCGCACTTGGCCCCGGGAGGGGGTTCAAGTCAAGGGAGAGGGGGTGCCAGCCGGGCCGTCGGGCAGGGGGCGGGCGAAGATGATGACCACTGCCTGCGCCCAGGGATGATCGTCAGTCAGCGTCAAATGGATGTCGGCCGCCATGCCGGGCGGGGTGATGGCGGCCAGCCGTACGGCGGCGCCGCCGGTCAGGCTCAGCGTGGGCTGGCCGGTGGGCAGGTTAATGACGCCCATGTCGCGGAAGAACACACCGGCGCGAAAGCCGGTGCCCAGTGCCTTGGCGCAGGCCTCCTTGGCGGCGAAGCGTTTGGCGTAGCTCGCCGCGCGGGTGAGTTCTCGCCGTTCCGAACGGGCGATCTCGACCTCAGTGAAGATGCGATTGATGAAGCGGGCACCGAACCGTTCGATCGAGGCGCTGATGCGCTCGATGTTGGCGAGATCGTTGCCCAGTCCGATGATCATTGAAGACGTCCGGCGTCCATGGCCGCGCGCATGTCGCCGATCGCGCGGTCGAGGCCAACGAATACCGCCTCGCCGATCAGGAAGTGGCCGATATTGAGTTCGGCCAGTTCGGGAATGGCGGCGACCGGGCCGACGTTGTCGGTGCGCAGGCCGTGGCCGGCATGGACCTCAAGGCCCAGCGCCGCGCCGTGACGGGCGGCTTGCGTCAGCCGTTCCAGCTCGACCACAGCGGCGCTGCCGGCGAGATGGCTGTAGCGGCCGGTGTGCAGCTCGACGACGGGCGCGCCGAGCCGGGCGGCGGCCTCCAGTTGGCGCGGGTCGGGCTCGATGAACAACGATACACGGATGCCGGCCTCGCGCAGGGCGGTCACCATCGGGGTCAGCCGTGCCAGGCCGCCCACCACGTCCAGCCCGCCTTCGGTGGTGCGCTCCTCGCGGCGTTCCGGCACGATGCAGGCGGCGTGCGGCCGGTGGCGAAGCGCGATGGCGAGCATCTCGTCGGTGGCGGCCATTTCCAGATTGAGCGGGCGGTCGATCTCGGTGACCAGGCGCGCGATGTCGTTGTCCGAAATGTGGCGCCGGTCCTCCCGCAGATGCGCGGTAATGCCGTCGGCGCCGGCGGCGACCGCCAGCCGGGCGGCCTTCACCGGGTCGGGGTGCACTCCGCCGCGTGCGTTGCGGATGGTCGCCACATGGTCGATGTTGACCCCCAGACGCAGACGAGACCCGGTCATGCGGCACCTCTCTCATGAAGGCGCTGGCGAGCCCGCAGCCGCCTGGCGCGTTGGTGATGGGCAAAGACGATCAGCTTGCGCATGGCGATATACGCCAGAACCCAGCCGATTGCAGCCAGTACGATGGCGCCCGCGGCAAAGGCCGGGCCGAAGTGTTCGATGGCGTCGACGGGATGCTGGAAGAAGGTGATCAGGCTGATGTCGGGGGTGCTCGCCGACGGGTGTTTGCCCACCAGCATTTCACCCAGACCAATATCGGCGGCCATCAGCAGCCCGACCACCACCGGGTTGCCGAAGAGGATGGTGGCGAGCGTGGCGGCGAGCAGATTGCCGCGCGTCACCAACGCGAGCGCCATCGCCAGCACCACATGCAGGCCCAGCGGCGAGAAGGACATGGCGATACCGGAGGCCACCCCGGCGGCGATGCCATGCGGCGTGCCCGGCAGTCGCAGCAGGCGGTGACGATAGTAGAGCAGGGTCCGGCGCAGCCCCTGGCGCGGCCACAGCCGGTTGATCAAGCGCGGGATCAGCGGCAGGGGCTGGCGGCGGCGGAACATCGCGGTTCAGGCCTTGAGGCCGCGACTCCCGGGCTTGATGGCGGGGATGGCGGCCAGCTCGGGCGGAAGGTGGTCCGCCGGGTAGGCCGGCACCGACAAGCGGACCAGCGGGAAGAACGGCACGCCGAGGTCGGCCTGGCCGCTGGAACGATCCACCAGGCTGCCGGCGGCGATCACCGTGCCGCCATGGTCTTCGATGCAGCGGATGCACTCACGCGAGGACAAGCCGGTGGTGACCACGTCCTCCATCATGAACACGCGGGCGCCGGCCGGAATCTCGAAGCCGCGCCGCAGGGTGAACTGGCCGTCGACGCGTTCGGTGAACAGTGAGTCGACACCCAGCGCGCGGGCCATCTCGTAACCCACCACGACGCCGCCCATGGCCGGCGAGACAACGAGGTCGATCTGACCGCGGATGTCGGCGGGCAGGCGTGCCGCCAGTGCCTGGCACAGGCGCTCGGCGCGCGGCGGCGACTTCAGGACCAGAGCGCACGGGAGATAGAGAGACG
>CAUJIW010000102.1 GCA_963205175.1 Pseudomonadota bacterium
AGCCAGAAACTCGCCGCCGGTGCCGACACCGAATCGCTGAAGCGCTTTGAATCGCCGGCGATCAGCGGCGTCTGGCGCGAGCGCGGCAGCAGCAACCAGTCCGGGCGCACGGTCGGCTATGTGCGCGATGGCGCCGGTCAGCGCGGCGTGGTGATGGCGCATGGCGGCAATGTCTGGCTGGGCGGCGCGCAGGGCTTTGTATCGCCCAACGACAGCGCCACCTTCCCGCAGGCGCGCCAGATCGACCGGGTGCTGCGCAATGGACGCGACCGCCTGCTGGTGCCGTCGGCCGGCGATGTCCTGGGCTTCTTCACCAGCGACAACTGGGGCGGCAGCTACGAGCAGGCCAGCGGCCTGTCGACCACCAATGTCTGGTACATCCGCGATCTGGAAACCCGCGATCCGGCCAGCGCAGACGTCTACCTGCTGCGCATCGAGTACGACTTCACCGCGCGCAACTGGCGCGCGCGGCTGTGGTACTCCACCGATGCCGGCGGCTTCTTCCGCGACCTCGGCTATGTCGGCGAACGCAATCACAGCGAGTTGTTCTCGCCGCGCCATGACTCCAGCGAGGTCTATCTGCTGACCGGCACCCAGCTTCGACGCATCGTGCCCGGTTCGCACACGTTGCAGCCGCTCGCCACCTTGCCGCTGGCCGCGGTGGCGGAGGCCGATGTGTTGACGATGACCGGCGGCGTGACCGCGGGCGGCCAGACCTTCCTCTACGTGCTGCATAGCCGCTCCGCGGAGAACGATACCCAGGTGTGGCGCTCGCTCGACGGCGGCGCCAGCTTCGAGTTCCGCGGCAGCGCGGCGACCAAGCTGTTCGCCACCGACTCGGCCGAATCTTCCACGAGCGATCCGAACCTGCTGCTGGTCGGCGGCGTCAACCTGTTCCGCTCGGCCGATGGCGGCCTGAGCTTCCAGCAGGTCAGCACCTGGCAGGAGTACTACCCGCGCCCGGCCGACCGCCTGCATGCCGACATCATGGACATCGACATCATCCGCGAGGCCAACGGCGCGGAGATCACCTGGATCTCCACCGATGGCGGCACCTATCGCTCGGACGACTACGCCCTGAACGTGATCAACCAGAGCCTGACCTCGGGGCTCAACGTGGGCCAGTACTACGCCAGCTACACCCGCCGCAGCGCGCCGCACATCTTGATGGCCGGCGCCCAGGATCAGGGCTACCAGCGTGCCTTCGATCCACCGGCGAGCGGCGTGTTACCGATGGAGCAGACCATCAGCGGCGACTACGGCTCGCTGACCTCGACCGACGGCGGCAACACCGTCTGGATGGTCTACCCCGGCTTTGCGATGGTCGACACCGCGACCACCACGCCCGGCCGCGGCGCCTTACCGCGTTGGGATTTCAGCGACAACGGCCTCGAAGGGTCCGAGTTCATCCCCGCGCTGGCAGCGATGCCGGGACAACCCAACCGCGCGCTGCTGGCCGGCGGCCGCTTCGGCGAGGGCAGCCACCACCAGGTGGTCGAACTGACCCTGGCCAACGGCAGCATTACCCACGTCGCCGACCCACAGTCCTTCCCGACCGCGATCGGCGCGGTGGCCTACGGCGCAAACCCGGCGATCCGCCATGTGCTCGACACCGGCGGCCGCTTCTGGACCTCCGAGGCCGGCGCGCCCTACTCGACCGTCACGCCGGCCGGCCCGACGGTCACGACCTTCCGCGGCACCGACATCCTGCTCGACCCCAGCCGCCCCGGCCGCATCTATGTGGCCGGCGCCGGCTACAGCAATCCTGCGGTGTTCGTCTCCAATGACGGCGGCGTGACCTTCGCGCCGATGGCGAACGGCCTGCCGAGCACGCTGATCACACGCCTGGCGATCTCGCAGGACGGACGCCACTTGTTCGCCTCTGCGCGGCTCGGCGCCTTCTACTACGACAGCGCGGCGCAACAGTGGGTGGATCTGGTGACCGGCGGGGCACCGAACCAGCATTACACCGATGTCGATTACATCGATGCGCTGGGCGTCGCGCGCTTTTCCACCTATGGCCGCGGCATCTGGGACTTCGCGGTCGCCGGCGCAGTGGTGATCACTGGCCCGACCGACGAGCCGCGCCTGGATGGCTACGCGCTGCCAACCCCGAACCCGCCCAATGCAAGTTGCGCATCGGGCTTCTTTTCCGCCGTGGTGGATGACGGCCCGGGCTCGGGCCTGACGCCCGGCGCCTTTGGCCTTGAGCTGGTGCTGAATGCGCCCGGCACCCGGGTGCTGGCTGGTGGATTGAACTTTGGCGGCCTGATCGATGCCGGCCAAGTAGGCTTCGCCGGGTTCACCATCGCCAATTCCGCCAACGAGAACCAGCGGCTCAACCTGATCCTGACCGGCAGCCCTTCGACCAGCAGCAGCGCCAGCCTGCCCGTGCGCGTGCGCATAGCGCGCCGGCCGGATGCCACTACCAGCGTCGTGATGCTGGATGCCACCGCCACCATTTCGCTGCAGGGTGCCTACACCACCAGCATCGAACTCCCGCCCGGCTTCTACGAAGCCACCGTAGGCCCAGCCAGCGGCATTCCTGGCGGGGAACCGGAAGGCCAGTTCTATTTCTCACTGACCACCAGCTTCATCGATCGCCCCGGTGGCGGCTTCCAGGGCGGCGCGGTGGTTGGCGGATATCATGCAACCCACCCGTTCGGCGGCGTTTCGGGCTTCGCCGGCTTCTGCCTGGCAACGCCACACGCCACCAGTGTTCGCGTGTTGTCTCGACCGAGCTACGGGCCCAGCGGTGCCAAGGATCTGCGCCTGCGCATCCAGGACGCGCAGCAGCGGGATGTGGTGGTGGTGCCGGCGCCCTAGGCACGAGGGCACGAGGGCACGAGGGCACGAGGGCCCGAACAGGCTCGGGCTGGGCGGGCCTCTTGCAGGTAACTGAGGGAGCGG
>CAUJIW010000103.1 GCA_963205175.1 Pseudomonadota bacterium
AGCCACAGCATGTGTCGATTCCATGCATGTCGTCCCGCCCGTGCCGATACGGCACAACGCCGCCCGTGCCGATACGGCGTCCGGCCTGGCGGGAAAGGTGTCGCCTCGCGATCGGGCGCCGGTGTGTCAGGCGTCAGGCCGGCGATTTGCGGCTGACGCTCTCGCGCTGATACTCAAAATAATAGCCGAAGCGCGTCTGCAGCCCCAGTTTCAACACCAGTCCGTCTCGGTCAAGCCAGACCCGGTGGGTCAGTTTGCCGTTGTCCTTGGCATAGATTTCGTAATAGGCCGACGCTCCGGAGCCATCGCAATCACAGGAAGGATCGCTGAGATTCTTCCGCACGGCATAGGACGGCCGCAGCTTGCCGTTCATGGTGTCGAGCAGGTTGATATCCCGGCGCTGCCCCTCGAACACCCCCTCGATGTTGCTGAAGCTGGTCGGGATGAAACCGCCTTGAATACGTTGCTGCTCGCCGTTGGCCAGCAACGTGTATACACGCGGCCCCGCAGGCTCCACCAGCACTTCGCTCAGCTTTGTCGGGCCGTCGGTCGAGGCGCGCAGTTCCTTGAGGGCGCCAGCACCATCCCAGCGCTCCCAGGCGTCGTGCTTCACCCGCACCTTGAACAGCGCGATCCTGGTATCGATGGAGAAGGCGACATGGACATCTCGCTCGCCCTTGCCATCGAACAGCTGCACCATATGACGCCCGACGGGCTTGCCGTCGCGCACGATGCGATACTGAAACGCGATGTCAGGTACCGGCGCCGTCGCCTGCCCTGCCGCCACTGCGCCTACCATGCCCGCCGCCAGCAGACACGGCAGAAGCCAAGACCGCATTTTCATCGGCCATCCTGTCGTTATATCGACCCCGCGGCAAAGTGGCATAAAGTTACCAGGCCATCAAGTATTGCCTGTATCGACCCGTCGCGTCGGGACGGCGCATGATCGCCTGTCAGCCAAACACCACCGGCACCAGCAGGCTGCATACCAGCGCCACCACCAGGATCGCCGCGATATCGACGATGAAACCGGCACGGATGAACTGGCGCATCTCGATCCGCCCGGTGCCGAACACAATGGCGTTGGGTCCCGTCGCCGCCGGCAGCATGAAGCCGCAGCTGGCCGCGATGGCCGTTGGCACAATCAGCAAATGCGGGTCGATGCCGCTGGCCTTGGCGCCCGCCCCCAGCACCGGCAGCAATGCCGCCACCAGAGCTGTATTACTCATGATTTCAGACAGATAGGTAGCCACAGCGCACAGCAGCAGCACCAGCGCGATCACCGGCCAGGCCCCAAGACCCGCCAGCGCCTCGCCAAGCGCCCGCGCCAGTCCCGACTGGTCCATGGCCGCCGCCAGACTGAGACCGCCGCCGAACAGCAGGATCACACCCCAGTTCACCGATCTTGCGGCCGACCAGTCGAGCAGTCGCGCCTGCGGCGCGCTGGCGCTGCCAGCGGGAATGACGAACATCAGCATCGCCATGCCCACCGCCAGCCCCTCGTCGGACAGCGCCCCCAGGCCAGGCAGGTCGGCGAGCAGCGGCCGGAACATCCACGCCAGCGCAATGGCGATGCAGCACAAGGCCGTGCGCCATTCCGGGCGGCTGACCGGCCCGAGCCGCGCGCGCTCCGCCGCGATGAAGGTCGCGCTCCCCGCCTCGCCGGAAATCCGCACCGGAATCGCCCGCCGTACCATCAGCCACCAGGTGAGCGGCGTCAGCACCAGGACAATCGGTACTCCCACTTTCATCCAGTCGATGAAACTCAGCTCCAGCCCGAAGGTCTGGCGTAGGTAGCCGGCCGCCAACACGTTGGGCGGCGTACCGATCAGTGTGCCGACACCGCCGATCGAGGCCGCGTAGCATATTCCCAGCAGCAGGCAGGCAGCGAAGCGCTGGTTGTCGGCCTCGTCGCCGCCCATCACGGCCGCAACCGAGAGCGCGATGGGCGCCATCATCATGGTGGTCGCCGAATTGGATATCCACATCGACAGGAACGCGGTGGCAATCATGAAACCCAGCACCAGTCGGGCGGGACTGGTCCCGACCCGCGCCAGCACCGCCAGCGCGATGCGCCGGTGCAGACCCCACCGTTCCAGCGAGGCGGCGATCAGGAAACCGCCCAACAGCAGGAAGATGATCGGCTCGGCATAGGGCGTGGTGGCGGCCTTCAGCGTCGTCACGCCCAGCAACGGAAAAGCGACGATCGGCAACAACGCGGCGGCGGCAATGGGCACCGCCTCGGTTGCCCACCAGAGTCCCATCCAGATCGCGATGGCGACCACCCGCCAGGCCGCCGGCGTTAGACCTTCGGGAGTCGGCAGCAGCAGCAGGGAGATACCCAGCAACGGCGCCAGCCACAGCCCGACCTTCTGACCGATATGCGGCGCCGCCGACGTTCCTGCTTCCTCCGTCATCCCCGCTCCCTTGCTCCTTGCCGGTCTGCGCCGGCTTCCGGGTCAGGCTCCGCGCCCCGTCCCCGCCATCTACTCCTGCGCTTAAGGCGTTGCCTCGGGCTTGCCAAGACCGGCGGACGCTGCCCCCGACGGTCCCGCATTGTATCCACCCCGGCAGATTGGCTAGGAGGAGGCCATGAGCATCACCGGAAACCGCCAGTTCGCCACCCTGCCCACCACCGTGTTCACGGTAATGTCGGCGCTGGCCGTCGAGCACGACGCCATCAACCTCGGCCAGGGCTTCCCCGACACCGACGGCCCGGCGGACATCAAGGCCGCAGCCGCGCGCGCGCTCATTGACGGCCCCAACCAGTATCCGCCGATGCGCGGGCTGGCCTCGCTGCGTCAGGCGGTCGCCGACCATGACCGGCGCTTCCACGGCCTCGACATCGATCCCGAGCGCGGCGTGCTGGTGACCTCCGGCGCCACCGAGGCGCTGACGGCGGCGATCCTCGCGCTGGTCAACCCGGGCGACGAGGTGATCGTGTTCGAGCCGGTCTATGACAGCTATCTGCCGATCATCCGCGCCGCCGGTGCCGTGCCCAGGGTGCTGCGGCTGGCGCCGCCGGCATGGCGATTGCCGGAGGCGGCGCTGCGTGCCGCCTGCTCGGACAAGACCCGGCTGATCATCGTCAACAGCCCGCACAACCCGTGCGGCACCCTGCTCGGCGACGACGAACTCGACCTGCTGACGGAGCTGGCCTGCCGCCATGACATCCCGGTGCTGTGCGACGAGGTCTATGAGCATCTGGTGTTCGACGGCGCCCGCCATGTACCGCTGATGACCCGCCCCGGCATGGCGGCGCGCTGTCTGCGCGTTGGCTCCGCCGGCAAGACCTTCAGCCTTACCGGCTGGAAGGTCGGCTATCTCTCGGGCGCGCCGGCGCTGATCGACCTGGTCGCCAAGGTGCACCAGTTCCTGACCTTCACCACGCCCCCGGCCTTGCAGGCGGGCGTCGCCTACGGGCTGGCGTTGCCGGACGACTATTTCACCACCCTCGCCGCCGACATGCAGGCCCGCCGCGACCGGCTGGCCCCCGGCCTTGCCGGTCACGGCTTCGAGGTGCTCCCGAGCGCCGGCAGCTACTTCCTGACCTGCGGTTACGGGCGCTTCGCCGACTGCGACGACACCGAGTTCGCGCTGCGGCTGGTGCGCGAGGCCCGGGTGGCGACGATCCCGCTCAGCGCCTTCTACGACCAGCCGGTGACGCAACGGCTGATCCGCTTCTGCTTCTGCAAGCAGGAGGCCGTGCTGGACGCCGCCGTCGAGCGGCTGCGCCGCTACTTGACGCGTGGCTGAACACTGATCTTCAAAGCGCCTCAGAGCGCGTCGTCGTCGCGCTCGCCGGTGCGGATGCGCAAGGCCTGGGCGACGTCGAGCACGAAGATCTTGCCATCGCCGATCTGGCCGGCGTTGGCGCTGGCGCGGATCGCCTCGGCCGCCACGGGGGCCAGGCCGTCCGGCACCACCAGTTCCAGCTTCAGCTTGGGCACGAAGGTGGTGTGGTATTCAGCCCCCCGGTAGATTTCCGTCTGGCCCTTCTGCCGGCCGTAGCCCTTGACCTCGGTCACGGTGAGCCCGCTCACGCCGGCGCCGGTGAGCGCGTCCCGAACCTCGTCGAGCCTGTAGGAGTTGATGATCGCGATGATGAGTTTCATCCATTCATCTCCAGCGCATGCCTGAACTCCACGCGAACGACGCACGCCCGGTCCACAAGCCTTGACGCGGGGATTGCCAACCAGCACGCCATTAAACCATGGTTGCGCTCCGTTGCTCAACCACCCAAGGCCCGACACCATGACCGACGCCCCCACGCCCGCCTCACCGGACCGGGAGAGCCTATCGAGCAAGGTGGTCAACGACCCCTTCACCAGCGACTTCTTCAGCGTCCTGCGCGGGCTGCCAAGGCGGATCTGGGTGGCCTGGCACCGCGACGTTGTCGCCCCGATCGACCATCCGCCGATCCTCGACCATGTTGCCCAGGACAGTGTCTGGACCATGCGTTACGGTTTCATGGTCATTGTTTCTTGCGGCATCGCGATCCTCGGCTTGCTGCTATCCTCCCCTGCCGTTGTGATCGGCGCCATGCTGATCTCGCCGCTGATGGGGCCGATCGTTGCGCTCGGCTTCTCGCTGGTGCTGCTCGACTACCGCGAGATGCGCAACGCCATCATCACCCTGGGCACTGGCGCCCTGCTGGCCATCGCCACCTCGTTCCTGATCGTCAAACTGTCGCCGCTGACCTCGCCGACGCCGGAAATCCTTGCCCGCACCCGGCCACAATTGTTCGACCTGCTGGTGGCGGTGTTCTCGGCCATGGCCGGCGGTTACGCCGTCATCAAGCAGCGCGGCGAGACCATTGTCGGAGTCGCCATCGCGACCGCCCTGATGCCGCCGCTGGCGGTAGTCGGCTACGGCCTGGCGGTGGGCAACTGGACGATTTTCGGCGGCGCGCTCGGGCTGTTCATGACCAACCTGCTGGCGATCGCGCTCACCGTCTCGGTGATGGCAAAGCTGTTCGGCTTCGGCACGCACCTGACGCCGCGCACCGGATTCTGGCAGACGGTGGCCATCGTCGCCATGTTTGCCGGCGCCTCCATACCGCTTGCCATGTCGCTGCGGCAGATCGCCTGGGAAACGGTGGCCAGCACCGTCATCCGTGCCGACATTCAACGCCATTTCGGCAAGGAACGCACCCGGATCACTGATTTCACCATCGATTATGCCAACCCGACGGCAATTGCCGTCGAGGCGGTCATCCTCACCGACACCTACCGGGAGGGGGCCGGGCGGGCGCTGGGAGAGCGACTGTCGGCCCGCCTGCAACGACCGGTGACCGTCACCCTTGACCAGGTGCTCCGCGGGTCGGCGCAAGCCCGCCAGGACGCCGGACTGCGTCAGGCGGAAGCGGCCATGCGTTCGTTCCTGCAACTGCGCGAAACAGAATCGAAGAACAGCGCCCAGGCCGGCCAGATCCAGCAGGTCATCACCCTGGCACTGGGTGTTCCCGTCGAGGCCATGCTCGTGGACCGGGTCGCGCAGCGACTGCGCGTGCCCGTGGGCATCGGTGTCGCCAGCGTCGGCGAACTGCGACGTCTGGAGACCCGGCTGCAAAGCCATTTCAGCGACTGGACGGTGGAAATCGTACCGCCGGTGGGCGTACCTCTCATGATCCGCTTTCCGGCCGGATCGGCCGAACTCAGCGCCGACGACAGCGCGCTGAAGAACAGTCTGTGGGCACTCAAACGCTGGCACGCCGGTGCCGTGACCGTCACTGGTTACGCCTCGGACGCCACCGACGGCCGCCCGGCCACAGCCCGTCGCCTGGCCGCCGACCGCGCCAAGGCAGTGATCGCGACCCTGAGTGCGGCGGGCCTTGACGTCACCGAAGGACGCCCCGACGACACCGGCACGCAACGGGCGGTCGCCGTGGAACAGGGAGCCGCCCGTCTGAGGGTCGCGGTCATTGAACCCGCCAGCACCGCCCCCCTGCAATGACGCGCCCTCGACACCGACGCTTGAGTTTTGCGCGATGGCGGGCCACAGGAGGCAGCGACTAGTCCATTGATCGACTCCCGGGGCCCCCATGCATGACATCCGCGCCATCCGCGACAACCCCACGGCCTTCGACGCCGGCCTTGCCCGCCGGGGCCTGACACCGCTTGCCGACGGCCTGCTCGCGCTCGACCAGGCGTTGCGCGCCGTGCAAACCGAGATGCAGCAGGCCCAGGCGCGCCGCAACGAGGCCTCCAAGCTGATCGGCCAGGCGATGGCCCGAAAGGACACCGCCACGGCGGACGCGCTCAAGGCCGAAGTGGCGGCGCTGAAGGACCGGCTGCCGGCGCTGGAGGACCAGGAACGCCAGACCCAGGCGGCCCTGAGCGCGAAACTGGCGGAAATCCCCAACCTGCCACAGGACGACGTCGCCGACGGGCCGGACGAGAGCGCCAACGTCGAGGTCCGCCGCTGGGGCACGCCCCGCGCCTTCGACTTCACGCCCCGCGACCATGTCGACCTCGGCGAGGCACTGGGGCTCGACTTCGAGGCCGCCGCCAAGCTGTCGGGCGCCCGCTTCGCCGTGCTGAAAGGCCCGCTGGCCCGGCTGGAGCGCGCGCTCGGCCAGTTCATGCTCGACATCCAGACCACCGAGCATGGCTTCACCGAAACAGCGGTGCCCTATCTGGTGCGCGCCGAGGCGATGTTTGGCACCGGCCAGCTGCCGAAGTTCGAGGAGGACCTGTTCAAGTCCACCAACGACCCGGCCTTCTATCTGATCCCCACCGCCGAGGTGTCGCTCACCAACCTGGTGGCCGGCGACATTCTCGACAGCGAGGCGCTGCCGCTGCGGCTGACCGCGCTCACTCCGTGCTTCCGCGCCGAGGCCGGTTCGGCCGGCCGCGACACCCGCGGCATGATCCGCCAGCACCAGTTCCACAAGGTGGAGATGGTCGCCATCACCACGCCCGAGCAGTCGGACGCGGAGCATCAGCGCATGGTCGCCTGCGCCGAGACCGTCCTGCGCAAGCTGGAACTGCCCCACCGCACCATGATGCTGTGCACCGGCGACATGGGCTTTTCCGCCACCAAGACCTTCGACATCGAGGTCTGGCTGCCCGGCCAGGAGCGTTATCGCGAGATATCGTCGGTCTCCAACTGCGGCGACTTCCAGGCCCGGCGGATGAACGCCCGCTGCCGGCCGAAGGGCGACAAGGCGACCCGCTTCGTCCACACCCTCAATGGCTCGGGACTGGCCGTCGGCCGCACCCTGATCGCCGTGCTGGAGAACCACCAGCAGGCCGATGGCAGCATCGCCATTCCCGCCGCCCTGCAGCCCTACATGGGCGGCCTCACCCGCCTGGAGCCCACTCGATCGGAGCCCGCCCGCTGATGCGTATCCTGCTGACCAACGACGACGGCATCCATGCCCCCGGCATGGCGGTGCTGGAAGAGATCGCCGCCCAGCTGTCCGACGATCTGTGGGTGGTGGCGCCGCTGGAGGAACAGTCCGGTGCCGGCCATTCGCTGACGCTGAGCCAGCCGATCCGCGTACAGCAGTTCGGCCCGCGTCGTTTCGGCGTGCGCGGCACCCCCACCGACTCGGTGATGATGGCGCTGGGCAAGCTGGTGGACGGCCGCCGGCCGGACCTGGTGCTTTCCGGCGTCAACCGCGGCGCCAACCTCGCCGAGGATGTCACCTACTCCGGCACGGTGTCGGCGGCGATGGAAGGCACGCTGGCCGGTGTGCCGTCAATCGCGCTGAGCCAGGCCACCATCGAACGGCCGGTGGGCGCCGAGGCCTTCGCCCCGGCGCGCGCCTTCGGCGTCGCGGTGATCCGCCAGCTGCTGGCCACCGGCTGGGGCACCGGCGGCCACAAGGGCGTGCTGATGAACGTCAACTTCCCGCCGCACGACGTGGCGCAGATCAAGGGCGTGCGCGTCACCGAACAGGGCTTCCGCGATCTCGGCGCCACCGTCATCGAGGAGCGCATCGACGTGCGCGGCTTCCCCTATTACTGGTTCGGCCTGGGCCGGGAAATCCGCGAGCCGGGGCATGAAACCGACATCAAGGCGATGCGCGAGGGCTATGTGTCGGTCACGCCGCTGCACCTTGACCTGACGCACCGGGAATCGATGGCCGCGCTCACCGCCGGCTTTGAAGGCTTCACCCGCTAACACCGGACCGGAGACTCTTTGCGGGAGTAGCCGGTTCCTCTAGAGTCAGCGTCATGAAACGGGTTGCCCACAAGATACTGTGTCTTGTGGTCGCAAGCATGCTGGCGGCTTGCGGCTCATCCAACTTCGAGCGCGTGAAGGCCGCCGCCCAGGCGCAAACCCGCGCCCAGGAACAGGCCCGCGCCCAGGAACAGGCCCGATCACAAGCACCGGCGCCGAGGCAACAGAAGTCCCGGTCCGCCCCAACCCCAACCCGACACGCCGCCCGCCCCGCCCCGCCGCCGCGGCGCAGTACGCCGGCGGCAACCGCCGCTCGTCCGGCAACGCCGTCGCCGCCTGCCCCGGCCAGAGCCAGTCCAGTGGCCGTCAGCGGCGGCACGGTGGTGGTCCAGCCGGGGGAGACATTGTTTGCCTTGTCACGACGTACCGGGGTCGAACTGCGCGACCTCATCAGTGCCAACGGGCTGGAGCCGCCCTATGCGCTGCGCTCGGGCCAGCGACTGACCATACCGGCCGCGCGCTACCATGTCGTCCAGCCCGGTGAGACAGGTTACGCCATCTCCCGCGCCTACGGAGTCGACCTGACGGCGCTTGCCCGCCTCAACGATCTTGCCGCCCCTTACGGCGTGCGGATCGGCCAGCGCCTGCGCCTGCCGGCGAGCGGAAGCGCCGCGCCCGACCCGATCACGACATCCGGTCAGGCGCTCGCCAGCACCGGCGAAGCCGCCCCCGGCAGCGTCGCGAAGACCGGGCCGGCCACGGCCACGCCGGCGCCCATCCCCCGGCCTGGCAGCTTTGCCGGCCGTTTCACCTGGCCCGTCGAGGGTCGCGTCATCTCCGGCTATGGCCCCAAGGCTGGCGGGCTGCACAACGATGGCATCAACATCGCGGTCAACCGGGGCACCACCGTGCGGGCCGCCGCCGATGGCGTGGTCGCCTATGCCAGCGATGGCCTGGCCGGCTTCGGCTGGCTGTTGCTCATCAAGCATGGCGACGGCTGGGTGACCGCCTATGCCCACAACCAGGAACTGCTGGTTTCACGCGGCGACACGGTGCGTCAGGGTGATCCCGTGGCCCGGGCCGGCGCGACCGGCGCCGTCGACCGTCCGCAATTGCATTTCGAGATCCGCCGGGGCCGACAGGCCATGAACCCGACTCAGTATCTGCCACAGCGTGCAGCGTCCTGAACCGCTGAAAATCTTGACTTTGCCGGGCAGGGCTGATAGCCGCGCCGGTTCATCCTGTGGATTTCGAGAGAGGCTTGGCCATGGCGCGCGTTACCGTCGAGGATTGCGTTGAAAAGGTTCCCAACCGTTTCGATCTGGTTCTCTACGCCGGCCAGCGGGCGCGGCAGATTTCCAGCGGCGCCGAACTGACGGTCGACCGTGATCGTGACAAGAACCCGGTGGTCGCGCTGCGCGAGATCGCCGAGGAAACCGTATCGATCGAGTCGCTGCAGGAAGCCCTCGTGCAGTCGATGCAGAAGGTCATCGAGGTGAAGGACGACGTGCCGGAGGAGGAGGTCTCGCTGGCCGCCTCGGCCGCGGCACTGCGCCTGACGGCCGCCCAGCCGCCGCGTCCGGCGGTCGAGGACGACGACGTCGGCGACGAATAAGTCGGCGAATAAGTCACAGTGCGGCCACACCTGCACGGCGATGGCCCGACACCCGTATTGCGAGGTTGACCTCGACGCCGCTCTCCCCAATATCGTTGGGAACTGGCGGAGTTAGCAAGAAGAAGCCCGGCGCCGCGCCGGGTTTTTTCGTGGCGCGGGAAGTGACTGGAACAGGTGCTCAGGCAGTACGAGCTGGTCGAGAAGGTCAGAGCCTACGATCCGGAGGCGGACGAGGACCTGCTGAACCGCGCCTATGTGTTCTCGATGAAGGCCCATGGCACCCAGTTGCGGGCCAGCGGCGACCCTTATTTCTCCCACCCCATCGAAGTGGCGGGCATCCTCACCGACCTCAAGCTCGACGACAAGACCATCGCCACAGCGATCCTGCACGACACCATCGAGGATACGGTGGCAACGCAGGAACAGATCGACAAACTGTTCGGCGCCGATGTCGGTCGGCTGGTGGACGGCGTCACCAAGCTGTCGCGCATTGAAGCCCAGACCGATACTGAACGGGCAGCCGAAAACTTCCGCAAGTTCCTGCTCGCCATGTCGGACGACATCCGCGTGCTGCTGGTCAAGCTCGCTGATCGCCTGCACAACATGCGCACGCTGCATTTCATCAAGAACGAGGATAAGCGCCGTCGCATCGCTCGCGAAACGCTGGACATCTATGCGCCACTGGCCGAGCGCATCGGCATGTACGAGTTCAAGAACGAACTTGCCGCCATCGCCTTTCGTGAACTTGATCCACCGGCTTACGAGACGATCACCAGGCGGCTGGCCCAGTTGCGGGAAACCGCCGGAGACCTGGTGCCGCGGGTCATCGAGGACCTGACCGCCCTGCTCGCCCAGAACGAAATCAGGGCCGAAGTGTTCGGCCGCGAGAAGCAGCCGCACTCGATCTGGAAAAAGATGCACGAGCGAGACATCAGCTTCGAGCAGCTTTCCGACATCATGGCGTTTCGGGTGCTGGTGGACAGCACGCCGCAGGTCTATCAGGCGCTGGGGCTCATTCACCAGCGATGGCCAACCGTGCCGGGCCGGTTCAAGGATTACATCTCGACGCCCAAGCGCAACGGCTACCGTTCGGTGCATACCACGGTGATGGGGCCGGGACGGATGCGGATCGAAATCCAGATCCGTACCCACGAGATGCACGCCCAGGCGGAACTGGGGCTCGCCGCCCACTGGGCCTACAAGCAGCACCTGCAGACGGAGGGCGGCAAGCAGTACCCGTGGCTGCAGGACCTGCTGGAAATCCTTGAACACGCCTCGACGCCCGAGGAGTTCATGGAACACACCCGCATGGCGATGTTCCAGGACCAGGTTTTCTGCTTCACCCCCAAGGGCGAGCTGATCCAGCTGCCCAAGGGGTCCACGCCGGTCGATTTCGCATACGCCGTTCACACCAAGCTAGGCGACACCACCGTCGGCGCCAAGGTCAACGGCCGGGTGGTGCCGCTGCGCACCGTGCTGGCCAATGGCGACCAGGTGGAGATTCTCCGTTCGTCCGCGCAGCAACCTGATCCGGCGTGGGAAGCCTTCGCCATTACGGGCAAGGCCCGCTCGGCCATCCGCCGCTTCGTCCGCCATAAGGAGCGGGAAGATGGGATCGCCCTTGGCCGGCGCCTGCTTGACGCGCTGGTGGAACGGCTGAAGGTACCGTTGGCGGACGGCGCGATCAGGGACGCGCTGGTGCGGCTGAAGCTCGCTGACGAGGAGCAGCTGTATCTGGCGCTCGCCAGCCACCAGCTCGGTGACGAGGCGGTGATGGAGGCCATCCTGCCCGGTTCGGTGAGCAAACCGAAGCGCGGCCGCAAGGCCGCCGACGTGGACGAACACAAGGAGCCGGCACCGCTGGCGCTGTCGATCCAGGGCCTGACCCCCGGTGTCGCCGTCCATCTGGCCGAATGCTGTCACCCGGTGCCGGGCGACCGCATCGTCGGCATCCGGCAGACCGGCCAGGGCGTGCTTGTGCACACCATTGACTGCCACAGCCTTGAATCGCTGGCCCACGTCCCTGACCGCTGGGTCGACCTGCGCTGGCATGGCGATTCCGGCCCGGAGCGCTTCATCGGCCGCCTGACGGTGGTCATGCGCAATGAACCCGGCGCGCTGGCGACCGTCGCCGGCATCATGGCCCAGAGCGACACCAATATCGCCAACGTCAGGCTGCTGCATCGCGACCGCCAGTTCGCCACGTTCGAGATCGATGTCGAAGTGGCCGACCTGCGCCATTTGACAAGGGTGCAGGCAGCTCTTAGGGCAACCCAGGTCGTGGGCGCGGTCGAACGCCGCCACGGCTGACAGTACAGGCAGGATCACGATGATGACGGATGACGATGTCTTGGCGGAATTCCGCGCCGCCGGCGCCCTGCTCGAAGGGCATTTCATCCTCTCCTCGGGGCTGCGCTCGTCACTCTATCTCCAGTGCGCACTGGTCCTGAAGTCG
>CAUJIW010000104.1 GCA_963205175.1 Pseudomonadota bacterium
CTTGCGCAGGCCGGCGGGGACCGTGATGTCGAGATATTGCGGGTCGGCGGCGATGCCGTCCACCGGGCCGGTCTTGCCCCAGAAGCTGCCGACGATGACCTTGACGCTGGTGCCGTCGTCGTCGGTGATCTCGGGAATGTCCTTGCCCTTGACGTCCTGGTAGCGCGGCGCGGTCATCTTGAGGCTGGCGGGCAGGTTGGCCCAGAGCTGGAAGCCATGCATCTGGCCGGTGGTGTTTCCCTTGGGCATTTCCTGATGCACGATGCCGGAACCGGCGGTCATCCACTGCACGTCGCCGGCACCCAGCGTGCCGTGATTGCCCAGCGAATCCCCGTGTTCGACCGTGCCTTGCAGCACATAGGTGATGGTCTCGATGCCCCGGTGCGGATGCCAGGGGAAACCGGGGCGGAAGTCTTCGGGGCGGTCGTTGCGGAAATCGTCGAAGAGCAGGAACGGGTCCAGCTCGGTCGGATCCTGAAAGCCGAAGGCGCGGTGCAGCCTGACGCCGGCGCCTTCGATGGCGGGCAGGGCGCGGCGCAGTTCGAGTGTGGGGCGGATGGACATGGGGGCTACCTCCTGCCGTCAACCTAGTAGCGCGGGCCCCCGGCGGCAATCTGCGCCGCTGCACGCATTCTGTGCGGTGGGGCCGGTCAAGGATATGTCGCGTCTGCGACAGACGGCGGCGGAATTGTCGGACGAACTGGCGCAAAATGCATGCGGGGAGGAATGGCATGAAGGTCGGTTTCATCGGTCTGGGCAGCGTCGGCGGCAAGCTGGCGGGATCGTTGTTGCGCAATGGCGTGGATCTGGCGGTCCATGATCTCGATCCGGCGCTGGTGGCCGATTTCATTGGCCGCGGGGCGAAGGCGGGCGGCAGCGCGGCGGGCATGATGCGCGACTGCGACGTGGTGATTACCTGCCTGCCGTCGCCCGCCGCTTGCGCCAAAGTGGTGAGTGAGATGATGCCCGAGGTCGGGCCAGGCAAGATCTGGATGGAGATGTCGACCACCGACGCCGCCGAGATGCAGCGCCTGGGCGCCGAAGTGATCGCGCGCGGCGGCGAGGCGGCGGAATGCCCGGTTTCGGGCGGGTGCCATCGCGCCGCCACCGGCAACATCTCGATCTACATGGGCGGGGAGCGCGCGACCTTTGACAAGGTGATGCCGCTCCTGACCATTCTGGGCCGCAGGATCCTGCATACCGGCCCGCTGGGCAGCGCCTCGACGCTGAAGGTGATGACCAACTACCTTGCCACTGCCAACCTGTTGACGGTCTGCGAGGCGCTGGTGACCATGAAGGCCGCGGGCCTCGATCTGGCGACCACCTTTGAGGCGATCCGCATCTCGTCGGGGACGTCTTTCGTGCACGAGACCGAAAGCCAGATGATCCTGAACGGCTGCCGCGACATCAACTTCACCATGGATCTGGTCAAGAAGGATATCGGGCTGTTTCAGGAGATCGCCGCGCGCAACGGGGTGCCGCTGGAAATCAGCCCGCTGATGGTCGAGATCTTCAATGACGGCATCCGCCGCTATGGGCCGCGCGCCCAGTCGGACCGGATCATCGAACGGCTGGAGGAGGCAACCGGGCTCGACATCACCGCGCCGGGCTTCCCGGCCGAAATGGTCGATGACGAGCCCGAAGAGCGCGGCGCCGAGGTGATCGTCAAGCGCTGAGGCTGGCCGCGAGGCCGGATGCGGGTTAGGGAGGGCATCAACCAGGAGATGCCGCTCATGACGCCAGCCGACGAAACCGCAGCCTTGCTCCGCCTTGCCGCCTCTCCGGCCCGCCGGGGCTTTGCCTATGCGGTGCTGGCCGGGTTTGGCGCTTTCCTGATCGGGCTGGCGCTCTGGCAGCCGCCCGCAGCGGGCTGGCTGGTGGTGCTTGTCGGGATGGGGGCGGGGGCAATCTACCTGGCCGAAAGGCTGCGGCGGGCGACCGAACTGGCGCTGGTCCTGACCGAAGCGGGGCTGGCCGACAGCGCCGGCCGGCTGATTGCGCCGCTGGATCAGATCGGGTCGGTGAGCCGCGGCACCTTCGCCATGAAACCCTCAAACGGCTTCACGCTGGTGATGAAACGCCGGGTGGCGCGAGGTTGGGCGCCGGGCCTGTGGTGGAGCCTTGGCAACCGGATCGGGGTTGGCGGGGTGACCGCCGCGGCGCCGGCGAAACTGATGGCCGAACAGATCGCGGCAATGATCGCGCGCCGCGAGGCCTAGCAGATGGCGGTGCCCGCGTCGCCGCCCTCGACCGTGTTCCAGCATAGTTGCGGGGCGTAGCGGGGACGGATCACCACGAAGGAATTGAGCGTGGTATCGGCAAGGCCCACCTGAAAGACCGGCTCGTATTCCGACCATGTCTGCAACAGGATCATGCGTTCACCGGACGGGATCGCGGGCAGCTGGGTGGACAGGGTGTTGAGCACCTCGGTGGTCATGGGGATCACGCCGCCCTCGCCCTCGGACCAGACCACGTTGTACTGTTCTTCTTCGGCATTGAAGGTGAACACCGTCAGCAACAGCCGCGTCGGCTCGGGCGAGCGGGTCATCAGCTCGTGCAGCTGTTCGATCCCGTCCATGTAGTTGGCCGTCACGTAATCGGTCCGGCGGCTGAACACGTCGGCGATGGCGTAGCTGGCCTTCATCGCCATCGACTGGCTGCGATAGGCGTCGAAATAGACGAAGAACGCCATGTAGGCCCAGATCAGCAGCGGAAAGATCACCACCGATTCCACCGCGATGGAGCCGTTTTCGTCCTTGAGAAGTCTCTGGATGAAGTTGCGCATCAGTGCAGTGGCTCCATGACGAAGACCGAGGTCGAGACCAGCGCATAGGCGTCGCCGCTTTCGCGCGGCAGGTAGAGGCCCAGGCCGCTCGATGGAAAGAACGGGTCGAGCAGGATGCAGGCCCGCAGGATCATCAGCTGGTGCGATACGCCGTTCTGGAAGTTGCGCGACGGCAGGCCGGGATCGGCACGGTCGACGCAATCGGCGTCCTGCGGCAGGTTGGTCCAGTTGGCCGGGTCACGCGCCACCATCTCCAGCTTGAGCTGGTTGGTGCAGTCGGGGATCAGGTCGGCGCGGGCGCAGATCATCTGCTTGAGCTCGGCATGCGAATATTCCTCGCCGGTGCTCAGGCGCACGTCGCGCACCGCCAGATCCAGCGCGCGTTCGAGGATCACGTGGCGGGTCATCAGCATCCCGGATTCGAAGGACGAGATGAACAGCGTCATGAACACCGGAAAGATGATGACGAACTCGACCGTTGCCGAGCCGGTCTCGGACCAGCTGAAACGGCGAAAGCGGCTGAGCATGCGTGCAAGCAGGGCGATCATCGGGTCAGCCTCAACTCGTTGACGTGGCGCGCGATGGCCGCGAAGGCTTCCGAAATCTGCAGGCCGTTCACCCGGAAGAAGTGGTTGGGCGATGAAGCGCAGTTGGCCATGATCGCGGCCGAGGCGTTTGTCACCTCGAAGCCGATGGCATAGACGACGATGCCTTGCGCCTTGGCGGCAGTGCAGATCGCGGCCAGGCGCTGGTCCTTGGTCGACGGGCTGACCGTGGTCAGGGTGTCGTCATACCAGTCGTAGTAGCGGCTGCTGCTGCCATTGGCTCTGTAGAAGTTGTAGTAGGCATTGTAATACATCGAACTGGTCGCCCAGAGCTCGGGGTAGGTCAGTTGCCGCGGGTTCGAGCCGTAGCGGGTATTCTGGAAGCGGTTGGTGTTCGAGTTACTGGTTTGATAATACGGGATATAATACAGCTCGTTGTAGCGGCTGTCAGAGTCCTTGCTGCCCCATTCCTGCTCGTCGACGCTGTCGCGGCCCGTCGAGGTGTCGCGCCAGACCGGGCTGAGGCCGGACTTGTAGGCCGGCAGCAGGTCATACTGGGTGGTGTTGATCCCGTCGGTCATGACCACGATGGCCTTGAGCACGTTGTCTTCATCGTAATCGTAGGGGCGGCCGGCGAAGTCAGCCGAAATGGTGTTGTTGGCGATGAGGTTGGTCACCACGCCGCGCGTGCCGGGGTCAAGCAGGGCGACACCCCATTTCATGCCGATCTCGATCGAGGTGTTGCCGTCAGCGGTGAAGGTGTTGATCTGGTTCTTGAGCGCGGTCGCGTTGCCGCCCAGGGGCACGACCTGCGAGCCGTTATCGGTGCGGCATTCGGGCTGCAACGTGCCGGGATATTGCGGTCCGACCGTGCCCCAGTACTGGAAATGCCCGACCTGGGTCAGCGCCTGGGTCGTCGGCAAGGCGGTCGTGTTGAAATCGGCGGCGTCGAAGGACACGCAGTTGGAATAGTTCTGGGTCCGCTGGACGTTGTACTGGTTCAGCAGGGTCAGGCCAGCATTCACATGCATGGAGTAGGGCACGAGGCTGATCGACACGTCCTCGGGGTTTTCGCGGTCATAGATCAGGTCGACGAAATCCCTGGCGGCGGTCCGCAGGTTGGCGATCTTGTTGTTGGAGCCCATCGAGCCCGACAGGTCGAGCACCAGCGAGATCTCGATCTCGGCGGCGCCTTCGGCGGCGGTGCCGTGGGCCGGCGCGGTCAGGGAGTGGATGCCGACCAGGTCGAGGAAGAAGGTGTTGACGTCGATACTGGCTTCGGCGCTGACCTCGCGGTAGCCCAGCGTCTGCACGACTGTCGGCTCGCCGTCCAGGTAATCGGACATGCCGGCCTTGTCGAAATAGTCGACAACCACGTCGGCCGGCCCCTGGGTCTGGTCCAGATCGGCGGCGGCGAGGATGGCGCGGTCGAGCGTGCCCTGAAGTCTGGTGCGCTCGTTCTCGAAGCGCATGAAATCGACCGCCATGCCGCCAACCATCATCATGATCAGGAACATGAACAGGCCGAAGATGATGACGCTGCCGGATTCGTCCTTGTGGAAGCGCGTGATCGTGCGGCGCAGACGTTCGACAGACCCGGTCAGTTTTCTGAAACCAGAGACCAACATCATAATCCTCACCTGCGGCGCCGGAAATGGCACGCCACTCAAAATCCGCTCCCACGCAGTGAACCAGTATTAGGCCCTTCATATGGCGCAAATAAGGCGAAATGCGGCGTAACCTATTGTAGTTATGGGCTTCTCTGGAGACAGTTCCGGTCCATATGCAGTCACTGTTGCCATTTCCCGACCAGTCCTGCCGGTTTGTCGCAGCCGGGCTGGGCGCTTCTGTCCCATCAGCGGCCGTGACCAATGGTCGCAACGCGGCGAGTCGCCGCGGCCCGCCCTAAGGGTCAGTCCGGGCTGCGCCGCCGCCCCATGCGGTGCTGCCGGGCCGAGGTGCCGAACTCGTCGCGGAAGGCCCTCGAGAATGCCGCCGGGCTGCCAAATCCGGTGGCGAGTGCGATCTCCTGCACCGGTTGGTCGGTATCGAGCACCAGCCGCCGCGCCTCTGACAGCCGCAATGCGCGGCCAAAGGCATGGGGCGACTGCCCGAGCGCGGTCTGAAACCGCAACTCGAGCGACCGGCGCGACAGGCCCAGCGCCGCGGCCAGTTCGGCCACCGATGGCGGGGCATCGAGCCGCGCCTCCATCAGCGCGATGGCGCGGGCCACGGCGGGCGCGCGCCGCATCAGCGAGGCCGTGGGCACCAGGCGCTGCGGGGCCGCGCCCTCATGCACCGGGTCGTAGATGAAGGCCGAGGCCACCCGCGTCGCCAGCGTCTGCCCGTGAAGCCGGCCGATCAGGTGCAGCATCATGTCGATGCAGGGGCTGGCGCCGCCGGTGGTCATCACACCCTGGCCGATGCGGTAGCGGTCGCGCACCGTCTGCACCTTGGGAAACTTGGCGGCAAAGCGGTCAAGGTCTTCCCAATGGGTGGTCGCCGCCTGTCCGTCCAGCAGGCCGCTGGCGGCCAGCACCCAGCCGCCGCCATCGACCCCGGCGATCACGCAGCCTTGCCGCGACAGGCGGCGCAACTGCCTGAGCAGCGGCGCGGTGGTCTGTTCCTCGATCCCGAACCCTGCCACCAGGATCAGGAAATCCAGCCCCGCCGCCGCCGCAACCGGCGCGCCCGCAATCGCCAGACCGGCGGTGACGCCGACCGGCCCGGTGCCCGGCGTCAGAAAGCGCCAGTGAAACAGCTCGCGCCGGGCGCGGCGGTTGGCGGCGCGCATCGGGTCGACCGCGCTGGCCAGCGACAGCATGTTGGTCTGGTCCAGCACCAGCACGCCGACCTCGAGCGGCCGGTCGCCGGACGGATCGTAGGCGGGAAACGGAGATTGTGCGGGTTTCATCAATTATACTTCGTAATCGGTAAAGTATTTCCCCGCAATTGCCCTGATAAAGAAGGCCGCACAGTCTTGAGGAGCCATCCATGCCGCTGCAAATGAACAAGGACGTCTTCATCACCTGCGCCGTGACCGGCTCGGGCGGCACGCAGGACCGCTCGCCGCATGTGCCGCGGTCCCCGAAGCAGATCGCCGAAAGCGCGATTGCGGCGGCCAAGGCCGGGG
>CAUJIW010000105.1 GCA_963205175.1 Pseudomonadota bacterium
TCGAGCAGATTGTCGATCGGCCGATCGAGCAGATGGCGGACAACCGCCTCCTCGACCTGCTGCTCGGGCACATAGAGCGAGCGCACACGGTCCCACTCCGGCGCATGGGCGGCGAAATAGCGATCCGCCTTCTGCACACGCTCCGCCTGTACTTCGCGCAACCGGATAAGGTCACCCGCCACCAGCGGTTCATCGGGCGACAGCAACGAGTCGAGCAGACCCCCCACCATCGTTGCCACAGCGCCTTCCGCCAGCCGGAAGAACACCCAGGCGCCCTCCTTGTGCCGCTCGATCAGCCCGGCCTCGGCGAGAATCTTCAAGTGACGGGAAACACGGGGCTGGCTTTGGCGCAGGATGCGTGTCAGATCGCTCACCGCCAGCTCGGCATGACGCAGCAACGTCAGAACCCTGAGTCGGGTCGGGTCGGCGGAGGCCTTGAGAACGGTCAGAGCGGTTTCCATCCATCAAGACATAAAGATGTCTTTATGTCTTGTCAACGCGCCGCCGGCCTGTCGGCGAACGGTTCTCCCGGCCTGTCAGACCGCCGCCACCGGCAACGCCACGGTGAACCTTGCGCCCTGCCCCAGCTCGCTTTCCAGCGAAATGTCACCGTGCATCAGCCGGGCCAGCTGTCGCGAGATGTGTAGCCCCAGACCGGTGCCCTCCGGCTTGCCATGGTAGGCGTCATTGACGCACTGCTGGAATTTCTCGAACACACGCTCGTGATTGGCCGGCGCAATGCCGGTGCCGGTATCCCAGACGGTGCAGGTCACCAGGTCTCCCTTGCGACCCACGTCAACGCCGATCCGGCCACCCTCGGGCGTGAACTTGACCGCGTTGGTGAGCAGGTTGACGAATATCTGCAACGCCCGGCGCTCGTCGGCCAGCACCCGGATATCCTCGGCACACCGGACGGTACTCATGTCCAGCCGCTTCGCCTCCGCCCGGAGCACCAGCAGGCTGCGCGCCTGATCCAGCAGATTGGCCAGCGACACCGTCTCGATGGTCAGCGCGATTTCGCCGGTCTCGATCACCGAGACATCAAGCACGTCATTGATCAGGCCGAGAAGGTGATGGCCCGCCGTCACGATATCGTTGGCATAGGCCACGTAATGCGGCGTCAGGTTGCCAAACACCTGCATCTGCATGGCTTCGGCGAATCCGATGATGGCGTTGAGCGGCGTGCGCAGCTCGTGGCTCATGGCGGCAAGAAACTCGTTCTTGGCGTGCAGCGCGGCTTGCGCTTGGGCGGACGCGGCGTCCAGCGCTACGTTCTTCCGGCTCAGCTCCCCCATCGCGGTCTCCAGCGACCGCCGCGTCGAGCGCGCCTCCTCTTCCATCATGTAGACGCGGGTGACGTCCATCCCGGCGCCGCGATAGCCGATGAACCGGCCCTTGTCGTCAAACATCGGCACGCCGGAGAGATGGAACAGCGCGGCCTCGCCGACATCGGTCTCAAGCACGAACAGCTGATCACGAAACGGCGCATGTTCCAGCATCGCCCGATCGATGGGGCGCTCTCCGGCGATATTGGCCTCCAGCCTGCCCAGCGACAGCACCGGCTTGCCGATCAACCCGAAGGTGGGCTGCCCCAGAACACCGGTGAGGCGATCGGAAACCGCGGTCAGGCGCCATGCCGCGTCAGTCTCCCAGAACCAGTCCGAGGAGGCCCGGGCAAAGTCGCGAAAGCGCGCCTGATCGAGCATGGCAGAGTTCAGTCGCCCCAGTTGAGCCGTCCAGTCCTGGCAGGCTCCGCCGACACCCACGACCATACCATTGTCGTCGATGATCGGCACGAAACGCAGCCAGTAATGCCTTGTCTCGCCATCGACCTCAAGTGCTTGCGGCCTCGTAACGGTTTGCGCCAGCAGGGCGCAGCGCTGCACGCCGGCGCGGACACCCGGCACCGCCGCCATGGTCTCGCTGCCACCCAGCGACGCGTTCAGGCGCTGGAACGCCGGGTTGGCCTCGACGAGGTCACCTGACGGCTGGGCACGGAACACCGCGACATCCGCCGCGTCCATGATCATCGTCGTTAGCGCCGCCAGTTCGGTCTCGCCAGTGACCGTCCAGGCCGGAATGAAGCGCCGTCCAGGCCGCAGACTGACCACGTTATCCGTGGCCACCGCGTCGGCGCGAGCGTCAGGCGGCGTCATCGGTCACGTCATCGAGTGCGCGCACCAGGGCGGTATCGCGCTGCCACACCCGCAGCACGTCGCGGGCCTGGGCGGTCGACAGATCATCGAACAGTTTCAGGATGGTCGTGATGACATCCGGCCGTCGGGCCGACTCCGGATTATTGAATTCCGCCAGCAGCAGCACCAGCGAGGTCATGGTCTGGCGATCCATGTCGATCGCCTTGGCCAGCACGATGAAGCTCTCGGCGCCACGATCGCTGATGAGACGCCAGGCCATCTGGAAGGTGATTCCCGCCCGCTCGGCCAGCCCGGCGGCGAACACCGTGACCCGCTGCTGTCGCAGCGCGCTGAGCAGGAACGGGTCGGTCAGTTCACCAAGGTCCATCAGCCGGCGGGCCAGCCGCAGCGCGCGGGCCTGCGCACCCTGGCCATGATCATGCTCGGCGACCGCACGGCGGGTCGAATCTTCCAGCGCCCGGTCGAGCACATCGGCCGGAATGGTGAAGTGGCGCAGGATATGCCGGCGCAAGGCCGCCGAAACCCACCAGTACATCCGGTGGGCAAGGTCGCCCGGAAGGTCGTTGCGACCCAGCAGCGGCTCCTGGAAGCGGTCCACCCGGCGGCTTTCCGCCACCAGATACTCCATCGCCCGGCGCGACAGCACGGCGTCCTCGTTGCGGATGAGCCGTTCGATCACGTCATTGGACCCGTGCTCGATCAACGCATCGGAAACCTCGGCGCTGACGTGGTCGCGCACGGCAATAGCGAGCCGATGCTCGTCGCTGCGGGTCCGGATGATCTCGATGAGTTCCGGATCGCGTAATGCCTTGCTCTTTTCCAGAACGGGACGGGCGACCTCGATCTCGTCACTGGCCAGAAGGCGTTCCAGCTCCGGCAATTCCACGCCCGAGCGCTGCAGCGCCGCCACCAGGTTGCGCCGCACGTCCATCTCGATGGAGCCGATGAGCTTGCACAGCACATCGGTCATCAGCGCCCGCTGCTGTTCGGTCAGACGGTCATTGTCGGGCAGGAAGAAGTCAACGATGGTATTGACGAGCTGCATCCTGGCCTCGCGGGAGCGATCCGCGGCCAGCACCAGCAGTCTTGTCACATCCTCGTTACTCATCGCAGCCACCGGTCAGATCCCCTCTCCCGATACCGGAAGAGTTAACGCAGCGACCTTAACAAGCTCTAAACTGTAGGTTGGCCGTCACGGGCGGCGCGACCTCAGATATACTTCGACAGGTTGAGTTCGCTCAGGGAGCCAATCACCCGATACGACACCTCGAGCGCC
>CAUJIW010000106.1 GCA_963205175.1 Pseudomonadota bacterium
TGATCTGCTCTTCTGTAAACCTCTTGCGCTTCATCTCGTCCGTCCTTCCGTAGGCTGGACTCTAATCGCAACTGGAGGAAATTACCCGGGGCAGGTCACGTCCACTGGCAGCATGTCAGCCTTTCGGGCATTGCGCCAGCAAGCGTCGCGATTGCATACGCGGAAGGTCAGCGCTTAAAAAGAGTTAGGCTGGCCAATGCGAGGTTGGCAGGAAAGATCAAAGTCAACTCGCCATGCCCCTGCGGTAGCGGCAAAAAATATAAGAAGTGCTGCCGCTCATGAATGTCCCGGGGGCAGTATCTGTATTTCTACTGCGCCTCAGCCGAGAAACAGCCCGGCACTCCCCCGGCGCTCCGCCGCCTACAGCTCGCCGTCGACCGGGGTGGCGCCCAGTTCGGCGATGCCGGCGAGGATGGCCTCGGCGGCGGCGTTCATCACATGGGCGTCGGTCGAGCGGATGACGAAGTTGGCGCCGGTCTGGCCGTCCTTCCAGAACGGGTAGCTGCCGACCTGGACGCCGGCGTGGGTCTTCTCGACGCTTTCCAGCAGCTGGGCGACGCGGCTTTCGGCGATGTGGGCGGCGACGGTGCGGGAGAGCACCGGCAGGCCGCCCTCCAGCTTGCCGTCGAGCGCCGCCAGCATGGCGCGCATCACCGAGGGGATGCCGGCCATGATGAACACGTTGCCGATACGCACGCCGGGGGCGGCCGACAGCTCGTTCTCCACCAGGTCGGCGCCGTCGGGCACGCGGGCCATGCGCAGCCGGGCCTCGTTGAGCTTGTCGCCATAATAGGCCCGCAGCAGCGCCTCGGCGCGCGGGTGGACGACGACCGGGACGCCGAACGCGGCGGCGATCGAGTCGATGGTGATGTCGTCGTGGGTCGGGCCGATGCCGCCGGTCGTGAACACATAGTCGTGGGCGGTGCGGCAGGCGTTGACCGCGCTGACGATCTCGGCCTCGACGTCGGGCACCACCCGCACATGGCGCAACCGGATGCCCTGGACATTCAGCCACTTGGCGAGATAGGCCAGGTTGGCGTCCTGGGTGCGGCCGGACAGGATCTCGTCGCCGATGATGACGAGAGCGGCGGTGTAGATGCGGGGCGGCTGGCCGGCGGGTGTGTTCATGCCCCGGATGTAGTGCAATTGATGCGCGTTGGGGAGGCGAAAAGCACATGCGGTTCAGCGAAGCGTTGATCCCGGCGACGCTGGTGCGCCGCTACAAGCGGTTCCTCGCCGACGTCATCCTGCCCGATGGCAGCCCGGCGGTGGCCCACTGCGCCAACCCCGGCGCCATGCTCGGGCTGGCGGTGCCGGGCAACCGGGTGTGGCTGTCGGCCAACCGCAACCCCAAGGCCAAGCTGGCCTGGCGCTGGGAGATCGAGGAGGCCGACGGCACCTGCGTCGGCATCAACACCGCCCACCCCAACCGCATCGTCGCCGAGGCCATCGCCGCTGGCGCGATTCCCGAACTGGCGGGCTACGCCAGCCTGCGCCGCGAGGTCGCCTATGGCCGCAACTCGCGCATCGACATGCTGCTGGAAGGCGCCGCCGGGCTGTGCTTCGTCGAGGTCAAGAACGTCCACCTCAAGCGCGGCGACCAGGCCGACTTCCCCGACTCGGTGACGGCGCGCGGCGCCAAGCATCTGGCGGAGCTGGCGGACCAGGTGGCGGCCGGGCACCGGGCGGTGATGCTCTATCTGGTGCAGCGCGGCGACTGCGCGCGCGTCGGCATCGCCGGCGACATCGATCCGGCCTACGCCGCGGCGCTGGCCCAGGCCCGCGCGAAGGGGGTGCAAGCACTGGCGTTCGCGTGTAGGGTGTCGCCCGAGGCGATCGACATCGACCGGCCGCTGCCCCTGGCGCTGTGACGCCCCGGAGCGGGGCCTCTGGAATGTCGGGGCCCGGCGGATTATGTATTGGCGTATGAGAGAGACCATGACCTACACGGCCGCGGCCGACACCGAGGATTTCGAATCCTACGGCACCATCAAGCTGCATGGCCCGGAAGGCTTTGCCGGCATGCGCGCGGCCGGCCGGCTGGCGGCGGAATGCCTCGATTTCCTCACCCCCCATATCCGCCCGGATGTGGCGACGGACGAGCTGGACCGGCTGGCCTACGAGTTCACGGTCGCGCGCGGCGGGGTGCCGGCGCCGCTCTATTACCGCGGTTTTCCCAAGTCGATCTGCACCTCGATCAACCATGTGGTCTGCCACGGTATTCCGGGGCCGAAGAAGCTCAAGGACGGTGACATCGTCAACATCGACGTCACCGTGATCCTGGATGGCTGGCACGGCGACACCAGCCGGATGTACCTCATTGGTGATGTGCCGCTGAAGGCGCGCAAGCTGGTGGACGCCACCTACGAGGCGCTGATGCGCGGCATCGCCCAGGCCAGGCCGGGCAATACGCTGGGCGACATCGGGCACGCCATCCAGAGCTATGCCGAGGGGCTGCGCTATTCGGTGGTGCGGGATTTCTGCGGCCACGGCCTCGGCCGGGTGTTCCACGACGCGCCCAACGTCGTCCACGTCGGCAAGCCGGGCAAGGGCGTGGTGCTGAAGCCGGGCATGTTCTTCACCATCGAGCCGATGATCAACCTCGGCAAGCCGGACGTGAAGGTGCTGGAGGACGGCTGGACCGCGGTCACCCGCGACCGCTCGCTGTCGGCCCAGTTCGAGCACGCCATCGGCATCACCGAGGACGGCTGCGAGATATTCACCGCATCCCCGGCCGGCCTGCACGCGCCGCCCTACAGCGGATGAGGCGCCATGGCGCGTGAGGACGGCCAGCCCGACCTCGCGGTCGGTGAGCTTGCGGCCGGTGATCGGCCCCCCGACCTTGCGGTCGGTGAGCTTGCGGTCGGGCATCGACAACGCCTCCGCCAGCGGTTGCTGGAGGCCGGCGCCGAGGCCTTCCACGACCATGAACTGCTGGAATATCTCCTCGGCCTGACCATCCCCCGGCGCGACACCAAGCCGCTGGCCAAGCGGCTGATCCACGAGTTCGGCAGCTTCGAGAACGTGATTTCCGCCGAGCCGGCGGCGCTCAGGGGCCATGGCGGCCTGTCGGAGTCCTCGGTGGCGGCGCTGAAATTCGTCCAGGCGGCGGCGCTGCGGCTGGTCAAGGCGCGGGTGGTCGGCCGGCCGGTGCTGTCGAGCTGGCAGGCGCTGCAGGACTATCTCCACGCCGACATGGCGCACAGCATCATCGAGCGCTTCCGGGTGCTGTTCCTCAACAACAAGAATGTCCTCATCCGCGAGGAAGTGCTGTCGGAAGGCACGGTCAACCACACCGCCGTCTACGTCCGCGAGATCATCAAGCGGGCGCTGGAACTGGGGGCGACGGCGCTGATCCTGGTGCACAACCACCCCTCCGGCGACCCGACGCCCTCGGCCGACGACATCGCCATGACCAGGGAGATCGTCGAGGCGGGGCGGCGGCTGGGCATCACCGTGCACGACCATCTGGTGATCGGCCGCACCGGCACCAGAAGCTTCAAGAGCCTGGGGCTGCTGTAGCCGGGCGTTCACGTCGTCGGGCGTTCCTGGCGTCAGGCGGCGTGGCGCATCCGGGCGCGGCGTTCGAGATCGAGCAGCCACTGCTTGCGCTCAACGCCGCCGGCATAGCCGCTGAGCCTGCCGTCGCGGGCGACGACGCGGTGACACGGCACGATGATCGACAGCGGGTTGCGGGCGTTGGCGCCGGCGACCGCGCGCGCCGCCGCCGGCATGTCGAGGCTGGCGGCCAGGGCGCCGTAGCTCAGGGTGTCGCCATAGGGAATGGTGGCGAGCCGTTGCCAGACCTGGCGCTGGAACGGTGTGCCCGCCGGGTCCAGCGGCAGCTGGAACCGCTCGATCTCGCCGGCCAGATAGGCGCGCAGCTGCTCGACGACGGGGCGGAAATGCCCGTCGTCCCGGCAGGCGGCGTGCAGGATGCGCGGCACCGGCGCCGGCTTGTGACCCTCGAAATAGACGCCGCTCAGGCCGCGCGTCGTGGCGCGCAGCTCGATCAGCCCGAGTGGCGTTTCGACATGGGTAAAACGCAGTTTGCTCATGCGTGCGGTTCCTTGTGCTGAGTCCGCAGCGCGCTGGGGCTGACGCCGAAGCTGGCGCGCATCGCCGATTGCAGGCGCCGCAGCGAACCGAAGCCGGCGGCATGGGCGACCTCGGTGATGCTGTCGGCGCTGGCCAGCAGCCGGCGCGCCCGTTGCAGCCGGAAGGCGCGGACCGCGTGGTGATCCAGATGCCGGGCATCTCTCCGGAGGAGGTCAAGGACGTGCGCGACAAGATCCAGCAGGTGGGCTTCACGGTGCTGCCTGGCGAGCATCCTATCGTTCCGGTCATGCTGGGCGATGCCGCGCTGGCTGCCCGCATGGCCGACGCGCTGCTCGCCCGAGGCGTCTACGTCATCGGC
>CAUJIW010000107.1 GCA_963205175.1 Pseudomonadota bacterium
CGAAATCCGCAGCAGCGGATGAAAAGCCCATCAAAACCAGCGCAAAAAGGACAATCTGTCCGCACAAACGGTCATCCTGTAGGCATCATGCCGCACCGCGGCCAATCAAGTCGCCAAAATCACGGTTGTTGCGGGTGTCCATTTTGCTGTAGTGAGCATATTTTGTGCTCACCTGATCAATGTCACGACGCACCCAGCGCATGCCATCGACATTCGCGAACCAGGCCATCAGTCCCGTCGAAAGATCGGAAACCACAACATCAACGCGCCCGTCACCGTTAACATCGCCCAGCTGCACCGTACGCGTGTCGGCAAACGACGCCGAGACATCGATTTGCCGCACTGGCCACTCGCCCCCACGATCATCTCGTCCGGGATTCTGCAACCAGATCACGCCGCGGCCACGATGCGGATAGGTGGCCGCCTGCGTGCGCATGGTCACGACGACGTCATCGTCACCATCGCCATCAATGTCACCGAGGGCCAGGTTAACGGCGCCCGGCGTCTTGTTGCTCAGCAACTTGCGTTGCCATTGCTGGCCGGGTGCCGCGGGCGCCACATAGGCGACGACCGCATCGTGCGAATTGACAACGCCGACAATATCAAGACGTCCGTCGCCATTGATATCATGGGGCACATGGCGCTCAAACAAGTAGACGTCGCGGACTGGCGACTTCGAAAAATCGAACCGTTCCCCCGATACGATGGCCTGACGCTTGTTTTGCCGGAGATTTACAAGAAGCACCTTGGCCTCTGGCGGTCCCGGAAATCGACTGGCCCAAGAGTCGGAAACAGTGACCTCAGGACCATCATCCCCGGTGAATGCCGCCACGGAAAAGCCGTAGGCATATCTCACATCTGCAATTTCCTTGATTTCGAAACGCAGCGGCGACGGCCCGCTGGGGGCGACAGAATACCCCACCCAGGACAGAACAATAAAATAAACTACCGCAACTGCTGGAATAATTGAGATAACTACGATGTAAATACGAAAATATAAAGAGATAAATACTCCAATAAGTCCACCGACAATAACACCAATGGACAACCTGTTGACGTCAATTACTAGAGAACTTCCAATTCCCACATTCAGAACATATTTTTGCGACAAGGCATAAATGGCCACACCAAGAAGCAGAACCCCCGCAGACAAACATATTGCATAAAGCCGGTTTCGCTCGCGCGCCATTTCCCCACCTCACAAATCAGATCAACGTGCGCTCATGCCACCGCCCCCAGTGACAATAACGAGCGCATTCCACGAATTCCTACGCGCAGCCGCAAAATGTTTGCGGCATCAATCCGCTGCCTTTCTCCTGCCTGTCGCCATTTCCCGGATGTCGTCGCATAGCGCCTGCGTTACCAGCGCGCTGGCTCCCGTGCAGGCCAGCGGCGCGCCATGATGCACGGCATCATGCAGATTGGCGGCGGCGTGAAGCATGGCCTCCATGTAGCGCCCGTCGACCTGCTCGGCGGCCAGCAACGCCTTGTAGCCGGCGAAATGCGCGCTGTCGCCGGCGCGACGGATGCGCCAACGCAGGCCGCCGTCCTCCATGACCAGGACGCCCGCCGACGTCACCAGCTGGAGTTCGAACAGCGCATAGTCGCCGGCGTGCGCCGTGGTGAGATGGACGGGGATGCCGGAGTCTGTTCGCAGCAAGGCCGGTACCGTCGGGTCGTCCGGCCAGAAATCCCACTGCGGCGCGCCGACGGCCTCGATCTCAAGCGTACAATCGAGGAGCAGCCGGATCGCGTCGACCAGATGGCTGCCATTGTTGAGGATGCCCTTGTTGTACGTCCCGGTGACCGAGCGGATCTCGCCCCAATACTGCTGGCGCAACTCGTCACGCAACCGGGCCACATCAGGAGCCCAGCGCCGCGTGTGATTGATCGCCAGGGGAATGCCCGCCTCCGCGCAGCGCTCTACCCAAAGGCGCGCCTCGTGCAGGGTGGGTGCGATGGGTTTTTCGCAGAAGATCAGCCGCGGCGACCGGGCGATGGCGGCCTCCAGATGCGCCGACCGGAAGGCGGTGGGGGCGCAGATCGCGATGATGTCGGCGGTCACCGACGGCGGCACGGCGCTGAAATCGGCGTAACCGTGCGGGATGCCCCAATGGGCCTGAAAGGCCGCCCGGCGTCCGGCGTCGGGTTCGATGCAACCAACGATGTCGAAACGACCGTCACGGCGATAGGCGCCGGCGTGGGACAGAGGCAAGGCATCGGCGGGCCGGCGCTCGTCGAACCCGCCGGCGATGTTACCGCAACCGACGATAAGAACACGCAATGTGGAGAAGGAGCCCACCATCGCGCTACTTGATGAGCGCCCATGCCAGCGGCGTGCCACGCGCGACGTCCCGCGTCACCCGGGTGCCCAGCACCAGGGACAGGTGCTTGGGCGCCAGCCCATAGCCTGGCCGAATGGCACGGACGTTCTCGGCGGTCAGCATGTCACCGGCCTTCAGGTCGGCCACCACGTAGAGCGACCGGCGGAACTGTACCGATCCTTCCTCCACCGCCTGGGTCCCGAACGTGACACGACCAAGACCCTGCCAGGCTCGCTCCGTCTCCAGGCGTAACTGGGCGAATTCCTCGGGTTCCAGCGAAAAGGCGGAATCGACCCCGCCATCGGCACGGCGCAACGTGAAGTGCTTCTCGATGACCGAGGCGCCCAGCACCACCGAGGCCACCGCCACACCGCAGCCCATGGTGTGGTCGGAAAGGCCGACTTCCACACCGAACGCCTCGCGCAGCACCGGAATGGTCCGGATGTTGGTGTTTTCCGGCGTCGCCGGATAGGTGCTGGTGCACTTCAGCAGCACGATCTGGTCGTTGCCGGCGGCGCGCGCCGTTCGCACCGCCTCGTCGATCTCGGTCAGGCTCGCCATGCCGGTGGACATGATCAGCGGCTTGCCGGTCCGCGCCACCCGATCGATCAGCCCGAGGTCGGTACACTCGAAGGACGCGATCTTGTAGGCGGGGACACCCAGTTCCTCCAGAAAGTCGACCGCGGTGTCGTCAAACGGGGTCGAGAAGCAATGCATGCCGTGGCTGGCCGCCCGCTCCATCAGCGGCTTGTGCCAGGCCCAGGGCGTATGCGCCTCGTCGTACAGATCATAAAGACGCCGTCCGGCCCACAGGCTGTCGGGGTTGTCGATGACGAACCCCGGCGCGTCGATGTCCAGCGTCATCGTTTCGGCGGTATAGGTCTGCAGCTTGATGGCATCGGCACCGGCGCGCGCGGCAGCATCGACGATCGCCAGCGCGCGTTCCAGCGACTGGTTATGATTGCCAGACATTTCCGCGATCAGGTACGGGCGCTGGCTGGCACCAATCTCTCGGCCGTTGATTGCAATCATATCACCCTCAAGCCTTCTCGATTTTGATCCGGTATGTCTGGCCCCGGAAGGAAAAGAACGCCGGATACCGGTCGGGGTCGGCAACCCTGAGCAAGTCGAATGACTCGCGCAAAGGCCGGTCCGGGTCAATTTCGCTGTCGGCCGGGGTCCGCTTGCGATAGTAGCTCGGCTCCCCGGTCTGCGGGCGGGGCTGTGCCGTGTGCAGATTGTCGAGCGCCCAGTCGAGCATGGCGATCTCCGCCTCGAACAGCCGCTGATGGATTTCGTCCACCAGTGCGGTGGCGGGCACCTCAAACCGGATCTGATGCCAGATGGCGCCGGAGTCGAGATCATCCTCCGCCTCCAGCAAGGTCAGGGTCAGCTCCGTCTGGCCCTCAAGGATTGCCCAGATATGCGGTGACATCCCGCGCCCCTGCGGCAGCGGGCTGGCGTGCAGCACCAGGGTGTGCCTGAACAGGTCGCGCGTCGGCTTGCGAATGATCTGATGGCAGGAGACCAGGAACAGATAGTCGCCGCCCTGCAGCTCGCGATAGTCACGCAGGATGCGCACGTCCGCGCGCGACGATACCGCGGCCGCCCAGGCCTCGATCCACGCGTTCACCGGATGGCGGGGATCGGTGCAGAGAATACTGATCTTCACACGCAGCACTCCTTCATCCGCCGGGCCACCCGGGTGGCGCCGGCACCGTCGGACAGCGCCAGGCCGGCACGGGACAGATGGTTGCGCAAACCACTGTTGCCCAGCAAGGCCCGCAGGTGTCCCGCGAAGATCTCGGGAGACGCCAAGGCGTCGTCGGGCGCGCAGACCAGTCCCCCACGCGCGCTCTGGCCGAGCAGTTCACGCTGGTTCTCGGCAATGCAGACCGCCAGGGTCGGCACGCCGAGCACGCAGCGCTCCCACGTCGCGGTACCGCCAGCGCCGATGGCAAGGTCGGCGGCCGCCAGCAGCGCCGGCATGTCAGGGGTGTCGACATGAAGGCGGGCGCCCTGCCAGGCGCCGACCAGGGCCTCGATGGATGCCCGGGCGGGATGCGTGCTGCCGATGACGACATCGATCTGGACGCCGGCCGGCACCACCCCGGCGGCGGCCCTCAGCACCCATTCGGTCACATTGTCCCGGTCCATGCCGCCGAGGAATATGTGCAGGCGCCGGACCGGGCCGTCGCGGGGATCGACAGCCGCGCGCGCGGCCGCGAACGCGGGCCGCAGCAGGGCAAACCGCGGCCCCAGCAACAAGGTGCAGTCCGCCGGGACACGGCCGTCATAGCGCGCCCCGGCATCAAGGTAGAAATTCTGGTCGAGCAGCAGCGCGCACTGGTGGACCCGCGCCAGATCGTCGATCGCCATGACGTGCGGCGCCAGAGTGGCGGCCTGGGCCTCCCACCGGGCATCGAGGCCGTAATGATCGACCACGATCCAGTCACACCGTGGCTCGCCCGCCAACGCCTGACGCAGGTCATCGATATCCTGTTGCTGGGCATCGGCAGGGAAGACGTCCTCGGCGCTGGTCCGGACATCCTCCCGGCCGGGCAGCGACAGCAGCGCCACTCCGGCCGCGGCGGCCTGTTCCGCCAGATGCGGCGGCACGTCACGCGTTATCAGGACAACGTCGGCGGCCTGCTCCCGCAGCGCCTGGGCCAGCGAAAGGCAGCGCACCCAGTGACCGCTGCCAATCAGGCGGGACGCATCGGCGCGGATCGCCACCCTCATGGGAGGCCGGCGCCCGTCAGAGCCTTGAACATCAGTTCAGCCCGCGCCCAATCGTCGGGCGTATCGATGTCCACCACCCGCCACTCCGGCAGAACGATGCTGGCGCCGTTGGCGTGGAGGTTCAGGCCCTGCAGCCAGAGATCGGCGCTTCCCCAGTAAAACTGCCCGGCATCGAAATAGCCCGGCTCCAGATCCTGCGTCCGGGTGGCGGCATATTGCGGATTGAACGGCTGCACCAGGCCAGTGGCGTCGCGCCGCAGCGCCCGCTGGATCGGCGAGGGGAAGGGCGCGACCGGGAAGATGTAGCGCTGCCGGTCGAGCGCATCCAGCATCGCCAGCGCCGCCGCCAGATCATCCGCCTGAAGGAAGGGGACACCGGGGTAGATGCAACAGACGTCGGTCACCGTCCAGCCGAGCCGCCGGCAGGCGGTGATCGCATGGGCGATCACCGGCACCGTGGGGGTGTGGTCGTCCGCCAGGTCGGCGGGTCGCTCGAAGGGCACCTCGGCACCGGCGGCGGTGGCCACCGCCGCGATCTCCTGATCGTCGGTCGAGACCACGATGCGATCGAACAGACCCGACTGGCGTGCGGTATCGATGGCATGCACGATCATCGGCCGGCCGGCGAAGGTCTTGATGTTCTTGCGCGGTATCCGCTTGCTGCCGCCGCGGGCCGGAATGATCGCAAGGCGCCCGGTCGTCATCGTCAGGCCTCCAGTGTCCGGCGCAGAACCTCGACAACGCGCGCCTGCTGGGCCTCGGACATGCCCGGAAACAGCGGGATCGACAGGGCACGGGCGTAGTAGCGCTCGGCATGGGGGAAATCGCCCGGCCTGAAGCCGAGGCGGGCGTAATAGGGCTGGGTGTGAATGGGGATGTAGTGCACGTTGACGCCGATCTGGGCGGCGCGCAGCGCATTGAACAGGGCCAGACGCGAGACCGTGGTGCGGCTGTCATCGACTTCGATCGCATAGAGATGCCAGGACGACAGCCGGTCCGCGCCACGCGCTGGCCGCAGCAGGGGCAGATCGGCCAGCAGCGCGTCATAACGGTCCGCCAGGGCGATGCGGGCCTGCTGCAGCGGGTCAAGCCGGCGCAACTGGGACAACCCCAGCGCGGCCTGGATGTCGGTCATCCGGTAATTGAAACCCAGCGAATGCTGCTCATAGACCCAGGGGCCCTCCGGCGTCCGCTCCATGTCGGCGGCATCCCGCGTCATCCCGTGCGAGCGCAGCAGCGCCAGCCGCCTGGCCAGCACCGGATCCTGGGTGGTGACCAGACCACCCTCGCCGGTGGTGATGATCTTGACCGCATGAAAGCTGAACACCGTCGCGTCAGCCCACTGGGCGCCCACCGGCTTGTCGAGGTAGGTCGCACCGGTGGCGTGCGACGCATCCTGCAGAATCCGGAAGCCATAGCGGTCGGCCAGCGCCCGCATCTCCCGCAGATCGCAGGGCAGGCCGGCGAAATCGACAGGGATGAGCAGGTCGGGCAGGCGGCCGGCCGCGTCGGCCCGGGCGAGCTTCTCCGCCAGCGCCACGACCGACATGTTGCGGGTGTGGGGATCGATGTCGACGAAGTCGACGTCGGCCCCGCAATAGCGGGCACAGTTCGCCGAGGCGAGAAAGCTGTTGGGCGACGTCCAGACCAGCGAGCCCGGCCCGATGCCCAGCGCCAGGCACGCGATGTGCAGGCCGGCCGTCGCGTTGGACACCGCGCAGGCGTGCGCGACCTGATGGCGGGCGGCGAAGGCCGCCTCGAAGGCCGGCAGCGCCGGCCCCTGGGTGAGATACTCGGAGCGCAGCGCGGCGACGACGGCCTCGACATCCTCCTCCGCGATGGTCTGGCAGCTGTAGGGGATGAACGTCACGCGTGCCGGCCTCTCAGTCGATCAACTTGCCCACGACATGCTCGTCGATGAGCTGGCGCAACTGCTCAACGCTCAGGAACTCGCTGTTGCTGCCGCTGTCGTAGCTGAACCCCGGCGCAACGCGCGTGCCCTGCATCCTGGCGGCATAATCCTCGACGGTGAACGTGCCGGCGGACGGCAGGATCGCGTAATAGTCGCCGATGTCGACCGTGTTGTAGCTGTCGCTGGCGGTGATCATTTCCTCGTGGATCTTCTCGCCCGGTCGGATGCCGACGATCCGCTGCTCGCACTCGGGCGCGATCGCCGTCGCAACGTCGGTGATGTTGTAGGACGGAATCTTCGGGACCAGAATTTCGCCGCCCCAGGCATTCTCGATCGACCACAGCACCATGTCGACGCCGGCCTGCAACGAGATGTTGAAGCGGGTCATGCGCGGATCGGTGATGGGGAGAACACCCGTCTTGCGACGCTCCATGAAGAACGGAATGACCGAGCCACGGCTGCCCATGACGTTGCCGTAGCGGACGACGCTGAAGCGGATGTCGCGATCGCCCCGGATGTTGTTGGCGGCCACGAACAGCTTGTCGGAGCACAGCTTGGTGGCGCCATAGAGATTGATCGGCGCCGCGGCCTTGTCGGTGGACAGGGCGACGATGCGCTGGACCTTGCTGTCGAGGCAAGCATCGATGAGATTCTGCGCCCCGATGACGTTGGTCTTGATGCATTCGAACGGATTATATTCAGCCGCCGGCACCTGTTTCAACGCGGCCGCGTGGACCACGATATCGATGTTCTCAAGCGCCCGCTGCAGACGGCTGCTGTCTCGGATATCGCCAATGAAGTAACGCAGCGCCGGATATTGCGAGGGCGAAAAGACCTGCGCCATTTCGAACTGTTTCAGCTCGTCGCGCGAGTAGATGACCAGTCTCTTGACGTCGGGGTAACGATCCAGGACCGTTTTTACAAATGCCTTTCCGAACGACCCCGTTCCACCGGTAACAAGTATCGACTTTCCGCTGATCATTATTGTTCCACAGTTGGCAATTGACGGGCACACTCCCGAAGGGGATTGAGTTCATACCTGCAGCTCTTGCCACGTTTACTGTGCTGGCGATGTACACGAGACCAATATTGTTGGCCTCACCTGAACTAGACCCGATAGAACCCACCGCCGGTCCTAGATCATGGCCCTCAGGTTCGCAATGTTAAATCTGGCCGGAAGGGGTGAGCGGGCCGCATGACCGTGGCGACCCGGGCAGCCGTTGTCGGCGCAGGCGGCGAGACCCGCCGACCTCAGCGTGTCGCGTAGTTGCGCTCGACCCAGCTCTTGTAGCTGCCGTCCATCACCGCGCGCCACCACGGTTCGTTGGCGAGATACCATGCCAGCGTCTCGGCGAAACGCTGTTCGAAACCATGGGCGGCACGGTAGCCCAGCTCACCGCGGATCTTCGTCTCGTCGATGGCGTAGCGCCGGTCATGGCCCGGCCGGTCGGTGACATAGGTCTTGAGGCTGGCCGAGGCCCGGCCAGCGGCCGCCGGCGCGTCGGGGAAGCGCCGGGCGAGGTCGGGATCGGCGGCGAAGGCGGCATCGACCGCCGCGCACAGCGTGTCGATCACCACCATGTTGGGCAGCTCCTCGCCGCCGCCGATGTTGTAGGTCTCGCCGATCCGGCCGCCGGCCAGCACCAGTTCGATGCCGCGGCAATGATCCTCGACATACAGCCAGTCGCGCACGTTCATGCCGTCGCCGTAGATCGGCAGCGGCCGGCCGTGCAGCGCATTGATCAGGAACAGCGGAATGAGCTTTTCCGGAAACTGGTACGGCCCGTAGTTGTTCGAGCAGTTGGTGGTGGTCACCTGCAGCCCGTAAGTGTGATGATAGGCGCGCACCAGATGGTCGGACGCGGCCTTGGACGCCGAATAGGGCGAGTTGGGCGCATAGGGCGTCGCCTCGTGAAAGGCCGGGTCGGCCGGGCCGAGACTGCCATAGACCTCGTCGGTGGAGACGTGGTGGAAGCGGTGCGGCCGGCCGGCGCCCTCGTCGAGCCACACCTTGCGGGCCGCCTTGAGCAGGCTGTGGGTGCCAACGACATTGGTGTCGATGAAGGCGTCGGGGCCGTGGATCGAGCGGTCGACATGGCTTTCGGCGGCGAAGTGGACCAGCGTGTCGACGCCGGATCGCAACAGGTCGCAGACGCGGGCCTCGTCGCGAATGTCCGCATGCACGAAGTCGACGCCGTCGAGCCCGTCGAGGTTGGCGCGGTTGCCGGCATAGGTCAGGGCGTCGAGCACGATTACCGCGTCGCTCGGGTGCTGACGCCGCCAGTAGCGAACGAAGTTGGCGCCGATGAAGCCGGCGCCACCGGTGACGAGCAGTTTAGCCATGGGTTTGTTCCTTGAGCATCGCCAGCATGGCGCGCAGTTCGACGCGCCAGTGGGCGGCGGGTCCGATCAGCGCCGTCGTCGCGGTCTTGTCCAGCACGCTGTAGGCCGGTCGGCGTGCGGGTGTCGGATAGTCGGCGGTGGTGATGGGCCGCACCGGCACCGCCTGGGTCAGCAGCCCCAGCGCCAGCGCTTCTTCCTGGATGGCGACGGCGAAATCGTACCAGGAGGCAACCCCGGCGTCGGTGAAGTGCAGGACGCCGCATGCCTCGCTGGCCGCCAGCGCCCACAGGGCGCGTGCCAGACTCACCGCATGGGTCGGGGTGCCTATCTGGTCGGCCACCACACGCACTTCCGGCCGCTCGGCCATCAGCCGCAGCATGGTCTTGACGAAATTGTTGCCCCGCGCGGCGTGCACCCAGGCGGTGCGGACGATCAGCGCGCCCGGATCGGCCGCCAGCACCGCCGCCTCGCCGGCCTGCTTGCTGGCGCCGTAGACGCCCAGCGGCGCCGTGGGGTGGTCGGGCCGGTAGGGCTCCGGGTTGCGACCATCGAACACGAAATCGGTGGAGACATGGAGCAGGCGGGCGCCGTGGCGGGCGGCCGCCGCGGCCAGTGCCGCCGGCGCCTCGCTGTTGAGCCGGTAGGCAAGCACTGGCTCGCTTTCGGCCTTGTCGACGGCGGTATAGGCGGCGGCGTTGATGATCAGCGCCGGCTGCTGGTGCGCCACCACGCGGTCGATTGCCAGCGGATCGGCCAGATCGAGCCCCGCACGATCGAGCGCCACCAGATCCACACCGGCGGGCGCTGAGCGTTGCAGCGCCTGGCCAAGCTGGCCCGCCGCACCGGTGACCAGCACCTTCACGCGAAGACCTCGGCGTCGGCAAGCGGCACGCCGGCGCGGTCCTTGGCGGAAAGCTGGGGCACGATGTCCTCCAGCGGCCAGTCAATGCCGATGGCGGGATCGTTCCAGGCGATCGCCCGCTCGTGCTCCGGCGCGTACAGGTCCGTGCACTTGTAGAGGAAGTCGGTGCCATCGGTGAGTGTCAGGAAGCCGTGGGCAAAGCCCTCGGGCACCCACAGCATCCGCTTGTTCGCCGCCGACAGCTCATAGCCTACCCAGCGGCCGAAATTCGGCGAGGACCGGCGGATGTCGACCGCGACATCGTACACCGCGCCCGCCGTCACCCGCACCAGCTTGCCCTGCGTCCGCCGCAGCTGATAGTGCAGGCCGCGCAGCACGCCACGGCTGGACCGGCTGTGATTGTCCTGCACGAAGGTCAGGTCGAGGCCCAGGCTGGCGAAGGTCGCGGCGTTCCAGGTTTCCATGAAGAAGCCGCGATCGTCGCCGAACACGCGGGGCTCCAGCAGCTTCACTTCCGGCAGGGCGGTGTCGATGACCTTCATGCGCCAGCCTTCTCGGCGATCTGGCGCAGCAGATAGTCGCCATACCCGCTCTTCTTCAGCGGCTCGGCGACGGCGCGCAGCTGGTCATCGTCGATGAAGCCCTGGCGCCAGGCGATTTCCTCCGGGCAGCAGACCTTCAGGCCCTGACGCTCCTCGATGATGCGGACATACTGCGCCGCGTCGAGCAATGAATTGTGGGTGCCGGTGTCAAGCCAGGCGAAGCCGCGACCCATCAGTTCAACGTTGAGCTGGCCGGCTTCGAGATACAGGCGGTTGAGATCGGTGATTTCCAGCTCGCCGCGCGCCGACGGCTTGATGTCGCGGGCGAGGTCGACGGCGCGGCCGTCATAGAAGTAGAGCCCGGTGACAGCATAGTGGGACTTCGGCTGGACCGGCTTCTCCTCAATGGTCGCCGCCCGGCCCCCGGCGTCGAAGGAGACGACGCCATAGGCGCTGGGGTCGCGGACATAATAGCCGAACACGGTGGCGCCGGTCTCGCGCGCATCTGCCCGACGCAACAGGTCCGGCAGGCCATGACCATAGAAAATGTTGTCACCCAGCACCAGCGCCGACGGACGGTCGCCGACGAAGTCGGCGCCGATATGATAGGCCTGCGCCAGCCCTTCGGGCCGGGGCTGGGCGGCGTATGCCAGCGTCAGGCCCCACTGGCGGCCATCGCCCAGCAGGTTGCGGAAGGCCGGCTGATCGTCCGGCGTGGTGATGATGAGGATCTCCCGGATGCCCGCCAGCATCAGCACCGACAGCGGATAATAGATCATCGGCTTGTCATAGACGGGCATCAACTGCTTGCTGACCGGCAGGGTGAGGGGATGAAGCCGCGTGCCGGAACCGCCCGCGAGAATAATGCCACGCCGCATGATTGAACCTGTCCTTACCGCATACCGGCTTGGCACTAGCGCCCCTGACCGCCAAGAGCAAGCCAACCCGAAGTTGTTGCGAGCCCGGCATGAAGATCGCCTGGCGATAAGTGGCGCGGCCGG
>CAUJIW010000108.1 GCA_963205175.1 Pseudomonadota bacterium
GCCACCCGCTATCACTCGCTGATCGTCGAGCGGTCGAGCCTGCCCGGCTGCCTGCGCGTCAACGCCTGGACCGAGGATGGCCTGATCATGGGGCTGGCGCACGAAAGCCTGCCGATCCACGGCGTGCAGTTCCACCCCGAGAGCATCGCCACCGAGGGCGGCCACCAGCTGCTGGCCAATTTCCTGACACTCGCCGGCATCCCCACCACGACGACACGAGCCGCCGCATGAACCTCGCCGACTTCCCCGTCCTGCTCGGCCGGCTGGCCGCCGGCCACGCGCTGAGCGCGGCCGAGGCGGACACCGCCTTCGCCACCATCATGGGTGGCGAGGTGCCGCCGGCGATCATCGGCGCCTTCCTGATGGGCCTGAAGATGCACGGCGAAGGCGCCGACGATCTGGCGGCGGCGGCCCGCGCGCTGCGCGCCCGCGTGGTGCCGGTGAACGCCCCCGACACGGCGGTCGATACCTGCGGCACCGGCGGTGACGGGCTGTCGACCCTCAACGTCTCGACAGCCGTCGCCATCGTCGTGGCCGCCTGTGGCGTGCCGGTGGCCAAGCACGGCAACCGCTCGGCGACGTCGAAGTCCAGCTCCGCCGGCGTGCTGGAAGCACTCGGCATCAGGGTAGACGCACCGGTACCACGGGTGCAGCGCTGCCTTGACGAACTGGGTATCACCTTCATGCTGGCCAACGCCCATCACCCGGCGATGCGGGCGGTGGCGGACGTGCGCCGTCAGCTCGGCATTCCCACCATCTTCAATCTGGTCGGGCCGCTGTCCAACCCGGCGGCGATCCGCCGCCAGGTCGTCGGCGTGTTCGGCGAGCCTTGGCTTGACCGCATGGCCGAGGCGCTGGCCCAGCTTGGCACCCGCCACGCCTGGGTGGTGCATGGCGCCGGCGGCATGGACGAGCTGTCGCTGGCCGGCCCCTCTCACGTCGCTGAACTGAAGGACGGCACGGTGCGCCGCTTCACCCTGACGCCGGCCGATGCCGGCCTGGCGGAAGCCCCGGTGGACGCGATCCGCGGCGGTGACGTCGATCACAACGCCGCCGCGCTGCGCCGGCTGCTGGCCGGCGAGCCCGGCGCCTACCGCGACACCGTGCTCTACAATGCCGCGGCCGCGCTGATCGTCGGCGACCGCGCAACCACCCTGACCGACGGCGTGGCCCAGGCCGCCCGGGTGTTGGACAATGGCGCGGCCGGCACGTTGCTCGACCGCTGGGTCGCCCTGACGCAGGAGGCATGACATGGACACGCTGGCGAAAATCCTGGCCGACAAGCGCCAGCACATTGCCGGTCGCAAGGCGGTGAAATCGCTCGCCGCGCTGGAGGCGGACGCCCGCGCCCAGAGCCGGCCCCGCGGTTTTCTGGCAGCCCTTGAGGCCGCCCGCGCCGACGGCCGCTACGGCCTGATCGCCGAGATCAAGAAGGCCAGCCCGTCCAAGGGGCTGATCCGCGCCGACTTCGACCCGCCGAGTCTGGCCCAGGCCTATCGCGACGGCGGCGCCACCTGCCTGTCGGTGCTGACCGACGAGCCCTATTTTCAGGGCAGCGACGCCTATCTGATGGCCGCCCGCCGCGCCGTCACCCTGCCGGTGCTGCGCAAGGACTTCATCATCGACCCCTATCAGGTGACCGAAGCGCGGGCGATCGGCGCCGACTGCATCCTGCTCATCATGGCCGGCCTCGCCGACGCCCAGGCCGCCGAGCTGGAGGCCGCCGCCCACGAGCTGGGCATGGATGTGCTGGTGGAAGTCCACGACGCCGGGGAGCTGGAGCGCGCCACCCGGCTCAATACCCGCCTGCTCGGCATCAACAACCGCAACCTGAAAACCCTGGTGGTCGACATCAACACCACCATCGAACTCGCCGGCCTGCTGCCGCAGGGCTATCTGCTGGTGGGCGAAAGCGGGCTGAAAACCAAGGCCGACCTCGACACGCTGGCGGCGCGCGGCGTCACCACCTTCCTGGTGGGCGAATCCCTGATGGCGCAGGCCGACGTCACCGCCGCCACCCGCGCCCTGCTCGGTCTGGCGGCGTGAGCACCCTCTCCCACGTCGACGCCGGCGGCCAGGCCGCCATGGTCGATGTGTCGGGCAAGCCGGTGACGCAACGCGTCGCCGTCGCTACCGGCATGATCCTGATGTCGCGGGCGGCCTTCGAGGCGGTGCGCGACAACGCCATCGCCAAGGGCGACGTGCTGGCGGTGGCGCGGGTCGCCGGCATCATGGCGGCGAAGAAAACCGCCGAGCTGATCCCGCTGTGCCACCCGCTGCCGCTCTCCAGGGTCGGCATCGACTTCACGCTGCACCCGGACGACTGGGTGATCGAGGTCACCGCCACCGCCAAGACCCAGGGCCAGACCGGCGTCGAGATGGAAGCACTCACCGCCGCCAGCGTCGCGCTGCTCACCGTCTACGACATGGCCAAGGCGGTGGACAAAGCCATGCGCATCGAGGGGGTGCGCCTGCTCGCCAAGACCGGCGGCAAGTCCGGCGACTGGACGGCGCCGTGCTGAGCGTCCCGGACGCGCTGGCGCGGGTGCTGGCGCTGGCGCCGCAGCCACTGGCCTGCGAGACCGTGCCGCTGTCCGACGCGCTGGACCGTCATGCCGCCGCCGACGTCACGGCGCTGCTCACCCAGCCGCCGTTCGCCGCTGCCGCCATGGACGGTTATGCCGTGCGCTTTGCCGACCTCGCGCCTGACCACCCCCTGCGACTGATCGGCGAGTCCGCCGCCGGGCGGCGCTATCCCGGCCATCTCGGACCTGGCGAGGCGGTGCGCATTTTCACCGGCGCGCCGCTGCCCGACGGCGCCGACACCGTGGTGGTGCAGGAAGATACCCGCGCCGACGGGTCGCGGGTCATTCTCACCGGCGACGGACCCGGCGCCCCCGGCCGGCACATCCGCGCCGCCGGTCTCGACTTTTGCGCCGGCGACACGCTGATCCGCGCCGGCGACCGGCTGACGCCGGCCCGGCTGGGCCTCGCCGCCGCCGGGGGGCACGCCGCCCTCCCCGTCGCCCGCCGCCCACGGGTAACACTGCTGTCCACCGGTGACGAGCTGGTGCCGGCCGGCCAGACGCCGGGGCCGGACCAGATCGTCAACTCCAACGGCATCATGCTGGCGGCCCTGCTGCGCCAGGCCGGCGCCGAAGTGCGCGACCCCGGCATCCTGCCCGACCGGCCCGAGGTCATCCGCGATGCCATCGCCGCCAGCAGCGAGGCCGACATCCTGGTCACCGTCGGCGGCGCCTCGGTGGGCGACCATGACCATGTGCAGGCGGCCTTGCTGGCCGCCGGCGCCGACATTGACTTCTGGAAGATCGCCATGCGGCCGGGCAAGCCGATGATGCTCGGCCAGCGCGGCCGCGCCGTCGTACTCGGCCTGCCGGGCAACCCGGTGTCGGCGTTCGTCTGCGCCCGGCTGTTCCTGCTGCCGCTGGTCCGGCGGTTCCTGAGCCCGCACGCCCCGGCGGACCGCTGGCTGACCGGCCGGCTGGACGCGCCGCTGAAGCCCAACGGCGAGCGCGATCATTTCATGCGCGCGCGGGTGGAGCGGGATGGCGGTGGCTGGCGGGTGACGCCGCTGGGCCAGCAGGACAGCAGTCTGCTGGTGCCGCTTGCCGCCGCCAACGCGCTGGCCCTGCACCCGGCCCACGCGCCGGGGCGGCCAGCGGGTGCGGAAATCCGCTTTCTCCCCCTCGGCGACGATTGACGCGCCAGCAGAACCTTAGTAGAACGTTCCTTGTTCGTTCCACAAGGAATAGCGTATGCTGACGCGCAAACAACATGATCTGCTGATCTTCATCCACAACCGCCTGGAAGCGGACGGCATTTCGCCGTCGTTCGAGGAGATGAAGGAGGCGCTGGGGCTGAAGTCCAAGTCGGGCGTCCACCGGCTGATCAACGCGCTGGTGGAACGCGATTTCATCCGCCGCCTGCCCAACCGCGCCCGCGCGCTGGAAGTGCTGCGGCTGCCGGAGGCGGCGGCGCCCAGGCGCGGCACGCCCAAGCCGACGCTGGCGACCGACCGCGAGGCCGCCATCGCCTCGGCCGAAAACGTGGTGCGCGGCAGCTTCGGCAAGGCCAAGGCGCCGGCCAGCGCGCCGGCGGCCGCGACGTTCCTGGAGATCCCGCTGCACGGCAAGATCGCCGCCGGCACGCCGATCGAGGCGCTGGAGGGCGATACGCTGCTGGCGGTGCCGCCGGCGCTGGTGGGCGCGGGCGAGCATTATGCGCTGGAAGTCTCCGGCGACTCGATGATCGAGGCCGGCATCTTCGACGGTGATTATGCCATCATCCGCAAGGCCGACACCGCGCTCGACGGCGATATCGTCGTGGCCCTGGTCGACAGCCAGGAAGCCACGCTGAAGACCCTGCGCCGCAAGGACGGCAAGGTCCGGCTGGAGGCCGCCAACCCCTCCCACAAGAGCCAGGTCTATGAACCGAAACGGGTGCGGGTGCAGGGCAAGCTGGTCGGCCTGATGCGCCGTTACTGAGGTGCCTTGAGACTCGTCCCCGCGCCCGCTGGCGCCACGTTCCACGGATGCCGGCCGCGCCCGGCCGCCGTGGTTTGTGTCCGCACCGATCCGTCGTCGAGGAAGCGCAACGTCACCGCGCCGGTGCGCGATAGCGCCGCGCGGTCGAAGCGGTAGAGACGTGGCGCGCACCACGCCGGCAGCCGGCGGGCAGCCACCACAACATCCGATTGCGCGCACAGCCAGCCCAGCTCGCGGTAGGGCAGCCAGGCGTTGATCTGCGCCACCTGCCACACCCGGTCGCCGCGGTGCAACGCCACCCGGCACACCGCCGGTCCGCAGTCCTGATCCACCCGTGCGGTACCCGCGATGTCAGCCAGCCGCTGCGCCGGCGCATCCTCCGCCTGCCCCTCCTCCTCCAGCCAGCTCATCCGCGCGAAGCGCCCGGCGCGCAGGGTCGAGAAGGCCAGCCGTCCGTCCTCGCCGCGCACCGCCAGCAGCCGGCCATCGTCGCTGATGTACAGATCCGGCACCGGCGCCGCCCAGGCGACGAGCGCGCCGGACGCCAGCAGTAGCAACCCCAGCCACCGCGCGCGGGTTCGCCACAGCGCCAGCCACAACAGCCCCAGCACCATCATCACGAACGCCCAAGGCGGCAGCAGCCGCCAGCGTGCCACCGCGCCCGGCCAACCGGCAACCTCGCGGGCGGTGGCGAGCAACAGGTCGATGCCATAGCCAAGCAGCATGTATAAGGGGTCGGCCAGCCCGAACGGTTCCAGCACCACCACAAGCACCAGCAGCGGCATGATCCAGAAACTGGTGAGCGGGATGGCGACCAGGTTGGCGACCAGCCCATAGACACCGGTCTGGTTGAAGTGGAACAGCGCGAACGGCGCCAGCGCCACCTCGGCGACGGCGCCACTGGCGAGCAGCCCGCCCAGCCACCGCCACCCCCGCGTGACGAGGCCATCCTCCGGCCCTCCGGCCAGCCAGCGCGCCGCGAATCCCGATTGATACAGCGCCACCAGCCCGGTGACGGCAGCGAACGAGAGTTGAAAGCTGGGGCTGAGCAGCCCTTCCGGGCGCACCACCAGGATAAGCACCGCCGCCGCCGCGATCAGCCGCAGGCTGATCGCCTGGCGCCCCATCAGCACGCCGGCCAGCACGATCAGCGTGGCGATGCAGCTGCGCACGGTGGGCAGGCTGGCACCGGCAATCAGCGTATAGCCCACGGCGGCGGACGCGGCCATCGTCGCCGCGATCGCCTTCACCGGCCAGTGCAGGGCGATCCACGGGCTCAGGCACAGCAACCGGCGCAGGAGCAGGAACACGCCGCCACTGACAATGGCGATGTGCAGACCCGATATCGCCAGCAGATGCGCCAGCCCGCTGTCGCGCATGGCCGCGGTCACGTCCGGCGCGACGCCGCTGCGATCCCCCGTGACCAGGGCCGCCGCCACGCCGCCGGCCTCGCCCCCCACGCCGCCACGCAGCCGGGCGGTCAGGCCGGCACGGGCAGCCTCAAGCCGCCGCGTCCAGCCGAGCGGCGGCGGCGCGATCGCGGTCACCGTAACCGGCCCCAGCACGAACCCGGTCGCACCGATCTGGTGGAACCACGCGACCCGGCCGAAGTCATAGCCCCCTGGTGCGCTCGGGCCGCCCGGTGGCCGCAGTGACGCCCGCAGCGCCACCCGGGCACCAACGGCGACGTCGGCGGGCGGCGGCGCGCGCAAGCTCAGGCGCACACGCACCGGCATCATCGCGGGTGCCACCCCGGCGATCGACGCCGGCGCGACGACAATGCGGTGCACGCCGCGCGCCGACACACCCTGTTCCACTACCGCGCCCGTAACCACCGCGCCCCACAGCGGCCGCGCCAGCACCGGCGCCCGCGCCGTCTCCACACGAACCCAGGCAAGCAGCAATCCGGCGACCACCAGTAGCGCGGCAACGCCCGTCACCCGGCCGAGCGCGGTGCGCCAGCGCGCCAGCAGCACCAGTCCCAGGCAGGCGATCGCCACCGCCAGCCACTGCGCCGGCCGGGCGAGCGCGAAATAGGCGCCAATGCCGGTTCCCATGCACACCGGCACCCACAGTACCCACTGATCCCGTTCCGCCAGCAGCCAGGCCTCCAGGCGCCGCGATGCCGCCGCCGCGCCGGCCGCGACGTCGGCAATCCGATCGCCCATGGATGCCACCTGCGAGATTTGAACCCCCTGTCCCGCTGTGCTAGAGCCGCCCCACGTTTCGCCCACCACTTTTCAATCAGGTACATGATGGGTTCAAGTCCGTCCCAGGTCGTCACGCGATTCGCACCGTCGCCCACCGGCTTCCTGCACATTGGGGGCGCCCGCACGGCGCTGTTCAATTTCCTGTTCGCCCGCCACCATGGCGGCCAGTTCCTGCTGCGCATCGAGGACACCGACCGCGAGCGGTCGACCCAGCCGGCGATCGATGCCATTCTGGATGGCATGCGCTGGCTCGATTTCACCTGGGATGGCGAGGTGGTCTACCAGTTCGCCCGTCAGCAGCGCCACGCCGAGGTCGCCCGCGAGCTGCTGGACAAGGGCCACGCCTATTACTGCTACGCCACCCCCGCCGAGCTGGAGGAAATGCGCGAGACCGCCAAGCGCGAAGGCCGGCCGATGCGCTACGACGGTCGCTGGCGCGACCGCGACCCCTCGGAGGCGCCCGCCGGCGTCAAGCCGGTGATTCGCCTGAAAGCGCCGCGCGAGGGCGAGGTCACCATCCATGACCTGGTCCAGGGCCCGGTGACCGTCTCCAACGAGCAGCTCGATGACATGATCCTGCTGCGCGCCGACGGCACGCCGACCTACATGCTGGCGGTGGTGGTGGACGACCACGACATGGGCGTCACCCACGTCATCCGTGGCGACGACCACCTCAACAACGCCTTCCGCCAGCTGGCGCTGATCCGCGCCATGGGCTGGCCTGAACCGCACTACGCCCACATTCCGCTGATTCACGGCGCCGACGGCGCCAAGCTGTCCAAGCGCCACGGCGCGCTGGGGGTCACCGAATACCGCGAAATGGGCTTTCTGGCGGAAGCGGTCGAGAACTACCTGCTGCGGCTCGGCTGGGGCCATGGCGACGCGGAAATCATCAGCCGCGCCCAGGCCGTCGAGTGGTTCGACATCGGGGCCGTCGGCCGCTCGGCATCGCGCTTCGACATCAAGAAGCTGGAGAATCTCAACGGCCACTATATGCGCGAAGCGGACGACGAGCGGCTGGTCCGGCTGGTCCTGCCGCTCATTGGCGAGGCGCTTGAACGTCCGTTGCTTGATCGCGAAATATTGTTACTGCAACGCAGCATGAAAGACCTCAAGGTGCGGGCCAAGACCTTGCGGGAACTGGCACACAGCGCGCTTTTCTACTTTCGCGCCCGCCCAATTCCGCTCGACGAAGCAGCGCTTAAGCTGCTACAACCCGCGCCCGAGATCCTGCGGGAGGCTCGCAAGGCCCTGGCCGACGTGCCAGAGTGGCGGGCGGACCTGCTGGAGGCTTCGGTCCGCGTCGTTGCAGAACGGCTGGGGCTCGGCCTCGGCAAGGTGGCCCAGCCATTGCGCGCGGCACTGACCGGATCGAACATGTCACCCGGCATCTTCGACGTCCTCGACGTCCTGGGCCGGGAGGAAAGTCTGGCTCGTATCGACGATGGTGTCGCGGCGGTAACGGGTTGTTAGAGAGCACGGGTCGACATCGGGGGCGCTCGCAGTAGCAGTAACCAGGGAAGGACGGCGTATGAGCACATCGGCGACTATCACCACCAGCAAGGGCAATCTCGAACTGCCCGTGCACAGCGGCACCGTCGGCCCGGACGTCATCGACATCCGCAAGCTCTACGGCGCCACCGACATGTTCACCTACGACCCCGGCTTCACCTCGACGGCGAGCTGCGAGTCCAAGATCACCTACATCGACGGCGACCAGGGCGTGCTGCTGCATCGCGGCTATCCGATCGAGCAGCTGGCCGAGCATTCCAACTTCATGGAAGTCGCCTACCTGCTGCTGCGCGGTGAACTGCCGAGCAAGGACGAGTACGAAAAGTTCGTCCACACCATCAGCCGCCACACCATGGTGCATGAACAGCTGGCGATGTTCTACCGCGGCTTCCGCCGTGACGCCCATCCGATGGCGATCATGTGCGGCGTGGTGGGCGCCCTGTCGGCCTTCTATCATGACTCCACCGACATCAACGATCCGTACCAGCGGATGGTGGCCAGCCACCGGATGATCGCCAAGATCCCGACCATCGCCGCCATGGCGTACAAATATTCGGTCGGCCAGCCGTTCCTCTACCCGGACAACTCGCTGTCCTACACCGGCAACTTCATGCGCATGACCTTCGGCGTGCCGGCGGAACCCTATGTGGTCGACCCGATCGTCGAGAAGGCGATGGACCGCATCTTCATCCTGCATGCCGACCACGAGCAGAACGCCTCGACCTCGACCGTCCGTCTGGCCGGTTCGTCGGGCGCCAATCCGTTCGCCTGCATCGCCGCCGGCATCGCCTGCCTGTGGGGCCCGGCCCATGGCGGCGCCAACGAGGCCGCGCTCAACATGCTGCGCGAGATCGGCCGGCCGGAGCGGATCAAGGAATATGTCGCCAAGGCCAAGGACAAGAACGATCCGTTCCGTCTGATGGGCTTCGGCCACCGCGTCTACAAGAACTACGATCCGCGCGCCAAGGTGATGCAGAAGACCGCCGCCGAGGTGCTGGAGCGCCTGAACGTCAAGGATCCGATCTTCGACGTCGCCCGCGAGCTGGAGCAGATCGCGCTGTCCGACGACTATTTCGTCGAGAAGAAGCTGTACCCGAACGTCGACTTCTATTCGGGCATCATCCTCTCGGCGATCGGCTTCCCGACCACCATGTTCACGGTGCTGTTCGCGCTGGCCCTCACGGTCGGCTGGATCGCCCAGAGGAACGAGATGATCGAGGACCCCAACCAGAAGATCGGACGTCCGCCCCACCACTACACCGGCGCCGCCCAGCGCGACTATGTGCCGGTTGAAAAGCGCTGACCGAGCGCCGGTCTTGACCGCACGGACCCATGAGCCCCCGGACCTCACCGTCCGGGGGTTTGTTTTTGAGCCCCTCTCCCCGCCCCCTTCGGACGAGCCCGACCGATGACCGAGCCCCTCATCCGCCCCGTCACCGCCCGTGACCACGCGCAATGGCTGCCGCTGTGGCACGGCTACTGCCGCTTCTACCGCTGCGAGCTGCCAGAGCCAGTCACCGCCTTCACCTGGGCGCGCCTGGTCGCCGGCGACGGCCTGCATGGCCTGGTCGCCGAACGCGACGGCCGGCTGGTCGGGCTGGTGAACTACCTGTTCCACCCGTCCACCTGGTCGCTGCACAGCTACTGCTATCTGGAGGATCTGTTCGTCGACCCCGACGTACGCGGCGGCGGCATCGGCCGGCGGCTGATCGCGGGCGTGTATGCCGCGGCGGACGCGGCCGGCGCCGAGCGGGTCTACTGGCTGACGGAAGAAAGCAATGCCACCGCACAGGCGCTGTACGACCGTATCGGCCGGCGCGCCGGCTTCATCCAGTACCGGCGGCCCTGAAGGCCGTGGTCGGCATCGGCCGGCCCTGAAAGCCGTCAGAGCGCCTCAGACGCGCGGGAAATGGCGATCGAGCGCGGTCTCGATGGCGTTCGCGGTCATCGCGTAGGCGCCCAGACGCCCGGCGAGCGCGACGCGGGCGGAGTCCCGGTCAACGGCGCCGATGTCCTTGAGCAGCTTGCCGGCGACCCGGGTCAGGCCCGGCTGGGCGATGGAATTGGCAAAGCGCATGGTTCACTCCAGTGGTGGTGAACCCTAGCCGCGGGCGATGACATGCGTGTGTCAGTCGTGGCCGTGACCGTTCACCGGTTGGCCTCGCTATAAGCCCCTGTGGTTAAGGAGCCTTTACCATGCCGATGGCGGCCTAGTCGTCGGCCCTCGGCCGCAGCAATGGCGCGATCAGCAGCAATCCGGCGAGAAAGCCGCCGATGTGCGCGCCAATGGCGATGCCGCCGGTCTCGCTGTTGAAGGCCATGCCGGCCATCACCTGAATGCCGATCCAGCTCGCCGCGAACCACAGCAGTTGCAGATAGCGGCCGGGCAGCCGCATCCCCAGCACCTCGGCGCCCGCCACCCGGCTGCGCGAGAACAGCACCGCATAGACCGCCAGTACGCCGGATATCGCGCCGCTGGCTCCCACCACCGGCAAGGTCGACGCCGGCTCCAGGGCGACCTGGAGCGCGCCGCCGGCAATGCCGGTGACCAGATAAAGCAACAGGTAGCGACGGGAACCCAGCACCCACTCCACCGGCCGGCCGATCAGCCACAGGAACATCATGTTGACCAGCAGATGAAACCAGCCGCCATGCACGAACAGCGAGGTGAGCAGGGTCGGCGACATGGACAGCGGCGAGGCCGACAGATGAGCCGGCACCAGTGCCAGCGCACGGATAACCAGGGCCTCCAGCGGCATTGGCAGGAACACCTGGCCAATCGCCACCAGCGCGCAGGACGACACGATGAATCGTGTCACCGGCGCGGGCGGCATGTCCTCCGGCCTGAGGGCGACGTTCACAACGCCGCGCTATGGTCGCCGGAGGCGGCGATCAGCACGATCGCGCCTCATTTGAACTCAAGCTTGGCGATCTCGTAATATTTATCGCCCGAGGGAGTCACCACTTCCACCTCGTCGCTGACCTTGCGGCCGATGAGCGCCTTGCCCAGCGGCGACGAATAGGAAATGCGGCCCGATTTGGCATCGGCCTCATACGGACCGACGATCTGGTAAACCACCTCGCGGTCGTCCTCGTCGAGCAGGGTGACGGTCGCGCCGAACACCACCTTGTCGCCCGACAGGCGCTTGGGGTCGATCACCTGGGCACGGCTGAGGCGATCCTCCAGCTCGGCGATATGCGCTTCAATCTGGCCCTGCCGTTCCTTGGCCGCATGATATTCGGCGTTCTCCGAGAGATCGCCATGGGCCCGGGCTTCCTCGATCGCCTCGACAATCGCCGGTCGCTCGACGGCTTTCAACTTGTACAGCTCCGCCTGCAGGGCCTCGAAACCTTCGGCCAGCATCGGCAGCTTCTCAAGGGTGGCCATATTCACGCTCCTGATGGCTCACACACAGAATAATCCACCGGCGGGCGGCCAAGGGCCGTCCACGGCGGGATGACGTCGTCTGGGAACCGGGCACGCCGGGGAGTCCAGTCTTCGGTTCACAAATTGTAGGCTTGCAGGGACCGCACATCAAGAGTGCGCTGCCGCAAAGCCTGAATCGCCTCCACCGCCGCCACCGACGCCGCGGCGGTGGTGAAGTAGGGCACCTTGCCATAGAGCGCGGTCGAACGGATCGAATAGCTGTCCTTGAGCGCCTGGGCGCCCTCGGTGGTGTTGAACACCAGCTGGATCTTGCCGTCCTTCATCAGGTCGACGATGTGCGGCCGGCCCTGCGCCACCTTGTTGACGCGCTCCACCGCCAGCCCCTGTTCCGCCAGGTAATCGGCGGTGCCGCCGGTCGCCACCACCCGGAAACCCATCGCCAGCAGGTTGCGCACCGGCTCGATGATGACCGGCTTGTCATGATCCTTCACCGAGACGAACACGGTGCCATCGGCCGGCAGACGGGTGCCGGCGCCGAGCTGGCTCTTGGCGAACGCGTGGGCGAAATCCGTATCCAGGCCCATGACTTCGCCGGTGGACTTCATCTCCGGCCCAAGCACCGGATCAACGCCGGGGAAGCGGGCGAACGGGAACACAGCCTCCTTCACCGCGATATGCCTGGGGGTCGCCTCGACCAGATTGAAGCTCGCCAGGCTCTCGCCGGCCATGATGCGGGCCGCGATCTTGGCAATCGGAATGCCCACCGTCTTGGCGACGAACGGCACGGTGCGCGAAGCGCGCGGGTTGACCTCGATGAGGTAGACCACGCCATCCTTCACGGCATACTGCACGTTCATCAGGCCGCGCACCTGAAGCGCCAGCGCCAGCTTGACGGTCTGTGCCTTCAGCTCGGCGATCACCGCGGCCGGCAGGCTGTAGGGCGGCAGCGAACAGGCGGAGTCGCCGGAATGCACGCCGGCCTCCTCGATGTGCTGCATCACGCCGGCGACGAACACGTCCGTGCCGTCGGCCAGCGCGTCAACGTCGCACTCGATCGCGTCGCGCAGATACTGATCGATCAAAACCGGTGATGTGCCAGAGACTTGCACGGCTTCCCTGATATAAGTTTCCAGCTGAGCCGTGGTCTCGACGATCTCCATGGCGCGGCCGCCCAGCACATAGGACGGGCGGATCAGCACCGGATAGCCGATCCGTTCGGCCACGGCGATCGCCTCTTCCCGCGAGCGGGCGATGCCGTTGGCCGGCTGGCGCAGGCCGAGTTCCTCGACCAGCGCCGCGAAGCGCTCGCGGTCCTCGGCGAGGTCGATGGCGTCCGGCGAGGTGCCGAGGATCGGAATGCCGGCATCCTCCAGCGCCTGGGCGAGCTTGAGCGGCGTCTGCCCCCCGAACTGGACGATGGCACCCTTGAGCGTGCCGCGGCGCTGCTCCACCCGCAGCAGCTCGATCACGTCCTCCTGGGTCAGCGGCTCGAAATAAAGCCGGTCGGAGGTGTCGTAGTCGGTCGAGACTGTTTCCGGATTGCAGTTGACCATGATGGTCTCGTAGCCGGCGTCGGTCAGCGCGAAGCAGGCATGGCAGCAGCAGTAGTCGAACTCGATGCCCTGGCCGATGCGGTTGGGGCCGCCACCGAGGATGGCGACCTTGGTGGCGCCCGTCGGCTGGCTTTCGCATTCGGCCTCGCCGAACACCGGCGCCTCGTAGGTCGAGTACATGTAAGGCGTGCGGGCCTCGAACTCGGCAGCGCAGGTGTCAATGCGCTTGAACACCGGCGTCACGCCCCGGGCGCGCCGGGCGGCCGCCACCGCCGCCTCGTCGAGGCCGGCGAGCGCGGCCAGCCGCTTGTCGGAGAAGCCCATCGCCTTGAGCTGGCGCAGGGCTTGAGCATCGCCCGGCAGCCCATTGTCCTTGATGGATTTTTCCGCCTGTATGACCTCCTCGATCTGGCGCAGGAACCACGGTTCGTAGCTGGTGATCTGGTGCACCCGCTCGACGCTGAGCCCGGCGCGCAGCGCCTGGGCGATGACCAGCAGCCGGTCCGGCGTCGGCCGGGCCAGTTCCGCCTCCAGGGTGTCGAGACTGTCGTCCGCCAGCGCCACCTCGTCGAAGCCGGTCAGTCCGGTCTCCAGGCCGCGCAGCGCCTTCTGCACCGATTCCTGGAACGAGCGGCCGATGGCCATCACCTCGCCCACCGACTTCATCGCGGTGGTGAGCAGCGGCTCGGCGCCCTTGAACTTCTCGAAGGCGAAGCGCGGGATCTTGGTGACGACATAATCGATGGTCGGCTCGAACGACGCCGGGGTCACGCCGGTGATGTCGTTCATGATCTCGTCCAGCGTGTAGCCGACCGCCAGCTTGGCCGCGACCTTGGCGATCGGGAAGCCGGTGGCCTTCGAGGCGAGCGCCGACGAGCGGCTGACGCGCGGGTTCATTTCGATGACGATCAGTCGGCCATCCTTCGGGTTAACCGCGAACTGAACGTTGGAACCACCTGTTTCCACACCGATTTCGCGCAACACCGCGATGCTCGCGTTGCGCATGATCTGGTATTCCTTGTCGGTCAGCGTCAGCGCCGGCGCGACGGTGATGGAGTCGCCGGTATGGACGCCCATCGGGTCGATATTCTCGATCGAGCAGATGATGATGGCGTTGTCCGCGCGGTCGCGGACCACCTCCATCTCATATTCCTTCCAGCCCAGCAGGGACTCCTCGATCAGCACCTCGGTGGTCGGCGAGGCGTCGAGACCACCCTCTACGATGCGGATGAAGTCTTCCTTGTTGTAGGCCACGCCCCCGCCGGTGCCACCCATGGTGAAGCTCGGACGGATGATCGCCGGCAGGCCGACATGATCGAGTGCGTCCAGCGCCTCGGCCAGGGAGTGGGCGACCCGGCTGCGGGCGCTTTCCAGCCCGATCTTGTCCATCGCCTCGCGGAACTTCAGCCGGTCCTCGGCCTTGTCGATGGCTTCCGCGTTGGCGCCGATCAGCTGGACGCCGAACTTGTCGAGCGTGCCGTCCTGCGCCAGCGCCAGCGCGGTGTTGAGCGCGGTCTGCCCGCCCATGGTCGGCAGCACCGCGTCGGGGCGCTCCTTCTCGATGATGCGCGCGACGATCTCGGGCGTGATCGGCTCGATGTAGGTCGCGTCGGCCAGCTCCGGGTCGGTCATGATGGTGGCCGGGTTGGAGTTGACCAGGATGATCCGGTAGCCCTCCGCCTTCAGCGCCTTGCAGGCCTGGGTGCCCGAATAGTCGAACTCGCAGGCCTGGCCGATGATGATCGGGCCGGCGCCAATGATGAGGATCGAGGAAATGTCAGTGCGTTTGGGCATGGGGGCTGTTCTCGTTCATCAGGTATGCGACTGGTCGGCGAGTGCCTCCCAGCCTTCATAGGTCACGCCGAAGCGGTCGGCGACGCGGCAGAGGATCACCATCGCCTCGCGCAGCCAGGGTTCGTCGGTCACGGTCATCGCCTGGGCGCTGACGTCACGGGCGTCGTCGTCGTCGATCTCGGTGGCGAAGCCGGCATGGCGCAACGCCACCGCCACCTGGTCGATGGCGTCGGCATGGCCGGAGAAGCTGTGGGTGGTCAGGCGCGGGCGCGTCAGATCGTTGCCGTCGGTCGCCAGCACGCCGAGGCGTTCCAGACCGATGGCGACCATCTCCGCCGGATCGTTGGTGAGCCTGCGCGTCACGCGTCATCCTCGTCGGTGGCCACGGTGCCCCAGCCGTCGTATTCGACGCCGTGGGCGATCGCGAACCCCAGGCAGGTGCGGGTGAGATCATGAATCGCCGCGCGCTCGGCGCTCTGGCGCCGCCGGGCCTCCATGGTCCACTCGCCGTCGGTGTCCTCTTCCGTCTCGGCGACTTGCCAGCCGTCATCGAGCAGCGTCTCGGCCAGCGCGTCCAGCGCCGCCGGGTCGCCCCGGAAGATCACATCGACCCAGCGGATCGCCGACGGCCGGTCGCCGTTGTTGGCGAGGTTTTCCAGCACCTCGTCATCGGCTTCCCATTCCTGCTCCAGCATGTCCTGCGGGACGATCACACTGCTCATTGTCCGGCCTCCACGGCATCCATGAAACGACGGAACAGATAGAAGCTGTCCTGCGGCCCGGGCGATGCCTCCGGGTGGTGCTGCACCGAGAACACCGGCCGGTCGAGGTAGCGCAGGCCGCACAGCGTGCCGTCGAACAGCGACACGTGCGTCGCCTTGACGTTGGCCGGCAGCGTCTCGGCGTCCACCGCGAAGCCGTGGTTCATCGAGGTGATCTCGACCTTGCCGGTCTCCAGGTCCTTGACCGGGTGGTTGGCGCCACGATGGCCCTGGTGCATCTTGTAGGTCCGCGCGCCGGCGGCCAGACCGAGCATCTGGTGGCCAAGGCAGATACCGAACACCGGCTTGCCGGTCTCGATCAGCTGGCGGATCACCGGAATGGCATATTCGCCGGTCGCCGCCGGATCGCCGGGGCCGTTGGAGAGAAAGATGCCATCCGGGTTGTGCGCCATGATGTCCGCGAACGAGGAGTCGCCGGGCACCACCGTCACCCGCGCACCCGCCGAGGCCAGGTTGCGCAGGATGTTGCGCTTGATGCCGTAGTCGATGGCGACAATGTGCCGGGTCGGCGCGGCCTGCCGGCCATAGCCGGCGCCCAGCGCCCACAGCGTCTCGTCCCAGCTCGTGGTCTGACGGGTCCAGACCTCCTTGGCGAGGTCCATGCCTTCAAGCCCCGGCCAGGCACGCGCCCGGGCGATCAGCGCCGGCACGTCGAACACGCCGTCGGGATGGTGCGCCAGCACGCCGTTGGGGGCGCCTTGCTGGCGGATCAGCCGGGTCAGCCGACGGGTGTCGACGCCGGAGATGCCGATCAGGCCATGGCTTTTCAGCCAGTCATCGAAGCCGCGCTCGGCCCGGAAGTTGGCCGGCGCGGTGATGTCCTGGCGCAGCACGCAGCCCAGGGCATAGGGCGTCAGCGCCTCGATGTCTTGGGCGTTGGCGCCGACATTGCCGATATGGGGAAAAGTGAAAGTGATGATCTGACCGGCATAGGACGGATCGGTCATGATCTCCTGATAGCCGGTCATCGCGGTATTGAAGCAGACCTCGCCCACCTTCTCGCCCGTGGCGCCGGCGCCGCGACCCCAGAACAGGGTGCCATCGGCCAGCACCAGGACGGCGGTCGCGCCCGGCGGCGGTGTGAGATCGGTCGCGCTGGCACTCGCGCCGGTGGTCGCGCTCAGGGGCTTGGTGTCGGCGGGCGTTTGGGGCACCGTGCACCTCCTCAGGTTTGGCGTTGTCGGGGTTTACCCGAACGCTTGGGGCCGGGCAAATTGCGGCGCTTCTAGTGAGGCGCCCGCCCCCTGTCAAGAAAAGAAAGATATATAAATTCCCCTTTTATTTCAATGGGTTGGTATTTTTATTTCGATTGAAAACCGGCGCCCGCGCGGCTATGCTAAAGGCTTCCCCGCAACACGGCTCAAAAGGAGCTTCCCCGCATGATCCGCGACGCGATCAAGCAGGCGCTGGTCGATGCCATGAAGGCCAAGGACGAAAAGACCGTCTCCACCCTGCGCATGGCCCAGGCCGCCATCAAGAACCGCGACATCGAACTGCGCACGGCGACGGCGCCGGTGGACGACGACCAGATGGTCATCGAGGTGCTGACCAAGATGGTGAAGCAGCGCCGCGAATCGGTGGAGATGTACGAGAAGGGCGGCCGTCAGGAACTGGCGGACGGCGAGAAGGCGGAGATCGCCATTATTGAACGCTTCCTGCCGGCGATGATGAGCGAGGACGAGGCCAAGGCCGCGATCGCCGGCCTGGTCGCCGAGCTGGGCGCCACTTCGGCCAAGGACATGGGCCGCGTCATGGGCGCGCTCAAGACCAGGTTCGCCGGCCAGATCGATATGGGCCGCGCCGGCGCGCTGGTGAAGGCGGCACTGGGGGCCTGACCGCGCGACGATGACCATCAGCCCCGTCTTCCTTGACGAAATCCGGGCCCGGGTGCCGCTGAGCACCGTGGTCGGTCGCAAGGTGCGGCTGGTGCGGGCCGGCCGCGAGTTCAAGGCCTGCTGCCCGTTCCACAACGAGAAGAGCCCGAGCTTCTACGTCAACGACGAGAAGGCCTTCTATCATTGCTTCGGCTGCGGCGCCCATGGCGACGTCATCCGCTTCCTGTGCGAGGCCGAGGGGCGCTCGTTCCGCGAGGCGGTGGAGCAGCTGGCCGCCGAGGCCGGACTGGAGATGCCGCGCGAAAGCCCTGAGGACCGTGTGCGCGCCGAGCGGCTGGGCGGCCTGGTGGAGGTCATGACGGCGGCCCAGGCCTGGTTCGCCGAGCAGCTGCAGGGCATCGCCGGTGGTGAAGCCCGAAGTTATGTCGAGCGCCGGGGCCTCAGACCTGAAACGGTGCGCCGCTTCGGCCTGGGCTTCGCGCCGGACCGCCGGGACGGCCTCAAGACCGCGCTGCTGGCCAAGGGCGCCTCGGAGGCGCTGCTGATCGAGGCCGGCCTGCTGATCGCGGTGGACGACAAGACGCCCTATGATCGCTTCCGCGGCCGGCTGATGTTCCCGATCCGCGATGGTCGCGGCCGGGTCATTGCCTTCGGTGGCCGCATCCTCGGTGACGGTCAGCCAAAGTACCTCAACTCGCCGGACACGCCGCTGTTCGACAAGGGGCGCACGCTCTACAATATCGACCTGGCCTCGGGGCCGGCCCGCAAGAGCGAGCGGCTGCTGGTGGTCGAGGGCTACATGGACGTCATCGCGCTCGCCCAGGCCGGCTTCGAGGCGGCGGTGGCGCCACTGGGCACCGCGCTGACGGAGGACCATATCCAGCGGCTGTGGCGGCTGGTGCCGGAGCCCCTGCTCTGCTTCGACGGCGACGCCGCCGGCCAGCGCGCCGCGCTGCGCGCGGCCCTGCGCGCGCTGCCGCTGCTGGAGCCGGGCAAGAGCCTGCGCTTCGTCACCCTGCCCGCGGGCCAGGACCCCGACGACCTGGTGAAAAGCAGTGGCGCGCCGGCGCTGGAACGGCTGCTGGAGGGCGCCCAGCCACTGGTGGACCTGCTGTGGCAGTCCGAGGTCCAGGCCGCCAGTCTGGCGACGCCCGAGGGCCGCGCCGCCCTGCGCCAGACCCTGCTCAACCGCACCGGCGATATCGCCCACGGCACCGTGCAGTCGCTCTACCGCCAGGAACTGCTGGAACGCTTCGACCAGCTGGTCGGCCGCAACGGCGCGCGCAACCCGCGCGCTGGCGGCCAATGGGGTAGCGGCCCGCGTGGCGGCTATCGCGCCAGCCAGCCCCGGGTGCTCGCCGGCACCAAGCTGCTGGTGGAGCGCAACCTCACGCCGGCCCTGCCGCCGGCCATCGTCGACGCGCTGGTGGTCGGCCTGCTCGAACACCCTGACTGGCTGGACCGCCATCACGAGGAACTGGAGCGACTGACCATCGACGATCCCGAGCTGGCCCGGCTGTGGGCACGCATGCTCGACGAATCAATTCACGACCCATGCCTTGACAAGGCCCGACTCGACAACACATTAGCGAGCGAGGGATTTGAACGGTTGGTCGCCACGATACGCGCACGTCCCAAGCCTAAATTCACGTTCACCCGGACGGGCCTTGACCCCGCCCGGTGCGAGCGCGATTTTTCGCTTGTTCTTCAGAGCGTTACTCGCATCAACGCACTGGATACCGAGTGCGGCGAGGCGGCGGCGACCTACCGTGCGAATCAGAACGAGGACGATTGGTATCGGTTGCAGCGAATCACCCAGGACCGCGAACTGGCCAGGCGCGAGCTGGCGGACCTGGCGAATGCGCTCGATGCCTGAGGCCCCGGCCAACATAAGGACAAGGCAGCAATGGTGAAACGTCAGGAAGCGGAAGTGTCGGAAGAAGCGACCGAAGAAAACAGCGACGCCCCGCTCATTGACATGAACGAAGCCTCGGTCAAGCGCATGATCGCGCGGGCCAAGGAACGCGGCTACATCACCTACGACGAACTGAACGCCAACCTGCCCCAGGAAAGCATGTCGTCCGAGCAGATCGAGGACATCATGTCCCTGCTCTCCGAGATGGGCATCAACGTCATCGACGGCGACGACCCGGAAGATGCCGAGGCCGAGGAGCCGGTCGCCGAGATCGACACCCCGGCCGAAGGCGACGAGGCTCAGGAATTCGTTGCCGCGCCGAAGAAGGAAACCGCGCTCGACCGCACCGATGATCCGGTGCGCATGTACCTGCGCGAGATGGGCGCGGTGGAACTGCTGTCCCGCGAGGGCGAAATCGCCATCGCCAAGCGCATCGAGGCCGGCCGCGACACCATGATCGCCGGCCTGTGCGAAAGCCCGCTGACCTTCAAGGCCATCATCGAGTGGTCGGAAGCGCTGAACAACGGCCGCATGCTGCTGCGTGAAATCCTCGACCTCGACGCCATGCTC
>CAUJIW010000109.1 GCA_963205175.1 Pseudomonadota bacterium
CGGCGGAGAGGTGGCCGGGCCGAGCCATGGCGGCGCCTTAACGGAATCGCGCGGCCTCCCTTCCGCCATCACGTCATGCCCGGGCCTGTCCCGGGCATCCACGGACGGCGGTTCCGCCGCGATGCCCTCGCCGGTGAGGCGGCACCGCCCGGAGCCCCCGCGCCCCATGCGGTGTTCGCGTGGATGGCCGGGTCAAGCCCGGCCACGACGGGCGAGGTGCGCGAATACATCCGACCCGGCCATGACGAGATCGCCGGCAAGCTCTGGCAGCACCATGCCCCCAGCGCCACGCAGGGGCGCGCTGGACGCGATTTCGGGCCACCCGGATACCCGGGGTGCGGAATCGTCAAATTCCTCTGTATGGGCGTTTAAAAGCGATTACGCGCCTCGATGGTTCAGCCTAGGTGAAACAGACTAGCCATTACATCAACCAACCCCGCCCGGCGCTAATCCGCCGGGGCCGACCGGCTCAGGCCGGCCACACCGGCTTGCGCTTCTCGACGAAGGCGCGGAAGCCCTCCTGGGCGGCGGCGTCCATCATGTTGTCGGCCATCACCTGCTCGGCCAGCGTGTAGGCGGCCTCGATGCCCTGCTCGGCCTGGGCATAGAACAGCCGCTTGCCGCGCGCCACCGACACCGCCGGCTTGGCGAGGATGCGCGCCACCAGCCCCGCCACCGCCTCGTCGAGCTGTTCCGGCGGCACGGCGGCGTTGACCAGCCCCAGTTCGGCGGCCCGCCGGGCGCTGATGAAGTCGCCGGTGAGCAGCATCTCCAGCGCCGTCTTGCGCGGCACGTTGCGCGACAGGGCGACGCCCGGCGTCGAGCAGAACAGGCCGAAGCTGATGCCGGAGACGGCGAAGCGCGCGGTGTCGGCGGCGATGGCAAGGTCGCACATGGCGACCAGCTGGCAGCCGGCGGCGGTCGCCGTGCCCTGGACGCGGGCGATCACCGGCTGGGGCATCCGGTGCAGCCGCATCATCGTCGAGGAGCAGGCGTTGAACAGCCGGGTGTAGAAGCCGTGGTCGGGCGTCGCCACCATCTCGCCGAGGTCATGGCCGGCGCAGAAGGCCTTGCCGGCCGCCGCCAGCACCACCACCCGCACCGCCGGGTTGTCGGCGACGGCGGCCAGCGCCGTATCGAGCGCGGCGATCATCTCCACCGACAGCGGATTGAAGCGGTCGCCCCGGTTGAGCGTCACCGTCGCCACCCCGCCCTCGATGTGGGTCAGCACCAGCGGATCATTGTGGAGCGACGCCGGCGCGGCGGCCGAAGATGCGGGTGCGGTCATGGCAATATCTCCCCGGAAAATCGACACCAGCTTAAGGGCGGAGGCAATCCGGAGCAATGGCCGGGGCGGCGGCGGGGGAAGCCATAACGCCGCCTCCCCCTTCACACCGCCACGACCGCTCAGGCGGTGACGCCCTCGCGGGCGGCCGCGATCGCCGCCTGCAGCACATCGTGGCGGCCGATCTGGTTGGCAAGAATCAGCAGCAGGCGGAAATTGAGGTCCGCCGACTGTTCGAGGCTGAGCCCGTCATGGGCGGCGATGAGGCCGGCATAGAAGCTGTCCGGCTGCTCCAGACGATTGTCGCGTTCAAGCAGCATGGGCCGCTCCCTCGGTCTTGGACTGGCCGCCCGCCTTCCCCATGGCCCGCGTCATCGCGGCGCCAATGGCGGCGGGGTCGAAGGCACGCCAGCGCGCCGCAACGTGCTGGTCGGGCCGGAACAGGTAGGTGGTGCCGGGTTTCAGGTCGTAGCGGCGGGCCAGCAGCCCCTGGGTGTCGACCAGATCGCGCCCGACCGTCAGCACCGGCACCGCCTCGCCCTCGATGTCGAGCGTCGCCGGTGCGTCCGCCGCAGTGGTGAGCACCGCGAACCGGTCACCGATGGCGTGCAGGAACCAGTCGTCGGCGCCGGCCCTGGCGATCGGCGCGTCGCTGGCCGGCGAGCCCGGCGCCACCACGGCGGCGAAGCTGTCGGCGTCCGGCGTGTTGAGGACGGAGTCGACCAGATGCGCCGGCACCGACAGGCGGCCGGAATTGACCATGGCGCGGGCGAACGGCCAGTCGGCGGCCATCGCCAGCACGGTGTCGCGCATCCGCCGGCTGGCCTCGGACTTCGGCGTCATGAAGTCGGTGGCGCGGGTGGAGTTGAGAATATTCTCGTGCGCGGCGTAGAGGCGCTCGTCGTTGTAGCTCTCCAGCAGGCTCGCCGGCGCCCGGCCGTCGAGCACCAGCTTCAGCTTCCAGCACAGATTGTCGGCGTCCTGCACGCCGGCGTTGCCGCCGCGCGCACCGAACGGCGACACCTGATGCGCGGCGTCGCCGGCGAAAATCACCCGGTCGTGGACGTAGCGCGACAGCGTCCGGCACTGGAAGACGTAGACGCTGATCCATTCCAGCTCGAAATTGTCGTGGCCGAGCAGCGCCTGGATGCGCGGCACCACCCGCTCCGGCGCCTTTTCGGCCTCGGAGTCGGCGTCCCAGCCCAGTTGCAGGTCGATGCGCCAGATATCGTCGGCCTGGCGGTGCAGCAGCGCCGTCTGGCCGGGGTGAAACGGCGGCTCGAACCAGAACCAGCGCTCGGCGGGAAACGGCGCGGTCATCCGCACGTCGGTGATGAGGAACTTGTCCTCGAACACCTTGCCGTCGAAATCGAGGCCGAGCTGGCGGCGGATGCCGCTTTTCGCGCCATCACAGGCGATCAGCCAGTCGCAGGTCAGGGTGTAGGCGCCCTCCGGCGTCTCCACCTGCACGGTCGCGCCGTCCGGCCGGTTCTCGATGCCGACGCAGCGATGGCGCCAGCGCACCGCGCCGCCGGCGGCCGCCAGCTTCTCCAGCAGATGCTCTTCCATGTGGTACTGCTGGAGATTGACGAAGGCCGGCATCTGGTGGCCGTCCTCGGGCAGCAGGTTGAACTCGTAGAGCAGGCCGTCGCGGTGGAACACCTTGCCGATGTTCCACTGCACGCCCTTGTCGACCATCCACTCGGCGGCGCCCAGCCGGTCCCAGATCTCCAGTGTGCGCTTGGCCTGGCACAGCGAGCGCGAGCCGATGGAGACGGTCTCGCCCTGCTCCAGCACCACCACCGGCACGCCCTTGCGGATGAGGTCGAGCGCGATGGTCTGGCCGACCATGCCGCCACCGACGATCACCACCGGGTGGTGGTTGGGGGCTCCATCCTGCTCCGGCGCCCGCGCGAACGGGAAGCTCGGGCGGACGTGGCTCGGATTGAGCTGTTTCATCCCTCCAGTTCCTTCCACATCGCCTGGTCGCGCTCGTCGGTCCAGATGCGCGGGTGGGACAGGCCGCCGGCCTCGTCGTAGGCGCGGGTGACGTCGAACGGCATGCAGTGGTCGAAGATCACCCAGTTGCCGTACTTCTGCTTCAGTTCGGCATAGACGGTGCGATAGGTGTCGTTGAGGCTCTTGCCGGCATCCTTCGCCGCCTTCACCGACTGGAACAGGTCGCTGACGAACGCCCGCGTCCCGGCGATGGCGTCAGCCACCTGGGCGGCGTTGGTGAGCGCGTCACCGCGCCCCGGCACCAGCTTTTCCGCGCCGAAGGTCGCCAGATTGTCGAGCGTGCCCGGCCAGTCCTCCAGATGCGCGTCGCCGGTGTAGGGGGTGGCGCCATATTCCACCAGGTCGCCGGCGTACATCACCTTGTGCGCCGGCACCCAGACGACGGTGTCGCCCTTGGTGTGGCCGCGCCCGACCTGGAGGATCTCGACCTCCAGGCCGCCCAGCTGCACGGTGAGCTTGTTCTCGAACACGATGGTCGGCCAGGTCAGGCCGGGAATGGAGTCGACGCCGCGGAACAGCCGCGGGAAGCGGCCGATTTCCGAGGCCATGTCGGCGGCGCCGCGCTCGACGATGAGATCGTAGGTGTCGCGGCTAGCGATGATCGCCTGCGGCTCATAGGCCGAGGCGCCGAGCACGCGCACCGCATGATAGTGGGAGAGCACCACGTATTTCACCGGCTTGTCGGTGATCGCGCGGACGCGGGCCAGAACGTCGGCGGCCATTTCCGGCGTCGCCTGGGTGTCGATCACCATCACCCCGTCCTCGCCGATGATGATGCCGGAGTTGGGGTCGCCCTCGGCGGTGTAGGCGTAGCAGCCCGGTGCGAGCTGGGTGAAGCTGACCACCTTGTCCTCAAGGTCGCCGGCCGAGGCAAATGCCTTGCTCATCGCATCCTCCCTGTATGGTGCGTGGCCCTGCGGGCCATCTTGGTTCCACAGTAATCGTGAGCCTACCATGCCACGGTTTTCGCCCGCGCGCCGTCCACACCGGAGGGGACAAGCAACGACAGCCCGCTGCCGGGCGGGCAATGCGGCGCCTGGCCGGTCCGCCGGCGACTGGCAACGACCCCCAAGCTTGCTATGATAGCGCCGCAATGTCCGGCACATCCCCCCTTCCCCCCGCGCCCCTGGCGTCCGCCGCTCCCGCGCCTGACGACACCCTGCTGGCCGGCTGGCTGCCGGCGCTCGCCAGCGCCATCGAGGCGCTGGGCACGCCGGCCTTTCAGGCGGCACTGACCCGCAGCCTCAACGCCATCGTGCCGGTGGACCACTGTGTCGTCTTCACCTTCGCGCCGGGCGACGGGCCGGGCCACCTGTTCACCCAGTCGAAAATGCCGCCGGAACACGCCGAGTCGCTGGCGCGCGACTATGTCGAACGCTTCCACGGCGCCGACCCCAACCGGGCGCGCATCCTGGCGGACGATGCCCGGCACGACGACGCACCGATCCGGCTGGTGCCGCACATGGACGCGCCGGCCGACTATCGCGACCACTTCTTCGACCGCACCGGGCTCGTCGACAAGGCCTCGACCATCGGCCGGGCCGGCGACGCGCGGGTCTATTGCAACTTCTACCGGATGCGCGAATCCGGCCCCTATTCCGATGCCGACTGGCAGCGGCTGGAAGCCATCCTGCCGGTGGCGACGGCGCTGATCGGCACCCATTACCGCCTGTGGCGCGAGGCCGGCGCGCCGGATGCATCGCCTGCCACCGCGCCCAGCCTGATTCACTCGGTGATCGGCCGCCAGCTGCCGCCGTTCGACCGCCTGACCCGGCGCGAGCGCGACATCTGCGAGCGCATCCTGCTCGGCTACTCGACTGTCGGCATCGGGCTCGACCTCGACATCGCGCCGTCCTCGGTCACCACCTACCGTCGTCGGGCCTATGAAAAACTTGGCATTTCCACCCAGAACCAGCTGTTCCAGCTGTGCCTGGGCACGGTGCAGGCCGAACGCGGCTGATTGCGTCGCCCGCCCGCGCCGGATTTTCCCGGTTGCCGTGGCGTCGGGCCGGCTCCATAGTTGAGGTATAAAAAGATCAGGGAGACGGACGGGGAGCATGAACGCGCGCGCGTCCCTGCATGAACGGCTGGACCGGTGGCAGGCGGATGTGACCAGCATCTGCGGGCGCTTCGATACCGGAGTCGCCGACGCCGAGCGCTTCCACGGCGCCATCGCCGCCCGCCGCCTCGACGCGCTGGACATCGCCGACATCGAACTGGGCTGGGCCAGGGTGATGAAGCGCCGGCCACAGCTCACCGATGCCCAGCATGACTGCTATTTCCTGATCCAGCAGATCGAGGGCGAGGCCGCCATGGCGCAGGAGGGATCGGAAGCCCATCTGCTGCCCAACGATTGCACCATCATTGACTCCCGCCGCGCCTCGGAGTTCCGTTATGGCTCCTCCATGCGCCAGCGATCAGTGCACATGCCGCACGCGCTGGTGCGCGAACTGACCGGCCTGCCCGAACTGGCTTGCGGCCGGCGCATCGACGGCTCGCGGGGCTTGGGCGCACTGTTCTCGGCGACCTTAAGCCAGTTCAGCGCCCTGGGCGACACGCTGAGCGACGACGAGCGCCGGGTGGGCCTGGAATCGCTGTTCCACCTGCTCACCCGCCTGCTCGCCGATGGCGGCGGGGGTTCGCTGGCTGGCGTCAACCGGCCGACACTCACCCGCATCAAGGCGTGGATCGACGCCCGGCTGGGGGATGCCAACCTGACTCCCGACAGCATCGCCAGTGCCTTCAACGTGTCGCGCCGCCAGCTCTACCGGCTGTTCGAGGATGCCGAGACGACGCCGACCGCCTGGCTGTGGGAGCGCCGGCTCGCCCGCGCCATGCAGGTACTGGCCGACGAGAGCTGTGCCCGCGCCTCGATTCTGGAAATCGCCTTCTCGCTGGGTTTCAACGACGCCGCCCATTTTTCCCGCTCCTTCCGCAAGAAGGTCGGGCAGACGCCGTCGGACTATCGCCAGCAGGCACTGGCCGCCCGGCGCTGACGCCATTCGGCCACCCCGTCGGCGGGCCCGCCTCCCTCACTGCCCGGCGGGCAGCTTCTCCACCAGGCGCGCGCGTGTATTGGTGATGTCGGTCAACGGCTGCCGGCGCAGCCGCGCCACCTCGTCCACCGTGTACGGCTTGAACCGGGCACGGTCGGCGGGATCGGCGAAATTCCTGACCGTCCAGTTGAGCACGTCGGTCAGCTTGGCGTCGTCGATCGGCGCCTGGGCGACGCCCGGCACGCGGCCGAGGAATTCCCGCCCACCCTCGACATACTGGAACTTGCCGATAATGCCGCGCATGTCGGGCACCTTGCCGGCCATGCCGGAGCCATCGAGCAGATGGCAGCCCATGCACTGGAGCATGTAGTTGCCCCGCGGCCCCGCCGCATCGACAGCAACAGCCGGCGGTGCCGACAGGGCAAGCACCGTCAGCACCACCCCCGGCAGCAGCCGGGCGCCGACATGCCGGCGCCTGTCAGCCATTCTCCGCCGCGCCCATGAGCACCGACACGGTGCAATGGTAGGTGTTGTGGGTAGAGCCAAGGCACCAGTTGATATCGTTGGCCTGGCCGGGCCGATTGACCGGCATGTCGCCTTCATTGCGCATGCAGGTACAGCGGCCGCAACCGCCCTTGCCGCAGCAGTCGTTGTAGGAAACGATGTAATGCTTGCCATCGTCGGGGTTCTGGCAGGTGCCGACCCAGGTCAGCACCGACGGTTCGGTGCCCGGCGGGCAGCTGTTGATGGTGCCGCCGCAGCAGGTGCAGAGGAAGCCGTCGATGGCGCAGTAACGCCAGTAGGCGCAGTCCTGCGGATTGCGCGGATCACCACCGGCCTGCGGCGCGCCGGAGGCCTGGCCGCGGGCGATCGGCAGCAGCGGCACCGCCGCCGTTCCCAGCGCCAGCGTGCCGAGCTTGCCCAGCACATGACGGCGCGAGGTGGTGTGTGCGAGCCGCCGGGCGGCCTTTTCGGTCAGACGATCAAACCACATGAGGACGTTCCCCCTTTACTCGGCGGCGGCACGCGTGCCGGCCAGATAATCCTGCAGGGTCGCGACGCCGCGACTGCGAGCCTCGACCAGACTTTCGAGATGTTCACGCGAATTGACCAGCCCCTTGGCCGCCAGCTTGCCATCGGCGGTGATGATGACGGCATAGGGCAGCTTGCCGACCGCGTAGGCCTGACCGAGTTCGGTCGACAGCACCAGCGGCATTGCTTCCAGGCCATTGTCACGCACCATGCGCCGCTGCTCGGCGGCGTCGCCATCGCTGGCCAGAACCACATCAAGCTGGCGCCCCTCATCGCGGGCGAACGACTTGAGCGCCGGCAGCAACTCCTTGCAGACCGGACAGGTGGGCGACAGGAAAAACAGCAGCGTGTCACGCGCCGACCGGCCGCCGACCTTGACCAGCGAGCCGGAAAGCGAGGGCAGCTCAAAACCGGGTGCCACGGTGCCGACCGCCGGTCCGCCCGGCAGCGCCAGCGCCCCCATCGGCGCCAGGCGCTGGTGGATGACGCCGATCTGGCGCAGCACCGCCAGCAGCAGCGCCGCCAGACCGACGATGGCCACCCACTGGACGATCACGGCAATGATGAGCGCGGTCTGCATCAGGCATTCTCCGGGGCCGCACCATGCGGCGTATGGGCCAGCTGGGCCATGATGGCGTAGACAAAGGCAGCGGCGACGATGACACCCAGGATGGTCAGCCCGTCGAGCCACACCAGCGGCCGATCGCCGGGACCGGCAAGCAGCGCCAGTGCCACAAGCGCCAGCAGCAGGTTGCGCACCACCAGCGACACGCCGATGCCCTCGCCGGCGCTGCCGAGGCAGCCGCAGTCGATACGGGTCCGGCCACGCGCGAGATTGACGCCGATACCGGCGGCGTACAGCAGGCACAGCCCGGCCAGCGCCAGCGCCCCGACCCCGGCCACGACGGGTGAGGCAAACAGCGCGCCGGCCGCAGCGACCTCGACCAGGCCCAGCCCCAGCGCCGCCGGCCACAGCAGTGGCGATGGCAGCAGGCGATAGTCGGCCAGCGCCTGACGGAAGCGGGCGGGACGCGCCAGCTTGGCCGCACCCGCGGCGAGGAACAACCCCGCCAGGAACAGCTTCAACGCCAGGTCAAGCGCGGGATCGACCATCACGGCTTCGCCTGCTCCGGGGCGCGCACCGTCACCGGCTGGATCAAGGTGATGTACGGACCGACATCCGGGATCGCATGCACATGGGCGCCGGTCGCCGCGTCATAGACATGGGCGTTGGTGCTGACGCCGGGGCCGGTGAAGACCTGCGCCCTGGCATCCTGGCTCACCGCCAGCGTGATGGTGGGTTCGGTGAGTTTGATGGTCTGCACTTTCTGGCGCTTGGCAAGATCATAGACCCAGACCTCGCCCGCCGGATCCTTGCGATTATCACGGGTGCCCTGAAGCATCAGCACGTACAGCCGGTTGCCGGCCTCGTGCACGGCATAGGGCTGGAAGCCACCGGAGCGCCAGCCGGCCTTCGCCTCCTCGGCGGTGGTCAGCGACCACTGGTTGACCACCCTGGGCAGCGGCGCGCCAGCTTTGCGCGACTTGGGCTTGGGCGCCATCTCCACTTCATGGACCTTGCCGTCCATGCTGAAGAAGTACCACAGGCCACCGCGCCGCACCGCCTTGTCGACCACCGGATCCGCCTCGGTGAACAGCGGCTCGGTGCGCCCAACCACCTTGCCGGCACCGGCGTCATCGAGTTCCGCCACCAGCAGCGCGTTGTCGGCACACAGCATGGCGAAGCGCCGGGGCGCAAACGGAAACACCAGCGCACAACCGGGCGTCTCGATCTCGCCGACGAACTTGCGGGTCGTCAGATCGACCACGCCCACCGACTGGGCCGGCGTGAAGAAATAAAGCAGCGCGAACTTGCCGTCGTCGGACAGCGGCATCTGCGCCTCCAGCGACAGGCCGCCATAACGCTTGTTGGGGAGAATCACCTCGCCCACCGGCGCCAGGTTGACGCCATCGTAAATGCTCAGCACGTCGGTGCGCTCGCCGCGCGAGCCACGGGAATAATAGGTCTCCGGCACATAGATCTCGTGCCCGGACGGCGAGGTCTGCAGCAGCGCGTGACCGAAGCCGGCGCTGATCTGCCCCAGCATCTGGCCGGTATCGCCATCGAACAGATAGGCCCGGCCGTCGTTCATCCGGGTGAACGAAATGTCATTGGCCCAGAACCAGTGCGGCCCCGGCGCCGGCAAGGATCGAACCGTGAAGTCCTCCGGCTGCAAATCCTCAGCGAGAACGGGCATCGTCCCCAGTCCAAGCATCGCGATAGCGACAGCCAA
>CAUJIW010000110.1 GCA_963205175.1 Pseudomonadota bacterium
GCCCAACGGCGAACCGGCCGCCAACGTGGAATTCTCGCTCGACGTGGTCGACAAGGCCGTGCTCAGCCTGCGCCCGCGCAGCAGCGACATCGTGCAGGGCTTCTACGCCCGGCGGATGCTGGGGCTGCGCCGGCTCGACCCGCTGGCCACCGACCCCGACCCGTCGGCGTTCGGCACCCTGGTCCATGATGGCCTCGACCAGTGGTGGAAGGGCGGCGACCACAGCGTCGAGGCATTGCGCACGCACCTGCTGGGCCAGCTCGAAGCGCACATCCGCCAGCCGCTGCCGCTGCTGCTGCAACGGCCGCGCATCCTGCTCATCGCCGACTGGGTGGTGGGGCGCATCGCCGAACGCGCGCCCGATTGGGCGGTGGCCGATACCGAGGTCAGCGGCGCGATCATGCTGGGCGACATCACCCTCACCGGCCGCGCCGACCGCATCGACCGCGGCACCGACGGCCGGCTCGCCATCGTCGACTACAAGACCGGCGCGCCGCCCAGCCACACCCAGCGTCAGGCCGGCTATGCACCGCAGCTGCCGTTGCTGGCCGCCATCGCCGAGCGCGGCGGCTTCAAAGGCTTCAAGGCCGCGCCGGTGGGCGAGCTGCGCTACTGGAAGCTCTCCGGCGGCAAGCAGCCCGGCGAGGACAAGGACGCGCTGCTGTACAAGAACAAGCCGTGGACCACCGTCGACGCCTGGATCGCCCGCACCCTGGCCGAGCTGGACGCCAGGGTGATCACCCGGCTGCTGCTGGGCCGGGCGCCGTTCCGTTCCAAGGCCCACCCGGCCTACGCCAAGGGCGCCGACTATGACCGGCTGGCCCGCGTCGCCGAGTGGTTCGGCCGCGCCGACAACCGGGGCGACGGGACCGGCCATGACTGAGCGTCGCCCCGCCCTGACGCCCGAGCAGGCGCGTGCCGCCGCGCCGGACCGCTCGGCCTGGGTGTCGGCCTCGGCCGGCTCCGGCAAGACCCAGGTGCTCACCGCCCGGGTGCTGCGGCTGTTGCTGGCCGGCAGCCGGCCGGAGGCGGTGCTGTGCATCACCTTCACCAAGGCCGCCGCCGCCGAGATGGCCGACCGGCTGTTCCGCCGGTTGGGCGCGTGGGCCCGCGCCGACGACGCCACGCTGACCCACGAGCTGGAAAGCCTTGGCGAGACCGCCACCCGCCAGCGGTTGGAGCTGGCGCGCACGCTGTTTGCCCGCACGCTCGACACCGAGGGCGGCCTGCGCATCCAGACGCTGCACGCGCTGGCGCAGTCGCTGCTGGCGAGTTTCCCGCTGGAGGCCGGCGTGTCGCCCGGCTTCACCACGCTGGATGAGCGCACCGCCGCCCAGGCCATCGACCAGACCGTCAATGCCGAGGTCGCCCACGCGCTGTCGCACGGCCGCCAGGGCCTGCTCGACGACATCACCCAGCTCAGCATCGGCGGCGGTCCGCAACGCTTCCTGCCGCTGGTGGCGAACCTGGTGCGCCAGGGGCCGCGCATCATCGCCTTCGCCGGCAGCGGCGGCGCCAGCAGCATTGAACCACGGCTGCGCCGGCTGTTCGATCTGCCGCTCGACGGCGGACCACAGGACTGGCTGGCGAGCGGGCTCGGTGATGGCGCGCTGGATCGCCCCGGCCTCGACCGGCTGGCGCGCGCCTGGGCACAGGGCGCCAAGACCGACCAGGACAAGGCGGCGCGGCTGACGGCGTGGCTGGCGCGCGACGTGCCGGGTCGCGCGGCGGCGTTCGAGGAATTCTGCGGCCTCTTCCTCAAGGCAGACGGCACGCCGTTCGCCGACAGCAAGATGGCGAGCAAGGGCGCACTGGCCGCCGCGCCGGACGCACTGGCCATCGCCACGGTGGCCGCCAATACGGCGTTGGGGCTGCTGGACGGGCAGAAACGCTTCGCCATCGTCGAGCACGCCGGCCGCCACCTGCGGCTGGGGCTGGCGCTGGCCACCGCCATGACCGCCTACAAGGAACGGGTGGGCGCGCTCAGCTTCGACGATCTCATCGCCGGCGCCGCCCGATTGCTGCGCGACACCGGTGCTGCCTGGGTGCGCTACAAGCTCGATCTGGGCATCGATCATGTGCTGGTCGACGAAGCGCAGGACACCAACGCCGACCAGTGGGCGATCGTCGGTGCCATCACCGAGGAGTTCTTCGCCGGCCTCGGCGCGCGGGAGGACAAACGCCGCTCCGTGTTCGCGGTCGGCGACGTCAAGCAGGCGATCTTCGGCTTCCAGGGCACCGATCCGGCGACGTTCGTCGCCGCCGAGCAACGCTACGCCACGGCACTGGCGGACATCGGCGAGGCGCTCGACACGGTGCCGCTCGACCGCTCGTTCCGCTCCACCGACGCCGTGCTGCGGCTGGTCGACGCCGTGCTGGAAGGCCTGGGCGCCGAGGCGCTGGGGCTGGGCGACGGCCTCAACCCGCACGTCGCGGCGCGGGCCGGCCAGACCGGCGCCGCCGTGCTGTGGGCGCCGATCGAGGGCTCGACTGCTGACGACGCCGAGGACGACGAGTCGCCGGCGGAAACGATGGATTGGGAACCGCCGGCCGAGCGCCGCTTCGCCGAACGACTGGCGGCGCAGATCGACCACTGGCTGCGCGCGGGCGAGCGGCTGGAGGCGCGCGACCGGGCGATGCGGGCCGGCGACATCCTGGTGCTGGTGCGCCGGCGCAACGAGTTCGTCACCGCGCTGGTGGCCGAACTGGCCCATCGCGGCGTGCCGGTGGCCGGTGTCGACCGCATGGCGCTCGCCGACCCGCTGGTGGTGCAGGATCTGCTCGACCTCGTCCGCTTCGCGCTGCTGCCCGAGGACGATCTCGTCTGCGCCCAGGTGCTGAAGTCGCCGTTCATCGGCTGGGACGAGACGGCACTGTTCACGCTGGCGTATGGCCGCGAGCGTCAGTCGCTGTGGGCACGCCTGTGCGACCGCGCCGAGGCCGACCCCGGATGCGCCGAGGCCCACGCCCGTCTGGGGCGTCTGCTGGCGCTGGCGGACTGGGCCGCGCCCTATGAATTCCTTGAAGCCGCGCTGAGCGAGGCCGGCGGTCGTGCCCGCGCGCTGGCGCGCTTCGGCCCGCAGGCGGCCGATCCCATCGACATCCTGCTGGAACAGGCGTTGCAGTTCGAGCGGGAGCATGCGCCGTCGCTGCAGGGCTTCCTCGACTGGATCGAGCGCGGCGACGTCGAGGTCAAGCGCGACCCCGAGGTCGCCCGCGATGAGGTGCGGGTGATGACCGTTCATGGCGCCAAGGGACTGCAGGCGCCGGTCGTCATCGTCGCCGACACCTTCGCGGTGCCCGAGGACCGCGACGGCATGGTGCTGCTGGAGACCGGCGACGGCGCCACGGTGCCGGTCTGGTACGGCGGCAGGGACCAGGCGGCCGGCCCGGTGGCCGAGGCCCTGGCGCGCGCCGAACAGCGGACCGCCCAGGAGCACGCCCGCCTGCTCTATGTGGCGCTGACCCGCGCCGAGGACCGGCTGTACGTTGGCGGCTGGAAACCGCGCAAGAAGCGCCAGACCCGCATCCCCTGCTGGTACGACAGCATCGACGCCGCCTTCGACCGGCTCGGCGTCGAGGCCGGCGAAGACCCGCTGTGGGGCAGCGCCCGCCGGTTCGTCGTCACCGGCGACGTCATCAGCCGCGACAAGCCGCACGCGGACACCGTTGCCCCGCTGCCGGCCGTGTTGCCGGCCTGGGCGGTGACGCCGGCGCCGGCCGAGCCGCGACCGCCCCGGCCGCTGGCGCCCAGCCGGCTGGGCGACGAGCCGGAACCGCCGGCGGCCTCGCCGATGGGCCGCGACCAGCGCGCCGCCCGCCGCGGCAGCCTGATCCACCGGCTGCTGGAGCGGCTGCCCGTCGCCGCCCCGGCCGCCCGGGCGACGCTGGCCGAGCAGTGGCTTGCCCGCCAGGCGCCGGAGCTGGAGCCGGCCGCCCTGGCCGACATCGTCACCACCGTGACGGGCGTGCTCGCCGACCCGCTGTTGGCGGCGCTGTTCGGCCCGCAGGCGCTGGCGGAAGTGCCACTGTCGGCGGTGTTCGGCGAGGTGGTGGTGGCCGGTCAGGTCGACCGGCTGCTGGTGGAGGCGGACCGGGTGCTGGTGGTGGACATCAAGACCGGCGCGCGCATCCCCGAGGACGCGGCGGCGACGCCGATCGCCTATCTGCGCCAGATGGCCGCCTACCGCGCGGCGCTGGCCCGCATGTTCCCCGACCGGCGCATCGAGGCGGCGCTGCTGTGGACGGCCGCGCCCCGGCTGATGCCGCTGCCCGACGATCTGCTGACCGGCGCGCTGCCGTTCGCCGTCTGAACCGGTCGTTTCCCGCCCGGCGACGCTGCGTGCGGCCTTGCGCGCGCTTGACCCCGCCAGAACGCCTTCTTACGTTCGCAGCAAATCCGCAGCTTCTTGTATCAGGAGATTATCCATGGCCTCCATCAAGGTGACCGACGCCTCTTTCGAGGCGGACGTGCTCAATGCCGGCAAGCCGGTGCTGGTCGATTTCTGGGCCGAATGGTGCGGCCCGTGCCGCCAGGTCGGCCCGATTCTGGAGGAGCTGTCGAGCGAGCTCGCCGAACAGGTGACCATCGCCAAGCTGAACACCGACGAGAACCCGGAAGCGCCGACCCGTTATGGCATCCGTGGCATCCCGACGATGATCCTGTTCCGCGACGGCAAGCCCTACGCCACCAAGGTCGGCGCGGCGCCCAAGTCGGCGCTGAAGGACTGGCTGGTCGGCTCGCTCGCCTGAGCGACGACCCCCGGCGCATCGAAAAAAGGCGGCGCCCGCGCGCCGCCTTTTTTGTTGTGACGCGCCGCACCCGTTACGCGTTGGCGCCCCTCAAGCCTTGACGCCCCTCAAGCCTTGGCGCTGGGGCGGGCCGACACCTCGGCATACCAGCGGGCAATGTTGGCGAATTCCGGCCCCGGGGTTGATTTCACCCATTTGGCGAATTCAATGCAGATAAACGCGGTGATGTCGGCGATAGTGAAGCGGTCGCCGGCAACATAGGCGCTGGTGCCCAGCCGGGCGTCGAGATCACGCCAGAACAGCGCGATGAGCAGCGCGCCACGCTCGGCGAGCGCGGGAATCTGTTCCGTCGTCTCGGTGACGCCGGGCACGGCATGACCGGCGAACTGCGGCGCGACATTGCGGAAAATCGAGGCGATGGCGCCCACGCCGTCGAACTCGACGCGCCGCTGCCAGCTCTCGATCTGCGCCTTTTCCAGCGGCGTGCGGCCCATCAGGTTGGGCTCGGGGTGCAGTTCCTCGAAATAGCGGCAGATGGCCACCGACTCGTCGAGCACCGTGCCGTCGTCCAGCTCCAGCATCGGCACCAGGCCGCGCGGATTTTTCGCCAGATAGGCCGGCGTCTGGTTCTCGCCGGCCAGGATGTCGACCTGCACCGACTCCACGCTGATGCCCTTTTCGGCCAGGAACATCCGCACCCGGCGCGGGTTGGGCGCCATCTTCATGTCATAGAATTTCATGCTGCTCTCCCCTTTCATGGTCACGCGCAGGCGCTTTTGTCCTGACTCCCGCATAAAAACTGTATATACATGCTTTTCAGTCCTGAGGAGAGGTAGATTTTGGGGAGAAAGCCGATGGGCTTCTACGAGGAACGTATTTTTCCCTGGATGTGCGACAAGATGATGGACGCGCCACCGATGGCGCGACTGACCCGCGCCGCGCTGGCCGACGTGGCCGGCGACGTGCTGGAGATCGGCTTCGGCTCCGGCCGCTCGCTGGCCTTCTACACCGGCGACATCACCCGCCTGACGGCGCTGGAGCCCAGCGAGGGCATGACCGCGCGCGCCCGGGCCCGCATCGCCGAGGCGCCATTCCCGGTCGAGCTGGTACCGGGCGCCGGTGAACGCCTGCCGTTCGACGACGAGCGATTCGACGCCGTGGTGCTGGTGTTCACGCTGTGCTCGGTCAGCGATCCCGCACAGGTGATCAAGGAGGCCAAGCGCGTGCTCAAGACGGACGGGCGGCTGCATTTCGTCGAGCATGTGGCGAGCCGGCACCCCCGCCATCGCCGCTGGCAGGAACGCCTCAATCCGTTGCAGCGGGCGTTCGCCTGCGGCTGCAATCTCAACCGCGATCCGCTGGCCATCGCCCAAGACGCCGGCCTGCACGTCGAGCTGGGCACCCACGACATCCAGCCCGATTTCCCGATGTTTCCGACGCTGTTTCCGGTCAGCCGCTGCGTGGCGGTGAAGCGCGCGTAGATTTCACTGGTGGCGGGGGCGGGTGCGTGCTATCGGCGCGCGCTTGATCCGTGGTTTCCATCGAGGAAGACCCCCGACGATGACTCGTTCAACCGGCACGACGTTGGCCCTGCGACGACCCTAGTGGGCGACCGGACGCGCGCATCCCGCGCGCCTGCCCACGCCTTCGCCGCACGCCCGCGCCATCCGCCCGGTTTCACGAGGACACCCCCTAGATGCACATTGCCCAGACGACGGTCGTCGACCGTCCCCAGATCGAACAGTTGCTGGACACGGCGTTCGGCCCCGACCGGCAGCAGAAATCCGCCTACCGCCTGCGCGAGGGCTCGCGGCCGGTGGAGGCCCTGTGCTTCACCGTGCATGACGGCGCGCAGCTTTGCGCCTCCATCGAGTTCTGGCCGATCGCGCTGGTCGCCGAGGCCGACGGCGCGGCCACACCGGCGCTGCTGCTGGGGCCGATCGCGGTCGCCGAATCCTGTCGCGGTCGCGGCATCGGCGGCCTGCTGATCCACCACGGGCTGGAACGCGCCCGCACGCTCGGCCACAAGCTGGTGCTGCTGGTCGGCGACCCGGAATATTACGAGCGCTTCGGCTTCACCAATGCGCCGACCGGCGGCTGGCGGATGCCCGGCCCGGTGGAGCAGCGGCGGGTGATGGCCCGACTGCTCGACGACACGCTGGCGCTGCCAGCGGCGGCGGCCATCAGCAAGCCGGCGGCCGCGACCTCAGCGCCGCTCGCTCACCCAGGCGAGGCCGAGGCTGGCAGCCACCAGGGCCCACAGCAGCAGGGCGGGCACGACGGGCGCCTCGCGCACGCCTAGCAACGCGCCGCTGTTATTGCCGACCAGCCCGAGCCAGCCGCCGCCGGCCTGCCGGTCGCCGCGCGCGGTGCGGCGGACCGCCGGCACGCCGTCCTTGAGCCAGAAGGTGCCGCCGCCGCTGGCGCGCGCCAGCCCGGCCAGCGGCCGGGTGCGCGGGCGGACCTCCTGGCGCTCGGCATCCGCCCCCACCAGCGCGAACCGGCGCAAGTCGCCCCGCTCGACCCGGTAGAGCCCCGGCGCGGGCGCCGTCACGCCGAGGCGGGCGACGCCCTGCGCGTCGGGCGTCAGCGGCAGGGTCGACGTGCGGCCCGCCGGCGTCGTCACCCGCAGCGGCGCGGCGCTGGCGAGCGCCCGGGCGGTCACCATCAGGCGATCGGTGCCAGCCGCCACCGCGAGACTTTCCTCCTCCAGATCGGGCTCCTGCATCAGCCAGTGGACCAGCCGGCCAAGCAGCACGTCGCGCGGGCCACCGCCCTCGACGCCGCGCCCCCAGGCCCAGACATCCGACGACAGCAGCAGCCCGAGACGGCCGCGCGCCTGCCGGTCGAGCACCAGCAGTGGCGCGCCGTCGCCGGTGGCCAGCACGGTGTCGCCGCGTATCGCGCGGGCCGGCAGGTGGCCCGACCACCGCCCCCAGTCGCGTCGCCCGCCCCAGGCCGCCGGCAGCGTGGCGGTAACCGGATGGCGGGCGCCAACCGCGGTCAGTGACGGTCGCGTCAGCGCGCCCGACCAGTCGGCCGTGGGCCGCGCCGGCAGCATCGGCCCGAGGGCGGTGTTGAAGAGGCCGGTCGGCCGGGTGAAGTCGCGCCCCGGCACCACCAGCAGCGCGCCGCCCTTGCGGACATAGTCGGCAATGGCGGTGAAATACTGCGGCGCCAGCAGGTCGAGCTGGTCGAAACGATCCATGACGATGAGATCGAACCGGCCCAGCCGCTGCTCGAACAGCTGCTCGACCGGAAACGGAATCAGCGACAACTCGTGCGTGGGCGTCGGGTCGAACGAGGTCGGCAGCCGCAGGATGGTGAAATGCACGGTCTCCAGCGCCGCGTCGGCGGTAAGGATATCACGCCACGACCGGGTCGAGAGACTTGGCGCGCCGGAAATCAGCAGCACCGACAGCCGTTCGCGCACCCCGTTGACGTGGGTCAGCACGGCGTTGTTGGCGATCACCGGCTCACGCGCCGCCGGCTGCACCCCGGCCGCGATGGCGATGGGGCCACGCCGTGCCACCGGCACCGCCAGCCTCACCCGGCCATCGCCACCCACCGTCGCCGGCGGCTGCGTCTGACCATCGATACTCCAGTCGACCGCCGTGCCGGCCGGCACGCCCTCGGCGCTGAGTACGACACCGGCACGCCCCCCCACCACGGCATAGGGCGCCGCCGCCACCACGCTCAGCCGGCGGTCGATCATCGCCGGATCGCCGGCCAGCAGCACATGCAGCGGGCGTCCGGGCGGCAGCGCCGGCGGCGCGTCCAGCGTGACAATGCCATCCGACACCACCACGGCACCGGCCAGCCGCTCCGCCGGCGCCTGACCGATGGCCCGCGTCAGCGCCTCGCCAAGACGGGTCTTGTCGCCGGCCTCGACCACCCGCCATCGCAGCCCCGGCGGACTGCCCGCCCGCAAGGCGGCGAGCGCGGCGCGCGCCTGCGCCCCCCGGCCATCGACCGCCATCGAGCCCGAAGTATCGAGCACGGCAACGGCGATGTCGGCCTGCGGCTGGCGCTCTTCAATGCGCCGCGCCGGCTGCAACAGCACCAGTGCCAGTGTCGCCGCCACCAGCAGCCGTGCCGCCGCCATCCGCCAGCGCCGGGCCAGCGCCGCCAGCGCCACCGGCGCCAGCAGCAGCACCAGCGCCGGCAACAGCACCGGCCAGGGCAGCAGGGGCTGGAACACAAGCGCGCCGCTCATCGCTGCCGCTCCGGCAGGCGATCCAGCAGCGCCTTCACATGGGCCTGGTCCGCCTTGTAGGTGCCGGTGAGCGCATACATCACCAGGTTGATGCCGAAACGCAGCGCCAGTTCGCGGCGTCGGGCGTCATCATCGCCGGCCCAGGCATCGGCCCAGCCGCCGCCGCCCAACACAACGCCGGCCACCCCGCCCTCGCGTCCGGCGGTGCCGGCCTCGACCCACACCGCGCCGGACTCACGCCGGCCGGAAAACCGATCCAGCAGATAGAAGGCGCGCGCGAGCACATGCTCGTCTGTCAACGGCTCCAGCCGGGGCAGGGCCAGCGGCCCCAGCAGCCGCGTCGCCGCCGCCGGTGTCACGTCGGCGCCGAAATCCACCACCACCAGACCACCACTGGCAAGATAGGCCGACAATCGTCGCGCCCCGACCGGCGACAGCGGCGCGGCGGCCGGCCAGTAGAGCAGCGCGTGACGGCCAAGATCCGCGGTCGCCGGATCGACCACCCGCACCGGCGCCGGGCGCACCGCCGTGCGCGTGGCCAGCACCTGCGCCAGCGCCGCCAGCCCGGCGCGCGCCCGGTCGTCGGCCGCCGGGTTGCCGGACGCGACCACCGCCAGCGCCACCGCGTCGGGATCGACCGCCGCCGACTGGGCCCGCGTCGGCGCCGGCATCAGCAGCACCAGCAGCACCAGTACCATCAGGCCCCCGCCCGCCGCGCGCCGCCAGGGCAGGGCACGACCCGGCCACGGCCGGGGCCAGGCCAGCAGCCGCGCCGTCGACCACAGGCCGTCGGCGACCACCAGCAGCAGCGCCAGCCCCAGCAGCCAGGGCGCCAGCGGGGTGCGGATCGCTCCCGTCAACGCCATGTCGACCGGCAGCCCCGTAACGTCGGCGCGCGACTGGAAGCGGTAGGCCGGCCCGACGGGCCCCGCCACCCGGGCGAGGTTGAGCGCGCGCACGTCCCCGCCGGCGCGGTAGAGGCCCGGCGGGGTGAGCGCCGTCGCCGCCGCCGCCGGCCAGCGCCCGGGCGCGATCAGGGCCGGCTGGAGCGGATCGGCCAGCACGCCCTCGCCGTCGAGCGCGGCTTCCAGCACCAGCGGTTCGGCGGTGACATCGCGCCGCTGCGCCACCCCGGCGGCGAGTGGCAGCAGGCGCCGCAGCATCGGCTCGAACAGTCCACCCAGCGGCAGGTTGGACCAGGCGGGATCGGCATCGGTGTGCAGCATCACCAGCAGCCCCGCCCCCGCGCGCCGCGCCGTCACCAGTGGCGTGCCGTCCTTCAGCCAGGCCCAGCGTTCGACACCGGGCGCCGACGGGTCCGCCAGCACCTGCCGGCGCACCACCACCGCCGGATCAACCGCCAGCCCGGCCAGCGGCCCGTCGGCGGCGAACCCGCCCAGCGGTTGCGGCGCGTCCCACGACAGCCGGGTGCCGACGGTGCGGATGCCGGTGACGAGTGGCGCCGGCGCCAGCCGGGTGCCATTCTCGGCGACGCGCGGCCCGGCGATGGTGAGGGCGACACCGCCCGCCCGCACCCACGCCAGCATTGCCCGCGCCTGCGCGACATCGGCAATCGGCAGATCGACCAGCAGCTTGAGATTGGCCGCCACCGTTGCCGCCTCGGCCGCCGGCGCCGACTGGACATCGGCATGGGGCTCCAGCGCCCGCCGGACGTAGAAGGCCGCCGACCGCAACGGACTCGCCGCCCCCGCCCGCTCGCCCGACAGCAGCACCACCCGTGGCCGCAGCACGCCGGCATCGAGCAGCGCCACCGCCGCGGCGGACGGCTGGCCCTCGACCACCAGCCGGGTGATCCGCCCCAGCTCGGCAACAGGGACCTGGACGCGCACCGTGGCCGTGATCTCCCGCGGGCCGAACACCACCGGCACGTCGGCGCGCACCCGCCCGCCGGCATCGATCGCGAGCAGGCGCTCGGTGCGGGCCGGCAGACCCGCCGGACGGACGAGCTGCACCTGCCAGCCGCCCGCCACGCCATCGAACTGCCGCACGACGACCGGGGTGTCCTCGGCATTCACCAGCCGGGCCGGCCCATGCGCCGCCAGCGCCCGGCCCAGCGCGGCATCGTCAGCGGCGGCCCAGCCGGTCGACAGCCACAACGCGGCATCGGCCCGTGGCGACAGGCCGGCCAGCCGGGCGGCGACGCCGGCCCGATCCGCCCGCCACGCATAGGCCTGCACCGCCGCCAGCACCTGACGCGCGGTCTCCACACTGACCCAGCGCGGCGCCGGTGGGGCGCCGCCCGCCCAGCCGCCCGGTGGCGGCGTGGTGGTGACCAGCGCCACCCGGGCGGTCGCGGGATCGAGCGCCGCCAGCCGGCGCGCGGCGGCGGCGCGGACATCCGCCCACCGGCCCGCCGAGGTCCAGTCGTTGTCGAGCACCAGCAGCAGCCGCTGCGGCGGCGGGGTCGCCGACCGCGGCGCCCACACCGGGCCGGCCAGCGCCAGCAGCAGCGCCGTCAGCGCGCCCAGCCGCAGTGCCAGCAGCCACCATGGTGGCCGCGCCGTTGGCGGCGGCGGTGTCTCGACCGCCCCCAGCAGCCGTATCGCCGGAAACGGCAGCCGGCGCAGCGGTGGCGGCAGCCGGCGGATCAGCCACCACAGCAGCGGCAGCACCAGCGCGCCCAGCAGCACCGTCGGCGTGGTGAGAGCGAGCGGACCCAGACCGGTCATGGCCCCACCAGCGCCCGCGCGGCATCAGCCAGCGCCCTCGACAACGGCCGGTCGGTGGCCTCCAGCCGCCACTGCCAGCCGACCGCCCGCGCCGCCGCCGCCACCCGGTCGAGATGCGCCTGCCAGACGGCGAGGTAGCGGGCGCGCGCCTCGGGGCCGGCGTCCACCACCCGCTCGGTAGCGGTGGGGTCGAGGTCGTGCAGCGCCACCCGGCCGGTGAAGGGAAAGCTGATCTCCGCCGGATCGGCGACCTGCAGCAACAGGCCGGGCGCGCCGCGTACCGCCAGCGCCGCCACCGCGTCGGTGACGGCGGGATCGAGAAAGTCGCTGGCCAGCAGCAGCCGGTCACCCGCCGCCAGCGGCACCCGTCGCAGGTCGGGCACCGCGACACCGGACAGGTGCTCGAACACCAGACGCGGGGATGCCGCCCGAGCCTCCCCCAGCGCCGCCACCCGTTCGCCGGCCCGGGCGACCGCCGCGCACAGGGCACCGGCAAGCAGCCGGGCATGATCGGCCTTGGTCGGCAGGCCGGGCGCCGAGGCATAGGCCATCGACGGCGACGGATCGACCCACAGCAGCAGCCGCGCCGGCTGCTCGCGTTCATGGGTGCGCACGTAGAGTGCGTCGGAACGGGCGGAGCGCCGCCAATCCACCTGCTCGCGCGATTCGCCGGGTTCCAGCGGCCGGAACTGCCAGAAATCCCGCCCCTCGCCGGCGACCCGGCTGCGATGGATGCCCTCCTGCCCGCCACGCCGACGGCCCTGGGGGCGCGGCAGCGCCAGCGGCCCGAGCACGGCGGCGGCGGCCTCCGCCCGCGCCCACAGCCGGTGCTGGCGGCCCGGATCAGCCGGCGTGCTCATGCCTCCAGCAGCGGCGCCACCCGCGCGATGACATCGTCAATGCCCAGCCCGTCGGCGCGCGCGGTGTAGCTCAGCGCCATGCGGTGGGCGAGCGCCGGGGTCAGCAGCGCCGCCACGTCCTCGATCAGCGGCACCGTGCGGCCTTCGAGAAAGGCGCGCGCCCGCGCCCCCAGCAGCAGCGCCTGCGCCGCGCGCGGCCCGGCGCCCCAGGCCAGATCGGTGGCGCCGGCATCGGGCCTGGTGGCGCGCACCACCCGCAGGATCGCCGCCACCACCCCTTCCGGCGCCGGCAGCTGGCGCACCAGCCGCTGGGCCTCCACCAGATCGTCCGGCCCCAGCACCGCCGCCGGCAGCGGATCGTCACCACCGGTGGTCGCCAGCAGGATCTCGCGCTCGGCCGCCAGCGACGGGTAGCCGATGCGGATTTCGAACAGGAAGCGGTCGAGCTGGGCCTCCGGCAGCGGATAGGTGCCTTCCTGCTCGATCGGGTTCTGGGTCGCCAGCACATGGTAGGGCACCGGCAGATGGTGACGGTGGCCGGCCACCGTCACCTGATGCTCCTGCATCGCCTCCAGCAGCGCCGACTGGGTGCGCGGGCTGGCGCGGTTGATCTCGTCGGCCATCAGCAGCTGACCGAACACCGGGCCGGGCAGGAAGCGGAAGCTGCGGCTGCCGTCGGCGGCGGTCTCCAGCACTTCCGCGCCGAGAATGTCGGAGGGCATCAGGTCGGGCGTGAACTGCACCCGTCGGGTATCCAGCCCCATCACCGCCCCCAGCGTCTTGACCAGCCGGGTCTTGGCCAGCCCCGGCAGGCCCACCAGCAGGGCATGACCGCCGGCCAGCAGGGTGATGAGCGCCAGATCGACGACGGCGCGCTGACCGATGACATGGGCCTCAATGGCGCCCCGCGCCACGCCGACCCGGTCGGCAAGGGCGGCCAGCCGGTCGGGCGTGACCGGCGGGTGGCCATCGTCAGCGAAGCGATTGAGCATGCACGCGGTTCCAAGCACGACAAGAATGCCTATATAAGACCCTTGAACATGTCAGACCACAAGCCCACGCCCGCACTTTCGACGCCAGATGGACCCGCCACCGGGGCAGGCCACTCGCTGGCCGATATCGCGCGCCTACTGGCCGACCGCCGGCTGCCGCCGGTGGAGCGCTGGAACCCGCCGTTCTGCGGCGACATCGACATGCGCATCGCCCGCGACGGCAGCTGGTGGTACATGGGCACGCCGATCGGCCGGCCGGCGATGGTCAAGCTGTTCTCCTCCGTGCTGCGCCGCGACGGCGACGACTTCTTTCTGGTGACGCCGGTCGAGAAAGTCGGCATCCGCGTCGATGACGCGCCGTTCGTCGCGGTGGAAGTCGTCAGCGACGGCGCCGGCCGCGACCGCCGGCTGGCCTTCCGCCTCAACACCGACGAGCACGTGATCGCCGGACCGGACAACCGGCTGCGGGTGGTGGTCGACCCCGTCACCGGGGAACCGCGTCCCTATCTGCACGTCCGGCGCGGGCTGGAGGCGCTGGTCAACCGGCCGGTATTCTATGAACTGGCGGCGCTGGCGCTGGCGGAAACAGACGACGTGGGCACGCCACTCGGCCTGTGGAGCGAGGGCGTATTCATGACCCTGACCGGGGACGCGCCATGCTGAGGGCCGCCCCCCTGCCGCCGGCGGGCCTTGATGTCGCGCTGATCCGCCAGGCGGTGCCGCACCTGCGCGCGCTGGGTCCGCACGAGGCTGGCGACGACCCGCCGAGCGGCCCCAGCCAGCCGCCGGAATCGCCGGCGCTGACGCCGGCGGCGGTGCTGCTGCCCATCGTCGACCACCGCGAGCCGACCCTGCTGCTGACCCGGCGGGTGGACACGCTGCGCAAGCACGCCGGCCAGATCGCCTTTCCCGGCGGCCGGGTCGACCATGACGACGAGTCCGCCATCGCCGCCGCCCTGCGCGAGACGCGGGAGGAAATCGGTCTGGGCGCCGAGCGCATCGACGTCGCCGGGCCGCTGGCGGATTACCGCACCAACTCGGGCTATCGCATCACGCCGGTGGTCGGCGTCGTCGAACCCGGCTTCACCCTCACGCCGCACGCCGGCGAGGTGGCTGACGTGTTCGAGGTGCCGCTCGGCCATGTGCTCGACCCGCGCAACCACGAGCGCCACATCGGCCAGTGGCAGGGCCGCGAGCACGCCTTCTACGTCATCCATCACGGCGAGCGCCGCATCTGGGGCGTTACCGCCGGCATCATCGTCAATTTCGCCCGCGCGCTCGCCCTGCTGGGGGGCGGACGGTGATCTGGCTGTTCCGGCTGGCGCTGTTCCTAGCGCCGTTCGCGCTGCTGTGGGGCTTCCTCGCCTGGCGTCGCCGCGACCCCGAGGCCGAGCGCGAAGCCGGCTGGCTGCTGCTGTTCACCGGCATCGGCCTGGCGGCGATCCTCGGGCTCGGCCTGGCGCTGACCCTGCCGGACGCCGCCGCGCCTTCAGCCCATTATGTGCCGCCGCGGGAAGAAAACGGCCGCATCGTGCCCGGCAATTTCGAACAGGGACCCGACGCCCGATGACCTGCCTGCCGCCCCAACCCTGGCAGGACAGCCCGGGCGTCCAGCGCATCCTTGCAGCCCTGGAAGCCGACCACGGCCAGATCCGCGTCGTCGGCGGCGCCGTGCGCGACGGCCTGCTCGGCCGTGCCGGCGCCGATGTCGACTTCGCCACCACCTTCCCGCCCGAGGCAGTGATGACCCGGCTGCAGGCGGCCGGCGTCAAGGCGATCCCCACCGGCATCGAGCATGGCACGGTGACGGCGGTGGCCGACCATCACCCCTATGAAATCACCACGCTGCGCCGCGATGTCGCCACCGACGGGCGACGGGCGACCATCGCCTACACCGACGACTGGCGGGAGGACGCCGCCCGGCGCGATTTCACCATCAACGCGCTGTCCGCCGACCCGCTGACCGGCACGGTGTACGACTATTTCGACGGGCTGGCCGACCTCGCCGCGCACCGGGTGCGCTTCATCGGCGACCCCTATACTCGCATCGCCGAGGACCATCTGCGCATCCTGCGCTTCTTCCGCTTCCATGCGCGCTTCGGCCACGATTCGCCCGACCCCGACGGGCTGGCCGCCTGCGTCGCCCGCGCCCGCGACCTGATGGCGCTGTCGCGTGAGCGCATCCGCGACGAACTGCTGAAACTGCTCGCCGCCGAGGACCCGGTGGCGACGGTGCGCCTGATGACGACCGGAGGGATTTTCACCCCCGTGCTGCCGGAGATCACCGTCGACCACCTCGACGCGTTCGCCCGTCTGGTCGGCATCGAGCGCACGCTGGGCGACGTCTGCGATCTGCGGCGACTGGCGGCGCTGCTGCCGGCCGACGCCGACCTGCTCGACGACATCGCCCGCCGGCTGCGCCTGTCCAACGCCGAGCGCAAGCGGCTGGTGGCCATGGCGGAACGCTGGCCGCAGCTGCCGGCCGACCTCGCCGACATCCGCGCCCGGCTCTACCGGCTGGGCGGCGAGACGGTGCTGGATCGCGCGCTGCTGTCGGCGCCGGACGCCGAGACGGTCGCGCCGCTGCGCGCCGAGGCCCGCGACTGGACGCCGCCCCGGCTGCCAATCGGCGGGCGGGACATCATGGCGCTGGGCGTGCCGCATGGCCCGGCCGTCGCCGCCACCTTGCGCGCGGTCGAGGATCGCTGGATCGCCGCCGGCTTCCCCGCCGATCGGGACGCACTGCTGGCGCTGGCGCGCGACAGCGTGGCGGGTTAGCCGCGGTTTTTACCTGGCTTTTGCACCTGCGGCACCAGCCCGCTCCCCCGGCCCTGTTTAGCCGCGCGCTGCCGCGACGTGCTTATCCGCGCGCTGCCGCGCCCTGTTTAGCCGCGCGCTGCCGCGCGACGCCGCAGATCGTCTAGGCAGCGCTGGGCGGCCTTGCCATCCCAGAATTCCGGGCGGCGACCGGACGGCCAACGACCGTCGAGCACCGTCCGCACCGCCTCGATCAGCCCCTCGGGCTTGATCAGCCGGTTGGTGCCCTCGCTCACCGTCACCGGGCGCTCGGTATTTTCCCGCAGCGTCAGGCACGGAATGTCGAGGTAGGTGGTCTCTTCCTGCACACCGCCGGAATCGGTGACCACCAGCGCCGCATTGCTGACCAGGCTCATGAACGGCCGGTAGCTGATCGGCTCCACGAGCTGCACGCCGGCCTTCTCCAGCCGCTCGAACAGACCGAACGCGTTGAGCTTCTGGCGGGTGCGCGGATGCACCGGGAAGATCAGCGGCACCATGGCGGCGACGGCTTCGAGCTTTTCCACCAGCGGCGTCAGCGTCTCCGGCTGATCGACATTCGATGGCCGGTGCAGGGTGACGATACCGTAGCCCTTGGGCGCCAGGCCATAGCGGGCCGGGGCGTTCTCGGCCTCGATGCGATCGCGCAGCAGCTCGTAGGAATCCAGCATGATGTTGCCGATGCGGGTGACGCGCTCGGCCGGGATGCCCTCGCGGGCGAGGTTTTCATCGCCGTCGGGCGACGGCGTCCACAGCACATCGGCCAGCACGTCGGTGACCAGGCGGTTGATCTCTTCCGGCATGTGGCGGTCGAAACTGCGCAGGCCGGCCTCCAGATGCACCACCGGAATCCACAGCTTGGCGCCGACCATGGCGCAGGCGGCGGTCGAGTTGACATCGCCGACCACGACAAGCCAGTCCGGCCGCTCGGCCTGGGCGATCTTCTCGTAGGCGATCATCACGTTGCCGGTCTGCTCGGCATGGCTGCCGCTGCCGACGCCGAGATGGAAGTGCGGTTCCGGCAGGTTGAGGTCGACGAAGAACGCATCCGACATGTTGGCGTCGTAATGCTGGCCGGTGTGGACGATCTTCGGCGTGAAATCGCCGGACGCGGCCAGCGCGTGATAAAGCGGCGCCACCTTCATGAAGTTCGGGCGCGCGGCGGCGATCAGGTGCACGATGGCGGTCATGGCTTCCTCTTGGACTGCGGTGTCTTGGTCGGTCGGACGGTTGTCGGGTTCACGCTGTCGGCGTCGCCACGGGCGACTTCAGATCAGGCAAGGCCGGCGGCGCGGCGGTGGCGGGCTGACCGGCCAGCCGTTGCCGCACGATGAGATGCAGGGCCATGGCGATACCGATCAGCTGGTAGGCAAGATCAAAGCTGGCGACCTCCAGCAGTGCCCCGCCGACGGCGAAGCTGACCAGCATGATCTGCACCATGGTCGCCAGGTCATAGGCCCAGGTCATCCGCAACTGCCTCGCCTGCCGCTTGACCTCGGAACAGGTGAAATAGGTGGCGGCGTTCATGAACAGGTAGAGGAACAGCCCGATGTAGCCATGCTCGCCCAGCACCTCGAAGTAGATCGAGTGGGAAGCGCGCATCTTGATGCCTTCCGGCAGATAGTCCGCCGCCACGTTGCGCATGCGGTAGGCGCGGAACCCGATCCCGAGCGGATAGTCGTCGGCAAGTTCGATGCCGTACCGCCACATCTGCATGCGGCTGCGGGCCGAGGCATCCTGGTCGTAGCTCTCGATGGTCTCCATGCGGCTGTGCCAGGTGTCCGGCATGAAGTTGAGAATGGCGGCGCCCAGCGCGCCCACCGTGACCAGCAGCAGAATGCGCCGGCGCGACAGCAGGATCAGCCACAGGCTGAGCGCCCCCAGCGTCAGGAAGCCGCCGCGCGATTGCGAACCCACCACCGCGACCGCCGTCATCACCATCATGAAGACGGCGAACAGCGACATCAGTTTCGGGCTGATAAAGCCCATGCGCACCGGGTGCAGTTGCACGAACCGCCACAACGGAATGGTCATGGCGAGCGCCAGCGCGAGGTCGTTGCGGTCCCCCAGAAACGTGCCCGGCGCGCCCAGCACCTGGAACTGGCCGCCGGTCGCCAGCGTGAACAACCCGCCCTTCAGGCCGAAATAACCGAGCGAGCCGGCGATCGACAGCACCACGGCGGTCATGCGGAAACGCGAATAGGTGACCACGGGCACCAGCAGCGCCAGCAGCACCGCCTTCAGGCTGTTGGTATATTTCTCGATCGAAAGTTCGAAACTCTGGGACAGGGCGGTGGTGAGCGAGAACCACACCACATAGATGGCCAGCGGCACCAGCAACGCATGGATGGGTGCCTGCTTGCGGTCGCGATTGAGGATGAGCGCGATGGCGGTGCAGATGGCAACCAGATCAAGGAACGGCATGGTCGTGGCGAAGCCATAGACCAGCTTGTGCGGCGTCATGTACGACAGCCAGGCCCAGGCAAGCACGCCGACCAGGGGACGCATCAGGATCAGGGGCAGGACGCCCAGCACCACCAGCAGAACGAAAAGACTGCTCAACCGCGTTCCCCTCGACCCGGCGACCGTTCAGCGAGCACTACCGCCCCCGGACGCCTTGATGCCGAACCCCTCGTCAACCACGCCGCCACGTCGGACCTTCGTCACTCCCGCTTGAATCAATCGCGCGGTTGAATCAAGCGCTGATCCGTCGTGCGGACGCCTTCATGCCTGTTCCCGGCGCAGGGCCGCCACTGGTACATCATGGCTTTCCTGCCCGAGGTTATGGCTATAGTGGCGGTGTGTTATCAATTTGTAAGCCCTCGCCTTCAATGATGACGGCGTGACCTGCAAACCATCCGGAACGAACGGAACCGCATCGCCATGGCATCGCAACTTCTCATCGTCTGCGTCTGTCTCGCGCTCTACTACATGTTCTTCATCATCGCCCGCGGCGGCGAGACGATCGACGACGATGCCGGCGACATCGACGGTGATGGCGGCGCCAGCGCGCGCTGACGCATTCACGCGGCCGCGTCGGGCCCCGCGCCGGTCATCACCCACCGCCGGCAGGTCTCGATCAGGGCCTCGCGCGCTGGTGGCGCACTGCAGGTATGATCGGCCCCGGCGAGCCGTTGCAGGGTCACGTTGCCCGACTGCAGCAGTGGCGCCCATTCCGGCGTGTGCAGCGCTGCTTCGAACACCGCCGCAGTGGTGTCGTGCTCCGACAACAGAATCAGCCGCGGCCCCGAGAAGCGGACAAGGGCCTCGGCAAGCTGACCGGCCAGGGGCCGCGCCGCCCGCCGGCGGCGGACCTTGTCAAGCGCCAGCCGGCCGAGGGAGCGCATCGCCCGTCCGATCCGCACCTCGCCGCGCAGCAACCGCCGCAAGGTGCGCGGATCCCGCAACCGGCGCTGGTAGTGTTGCGCCGCCGTCAGCCGGGCCGGGTCGTCGTTCGCCTCGATGATCCACGGATTGAGCAGAATGAGCCCCGCACAACGCGGATCGCCGGCACAGGCCAGCGTGAGCGCCGTCGCCCCGTCGCACAGGCCAAAGCCGATGTAGCGATCGACGCCGCCCCCGCACAGCAACGCCGCGACCGCCGCCTCGATATCGGGCATCGATCCGAGAAAACCCGGATCGCGGCCACCGCTGTCACCGATGCCACGACGATCGAAGCGCAACACGGGATGGCCATCGGCGGCCCAGCCGCGCGCCAGATCGACAAAACTGCGATGCGGGCCGACACGGGTCTGCACACCGCCATTGACCATCAGCACCCCGGTCTTCCGGTCGCCGGCATGCAGCACCCCGAGCAACGGGTGGCCCTCGCAGGCAAAGATCAGCGGCCGGGTGGTGCCGGTCATGCCACCTCCAGCACGATTTCGGTCAGGGTATCCGCCAGCAGCGACGGTTCCCCCGGCTCCGCCAGCAGCCACGGCGCCGGCGCCGCCACATGCCGGCGCCCCGGCGCGGTGTGCACCCCGTCGGGCGCTGTCCCCACCTCGACCCGCACCACGGGCACCGTCGTCGCCGCCAGCAGCGGACCATAGTCGAGATGAGCAATCGCCGCCGCGAGCGCGGGGCTCAGTTCATAACCGGCGCACTCGACCGTTTCGCCCTGTTCGAGCCGCTTCTGGAGATCCCCGACGCTGACCCGCTGGCCGCTTTCCAGCGACGCCGCCGCCCGCACCCGCAACCAGTGCCGGAGATGCTGGCGGCCACTGTCGACGGGGGCGACGAGAATGGCGCTCCTGACGGCAAGCCCCGTCGCCAGGGCATCGAGCGCCAGCAGGCAACCCAGGCGGAAACCCATCAGCAGAACGGGCGCGCCCTGCCCGGCAAGGTGCGTGGCGGCACACGCCACGGCATCGCGCCACTCCGGCCAGCCGGCATCGGCGAACGCGCCGTCGCTGTCCCCCGTGCCCGGCAGGTCGGGCAGCAACGAACCGACGCCCCGTGACGCCAGTCCCTGGCCGACCAGGCTCATCAGTCGCCGGGTTCGATTCATCTCCTCGGCGAACGGCGGCACGAACAGCAGGTTGCAGGCATTGTCGCGACCGATCGCGGGTGCGCGCCACAACGCCGGCATCCGGCCGGCGGCGCAGGTCAGTTCGACCGGGGTTGGCCAGCCGATATTGCTCAAGCGGCAACCTTCGCGCCAACAAAGTCGGCCAGGCTGCCCACCGTCTCGAACACCTCGGCGCTGATGTCCTCGTCGTCGATGAGGATGCCGAAACGTTCCTCCAGATGCGCCAGCACGGTGGCGATGGCCATCGAATCAAGCTCCGGCAACGCACCCAGCAAGGCGGTCTGGCGCGTGAACGCGGCGGCCCGGCCACCCAGCCCCAGGGCCTCGTCCAGCAAGGCCTTCAGTTGCGCCTCGATTGCCTGTGCCCGCTCGCTCATGGTGCCGTCCGGTCCCCCAGCCGCCGCCGCTGGCCGGCGACGTTCACTGTCGATTAGAATTGGCGGCGTTATACTGGCCTGATGAAGCGATGCAAAACCCAATCGACCGGACGCGCGTGACAGCCGGTGGTGCCACCTTGACGCTCGACACGCACGCCGAGGCCTCCTACCGGCTGGCGCGTCTGGCCGGCCTGATACCGGGCTGCGGCTTTCACCGCTATGTGCTGGTCGCCCAGCCGCGCGCCGGCCTGCCGGCGATGCCGCGCGGCTTCACCGTGACGCCGCTGACCGACGACGAACTGGCGGGCACGCCACTGGACACGCCGGCCGAGGCTGTGCGCCATCGCCGCGCGATGGGCGCCACCTGCCTCGCCGCCCGCGACGCGCACGGCACCATCACCGGCTTCCTGTGGCTGACCGACCGGCCGTTCCGCGAGGACGAGATCGACCTCTGGTACGAGCCCGGCGCGCACGCGGCGTGGGACATGGGGCTCTATGTCAGGCCGGCCTTCCGCCTGGGCCGCAGCTACGCCGCCTTGTGGGCGGGCGCCGCCCACTGGCTGGCGGCGCGCGGTTTGGACTGGTCGCTGTGCCGGATAACCGATTATAACGCCGCCGCGCAGGCCGCGCCGGCGCGCAGGGGGGGACGCAAGGTGGGAACAGTGTGGGCACTGACGGTGGGCCGGTGGCAGCTCACCGCCTCGACCCTGTCGCCGAACTGGCGATGGCACCGCGTTGGCGGCGACGCCGCGCCGCGGCTGGCCCTGGGCGCGGTGGTGCCGGCGGCATGACCCCGGACCTGCCCGTCGACACCCTCGATGGCCTGGTGCGGGCCAGCGCCCGTCACCACGCCGGCCGGCCGGCCGTGAGCGAACGCCGGCGCGCTCTCACCTATGGCGAACTGGATGCACTGATCGACGAGGTGGCCGCCGGCCTGCTGGCGCTCGGCCTGCCGGCGGGGGCACGCGTCGGCGTCTACCTGCCCAAGCAGATCGAAACCGTGGCCGCCCTGTTCGGCGCGGCGCGTGCCGGCGGCGTGTTCGTGCCGCTGAACCCGGTGCTCAAGGCCCGCCAGGTGGCGCACATCCTCGCCGACTGCACGGTGCATGTGCTGGTCACCTCGCGCCAGCGCTGGGAAGGCCTGCGCGCCGCCGACGCGCTGCCGGCCACGCTGGCCCATGTCGTGCTGGTGGACCACGACGACGTGCCCGGCACGCTGGCCTGGGCCGACCTGCGACGCGGCGGCGGGCAGACTTTCCCGTCGACCGCCGAGGGAATGGTGAGTCTGTCGGCCTCCACCGACGGGGCCGACGGGGTTGCCGCCATCCTCTACACCTCGGGCAGCACCGGCCGGCCCAAGGGCGTGGTGCTGAGCCACCGCAACCTGCTCACCGGCGCGCTCAGTGTCGCGACCTACCTCGGCAACACCGCCGCGGACCGGCTGCTGGCGGTGCTGCCGCTGAGCTTCGACTATGGCCTGAGCCAGCTCACCACCGCCTTTCTGGTGGGCGCCGAGGTGGTGCTGCTCGACTATCTGCTGGCTGCCGACGTGCCGCGCGCGGTGGAACGCCACCGGATCACCGGGCTGGCCGGCGTGCCACCGCTGTGGACGCAGCTTGCCGATGCCCCGTGGAGCGAGGCCGCACGCAACTCCTTGCGCTATTTCACCAATTCCGGTGGCCGCATGCCCCGTCCGCTGCTTGACCGGCTGCGCGCGCTGTTTCCCGGCGCCCGGCCGTTCCTGATGTACGGCCTGACCGAGGCCTTCCGCTCCACCTATCTCGACCCGGCGCTGGTGGACACCCGGCCTGAGTCCATCGGCAAGGCGATCCCCTTTGCCGAAGTGCTGGTGGTGCGCGCCGACGGTTCGGAAGCCGCCCCCGACGAGCCTGGCGAGCTGGTGCATACCGGCCCGCTGGTGGCGCAGGGCTACTGGGGCGACCCCGAGCGCACCGCCCAGCGTTTCCGCCCGGCGCCGGCCTGCGCGCGGCTGGCCGCGCCCGGCGAACCGGCGGTATGGTCGGGCGACACCGTGCGCCGCGACGCCGACGGCTTCCTCTATTTCGTCGGCCGGCTGGACGAGATGATCAAGACCTCCGGCTACCGGGTCAGCCCGACCGAGGTCGAGGAGGCGCTCTACGCCAGCGGCCTGGTGCGGGAGGCCGCCGCCTATGGCATCGCCGACGACCGGCTGGGCCAGGCGATTGTCGTTGCCGCCGTGCCGGCGGCCGGGGACGTGGTCGCGGCCGTGCCGAGCGACGACGGGTCAGGCCCCACCGACGCGCTGCTCGGCTACTGCCGGCGCGAGCTGCCGGCCTACATGGTGCCGCAGCAGGTTATCTGGCGCGACGACCTGCCCCGCAACGCCAACGGCAAGCTCGACCGGGTGGCGATCGCCGCCGGCCACCCCGCCGCACCGGCGCCCACCTCCGCAGGAGACCCCGAATGACCCGACCCGGCCACGGTGATCGCGACGTCTGGCCTGCCGGCTATGGCGTCATCGCCGGCGAACTGGCGGTGGCCGGCCGGCCGGTGTCGGCGTGGATCGCCGAGGCCGGTGGCACGCCGCTGTTCCTCTACGACCGCGCGCTGATCGCCACGCGCATCGCTGAACTGCGGGCCGTGCTGCCGACGCGGGTGAAGCTGCACTACGCCATCAAGGCCAACCCGATGCCCGCGCTGGTACGGTTCATCGCGCCGCTGGTAGACGGGCTCGACGTCGCTTCGTCCGGCGAGCTGGACGTGGCGCTGACCACCGGCGCGCCACCCGCCGACATCAGCTTCGCCGGCCCCGGCAAGCGCGACACCGAACTGGCGGCGGCGCTGGCGGCCGGGGTCGTGGTCAACCTGGAATCGGAGGGCGAGATGGCCCGGCTGGCGGCGCTGGCGACCGCTGCCGGCCGACGGGCGCGCGCCGCCATCCGCGTCAATCCGGACTTCGAGCTCAAGGGGTCGGGCATGCGCATGGGCGGCGGCGCCAAGCCGTTTGGCGTCGACGCCGAACGGGTGCCGGCGATGCTGCGCGCCATGGTCGGGCTGCCGCTGGACTTCCAGGGTTTCCACATCTTCTCGGGCTCGCAGAACCTGTCCGCCGACGCCCTCATCGACACCCAGGACAAGACACTGGCGCTGGCGGCGGCGCTGGCGGCCGATGCCCCCTGCCCGCCGCGCCTGGTCAACATCGGCGGCGGCTTCGGCATTCCCTATGCGCCGGCCGACCAGCCGCTCGACCTCGCCCGCGTCGGCGCGGCACTGGCGGCACGCCTGGACCGGCTGGAACCCGCCATCGCGGGGGCCGAGATCGTCATCGAACTGGGGCGTTATCTGGTCGGCGAGGCGGGCGTCTACCTGACCCGGGTGATCGACCGCAAGCTCTCCCACGGTGAGGTGTTCCTGGTCACCGATGGCGGCCTGCACCATCAGCTCGCCGCCAGCGGCAATTTCGGTCAGGTCATCAAGCGCAACTACCCGGTGGCACTGGCCAGCCGCTTCGACCAGCCGGCGGCGGAAACGGCGACGGTGGTCGGCTGCCTGTGCACCCCGCTCGACCGGCTGGGCGACAAGGTGCCCCTGCCGGAGGGGCGGCCGGGCGATGTCGTGGCGGTGTTTCAGGCCGGCGCCTATGGACTCACCGCCAGTCCGACCCGCTTCCTCGGACACCCGGAGCCGCGCGAGTATCTGGCCTGACGAATCCGTCCAATACGGGCACCGGTGGCACAGGCAAAGTGACAGCCACTCAACGGTGCCGAAACGAACTGAATAATCAATGATTCACAGAGGGTTAATGACGACTCCCGGGGGTTGCGCCGGACCCCGCGCCGCCATAACCTGTCGTTACGCCTGCATTCACGAAAAATTCATCGTGGATAAGGCATTGACAATCCGATGACTGCTCAGACAAGGCTTGGGCAGTCGCAGCCGCTTTTTATGCGAGGGGGAAAGCCGTGACGTCTTCCATTTTCAAAGCTGGTGCCATGGTGTCGTGCGTTGCGCTGCTGGCGCTCGGCGGATGCGGAACCACCGCGAGCGGCGATCTGCCGTCAGCGCAGTTCGTCTCGCCGGCGGAAGGGCCGGGGCCTGACTACATCATTGGCCCGCTCGACACGCTGAGCATTTTCGTGTGGCGCAATCCCGAGCTGTCGACCGGCGTGACCGTGCGCCCCGATGGCCGCATCACCGTGCCGCTGATCGACGATCTCGCCGCCACCGGCCAGACGCCGACCCAGCTCGCCAAGGCGATCGAGGAAAAGCTCAAGGCCTACATCCAGAACCCGCTGGTGTCGGTGATCGTGAGCGGTTTCCAGGGGCCGTTCGCCCAGCAGGTTCGCGTGGTCGGCGAGGCCGCCAACCCGCAGGCGATCCCCTATCGCGCCAACATGACCCTGCTCGACGTGATGATCGCCGTCGGCGGCCTGACCGACTTCGCCGCCGGCAACCGGGCCCGCCTGGTGCGCTTCGACAAGGACAGCGGGGCGCAGCGGGAATATGCGGTCAAGATCGACAGCCTGATCAAGGACGGCAACACGAAAGCCAACGTGCGGATCGAGCCGGGCGACGTGATCATCATCCCGGAGAGCTTCTTCTGATCGGGACACGCGGCGCAAGCAGCCTTTCGGCCATGGGGCCGACGGGACGGGCCTGCGCCGGCTGGTGCGGCAACACAGAGGCGGGATAGTCGCGGGTCGGTCATCACAACGATGACGCGACCCGTTGACTTGCGTGTTGCCGCATTGCCGCCTGTCATGCGGCTTGCGTTAGTTTGGCTTTAAAGTCTGCGCGTTAGGAACATGAAGTCGAAAGGCGATTCGGTGCGCGGCCGGTTCAGTGCCGGCCAGGCCGATGCGAGGAGTGGGCGATGACTTCAATTTACGACCAGGTGATGTCCACCTTGTACATGGTGTGGCGCAAACGCTGGTACGGTCTGGCCGCCATGTGGGCGGTGTGCCTGGTGGGATGGGGCGTCGTCGCCACCATTCCCGACGTCTATGAAGCAACCGCCCGCGTGTTCGTCGACACCAACACGGTGCTGCCGCGGATCGTTGGTGCCGAGAGCACCAACGTCTATCGCCAGGTCGACATCGTCCGCCGCACGCTGGTCAGCCGCCCCAACCTGGAAAAGGTGATCCGCCGTTCCGATCTTGATCTGACGATCAAGGACGACACCGACATGGAAAAGCTGATCGCCGATCTGACCAAGAACATCAGCGTCAAGGAACAGGGCGGCGACCTGTTCACCCTCTCCTACCGTTCGGGCGACCCCAGCCGCTCCGACCAGGAGAACGCGGCCGTCGCCAAGCGCGTGGTGACCAACCTCATCAACATGTTCGTCGAAGGCAACATGGAGGGCAGCCGCGAGAGCTACAACGAGACGCGGCGGTTCATCGAGCAGCAGATCCAGGACTATGAGAAGCAGCTGGAGGAGGCCGAACGCCGCAAGGCCGAGTTCGAGCGTCAGAACCTCGGCTATCTGCCCGGTGACGCCAACTACAGCCAGCGGCTGGTCAACGCGCAGACCCAGCTGCAGGACATCGAGTTCAAGCTGCAGCAGGCGACGAGTTCGCGCCGGGCGCTGGCCTCCCAGCTCGCCAGCGTGCCGCAGACCATTCCTGGCGCCATGTTCTCGATGCCGGGCAGCGGCCCGCGTCTCGACCCGTCGACCACCGCCGGGCGCATCGAGACGCTGGAACGCCAGATCACCGACTCGCTGGCGCGCGGTTACACCGACCAGCATCCCGACATCGTGACGGCGCGCGACACCATCGCCCGCCTGCGCAGGCAGCTGGAGGCCGAGCAGCGGGCGCCCAAGAAGAACGTCGCCGATCCGATGGGTCAGCCCAATCCGGTCTATGTCGACCTCAAGAGCCGCCTGTTCGACAAGGACTCGGAGATCGCCTCGCTGGCCGCCCAGCGCGCCCAGTACCAGCGCGAGATTGGCAGCCTGACCTCGAAGGCCGAGACCATTCCCGGCATCGAGGCCGAGCGCGCCAAGCTCAACCGCGATTATTCGGTGCTGAAGGCGAAGTACGAGGAACTGCTGAAGTCCCGCGAGGAAACCCGCGTCGCCTCCGACCTCGACAGCAAGACCGACAAGGTGCAGTTCCGCATCGTCGATCCGCCGGAGGTGCCGCTGAAGCCGGTCGCGCCCAACCGGCCGATGCTGCTGGGCATGGTGATGATGGCAGGCCTTGGTGTCGGCATTGGCCTCTCCTTCCTGCTGAGCCAGGTCCACACCACCTTCGTCAGCATCTATAGCCTGAAGTCGTCCTTCCCGGGCATCCCGGTACTGGGCAACATCACGGCCATCACCTCGGAACAGCAGAAGGCGCAGGAACGCCTCAAGCTCGGACTGTTCGCCATCGGCTTCTTCGGCCTGGCGGGCGTGTTCCTGGCCCTGCTGATCCTCGAAATCAGCCAGCAATCCCAGGCCATCTGAGATCTTTCGGCGAAAGGCGCACGCGATGAGCGACGACAACAAAAAGGCGGGCACTCCCGAGGAAGGCGTCTCCCTGCTGGAACGGGCGGCGCGGAAGCTGGACCTCGCCCGCGCGGCGGCGCCGGAGAGCAAGCCGGCCGCGCCGGCGAGCCCGGTGGTCAAGCCGCCACTGGACCTGACCCCGGCTCCGGCGCCGGCTCCGGCGCCGGCCAAGCCGTCCAAGCGCGCCTCGTCGAAGCAGAGCCGGCGCGGCGAGATCGATCTCATCGCGCTGCGCGACAACGGCTTCGTGGTGCCGGACTCGCCCTCGACGCTGACGGCGGAGGAGTTCCGCATCGTCAAGCGGACGCTGCTGCTCAATGCGTTCGCCCGCGGCGACGGCGCCATTGCCAACGGCAACCTGATCCTGGTGTGCTCGTCGCAGCCCAACGAGGGCAAGACCTTCTGCGCCATCAACCTGGCGCTGTCGATCGCCTCGGAGCGCGACGTCACGGTACTGCTGGTGGATGCCGACTTCGCGAAGCCGGAAGTGCTCTCGACACTCGGCCTGGAAGGCGGCAAGGGGCTGATCGACGTCATCGCCGATCCGACCATCGACCTCGCCGACTGCCTCATCCGCACCAACATCGAGAACCTGTCGGTGCTGCCGGCGGGACGGCAGCACCACCTGACCACGGAGCTGCTGGCGTCCGAGCGGATG
>CAUJIW010000111.1 GCA_963205175.1 Pseudomonadota bacterium
GGCGCCAGCGGCGAGCCGGTCGACAGGATCGTGCGCAACCTGGTCAGCTTGTGGGTCTCGCGCGGTTTGACGCCGGCCTTGTCGGCGGCGGCAATCCACTTGGCGCTGGTGCCGAATACGCTGATGCCGAGTTCGTCGACCAGATCGAACAGCGAGCCTGCGCCCGGGTGGAACGGGGAGCCGTCGAACAGCACCATGGTCGCGCCGACCGCGAGGCTGGACACCAGCCAGTTCCACATCATCCAGCCGCAGGTGGTGTAGTAGAAGATCCGGTCCTCGCGGCGCAAATCCGTGTGCAGCACCAGTTCCTTGAGGTGCTGGATCAGCGTTCCGCCCTGGCCATGGACGATGCACTTGGGCACGCCGGTGGTGCCGGAGGAGTACAGGATGTATTGCGGGCGGTCGAAGGCGCCGCAATGGAAACTCAGCAGTTCGGTGGTCTCCGGCGCGAAGTCTTCCCAGCGCACCGCATTCGGTACGCTGGCAATGTCCTTGTCGGTGCCGGCATAGGGGAACACCACGACGCGCTGGACGCTCGGCAACTGGGTGAGGATCCCGGCGACCTTCTCCAGACAATCGAAGCGCTTGCCGCCGTAGAAGTAGCCGTCCGCGGTGAACAGCACCTTCGGCGCGATCTGGCCGAAGCGGTCGAGCACGCCGTTGATGCCGAAGTCCGGCGAGCACGAGGACCAGATCGCGCCCAGGCTGGCCGCCGCGAGCATCGCGATGACCGCCTCCGGGCGGTTCGGCACGAAGCCGGCGACGCGGTCGCCCACGCCCACGCCCTGCGCGGCCAGCGCTGCGCGCACCCGGCGCACCTGCTCGGCGAGCTGTGCGTACGAGAGCTCGCGCGTGGAGCCGTCCTCGCCGCGCGCGATGATCGCCAGGCGATCGTCGCGGAAACGCAGCAGGTTCTGCGCGAAGTTGATCTCGGTCTTCGGGAAGAAGCGGCAGCCCGGCATGCGCTCGAAGTGCTCGTACGCGGGCGTCAGGTCGCCATGGCCGCGGATGCCGCAGAACTCCCAGACGGCGGTCCAGAAACGGTCCGGATGCGCATTCGACCAGTCGTACAGCGCCTCGTAATCAGGCAATTCGGCGCCGAAGCGCTCGTGCGCGAAGCGCTTGAAGCGGCTCAGGTTGGCCGCGTCGATGCGCTCCTGGCTCGGGGTCCACAGGGCAGCGGTCATGGGGCAGGGCTCCGCAGGGTCAAATTGGTCGCAAGCATGCGGCGATGGCGCGCCGGGCGACATCGGTCGTTCGGTCAGCGCGGCGCACGGGTCAGCTCCGTATCATCCGCGCTCTCGCGGCGCCGGTGTAGCGCCCGCAACCACTGACCAGGAACCCGCCATGCGCCCATTCCAGACTGTTGCCGCCATCGTCCTCCTCGGCACCGCCGGCCTCGCCCACGCCGGCGCCAGGGAAGAAGTCTTCGCCGCATGGGACGCGATGATCGCGGCGAAGTCCTATCGCGCCAGCATCGAGACCAGCGCCAACAACCAGACCTTCAAGCAGCAGGTCGAGATCGTCATCCCCGAGCGCATGCGCATCAGCGGCGGCCCGGGCGGCGATCTGGTCATCACCCCGGAGGGCGCCTGGATCAAGCTGCCGGGTCAGGACTGGATGGAAGCTCCGCCGGGCACCGCCGCGGTCAGCAAGCAGTACATGAGCCCGGAGTTCGTCGAACAGGCCAAGGCCGGCGTCACCAAGGTCGAGGCACTCGGCACCGAGGAAGTCGGCGGCAAGCCGGCGAAGACCTACCAGATCGAGCAGACCATGAAGATGATGGGCATCGAGGCGCAGACCAGCACCAAGCTCTACGTCGACACCGCCACCGGCCGCCCGGTCCGCCAGGAAGTCGACGCGGTGTCCATGGGCCGCAACTCGCGCACGGTGCAGGACATCGAGTACGTGAGCGGGTTGGAGATCGTGGCCCCGAAGTGAGGCGGTTGGTTCTGGTGTTGGTTGTTGGTGTTGGTGTTGGAAGAAGCCCGTCACGGTGGGCTGGGTGGCCTTTGGCCTGGAACGGGCGCCGGATGCGCCGTCACCGCGGGAACGACTGATTCCCGGATCCTGCGACGCTTGGCTCCCACCACCAACACCGCTCTTGAATCCCCCGGACGGCCGCGGTGCCCGGTGCTGTGCTCACTCCAACACCAACAACCCGCACCAACACCGCTCTTGAATCCCCCGGACGGCGGCGCCCGTCGCTGTGCTCCCTCCAACACCAACAACTCACACCAAGACCGCTCTTGAATCCCCCGGACGGCCGCGGCGCCCGGCGCTGGGCTCCCACCAACACCAACAACCCGCACCAACACCGCTCTTGAATCCCCGGGACGGCCGCGGCGCCCGGCGCTGTGCTCCCTCCAACACCAACAACTCACACCAATACCGCTCTTGAATCCCCGGGACGGCCGCGGCGCCCGGCGCTGTGCTCCCTCCAACACCAACAACTCACACCAATACCGCTCTTGAATCCCCTTGAACCCGCCCCCAATAAGAGGCCCGTCGCGCGCCGGGCTTGGTTCCGTTCCGCCTGTCGCGGCACTCATCTGCTGCTAAATCATTGATTCAACTCATTCAGAGGCCCTATCGCCATGAAAATCCGTCCTTTGCACGATCGCGTGATCATCAAGCGCATGGAAGAAGAGCGCGTCAGCGCCGGCGGCATCGTGATCCCCGACTCCGCCACCGAGAAGCCGGTCCGCGGCCAGGTCATCGCTGCCGGCAACGGCAAGATCCTGGAAAACGGCAGCGTGCGCCCGATCGCGGTCAAGGCCGGTGACAAGGTGCTGTTCGGCAAGTACAGCGGCACCGAGGTCAAGGTCGACGGCGAAGAACTGCTGGTGATGCGCGAAGAAGACATCATGGGCGTGATCGAAGCCTGATAGCGCCTGCGCGCTTCGGCTTCACCCTTCACGTTTTACCTTTCACTTTTTACTGAGGTATCTACCAATGGCTGCCAAAGAAGTCCGTTTCTCCGAAGACGCCCGTGCGCGCATGGTCAAGGGCGTGAACGTCCTGGCCAATGCGGTCAAGGTCACCCTGGGCCCGAAGGGCCGTAATGTCGTGCTCGAGAAGAGCTTCGGCGCGCCGACGATCACCAAGGACGGCGTGTCCGTCGCCAAGGAGATCGAGCTGGCCGACAAGTTCGAGAACATGGGCGCGCAGATGGTCAAGGAGGTCGCTTCCAAGACCTCCGATGTCGCCGGCGACGGCACCACCACGGCCACCGTGCTGGCGCAGGCGCTGATCCGCGAGGGCATGAAGGCGGTCGCCGCCGGCATGAACCCGATGGACCTCAAGCGCGGCATCGACAAGGCGGTCACCGCCGCCGTCGAGCAGCTCAAGGCCATCAGCAAGCCGTGCAAGGACGACAAGGAAATCGCCCAGGTCGGCACGATCTCCGCCAACAGCGATGCCGAGATCGGCAACATCATCGCCGAGGCGATGAAGAAGGTCGGCAAGGAAGGCGTGATCACGGTCGAGGAAGGCTCGGGCCTGAACAATGAGCTCGATGTCGTCGAGGGCATGCAGTTCGACCGCGGCTACCTCAGCCCGTACTTCATCAACAACCAGCAGACCATGAAGGCCGAGCTGGAAAGCCCGTACATCCTGCTGCACGACAAGAAGATCTCCAACGTCCGCGAACTGCTGCCGGTGCTGGAAGCCGTCGCCAAGGCCGGCAAGCCGCTGCTGATCGTCGCCGAGGAAGTGGAAGGCGAGGCGCTGGCCACGCTGGTGGTCAACACCATCCGCGGCATCGTCAAGGTGTGCGCGGTCAAGGCCCCGGGCTTCGGCGATCGTCGCAAGGCGATGCTGGAAGACATGGCCATCCTGACCGGCGGACAGGTGATCTCCGAGGAAGTGGGTCTGTCGCTGGAGAAGACCACGCTGAAGGACCTCGGCACCGCCAAGCGCATCGTCGTGGAGAAGGAAAACACCACGATCATCGACGGCGCCGGCAAGGCCGACACGATCAAGGCGCGCATCGACCAGATCAAGAAGCAGGTCGAGGAGACCAGCTCCGATTACGACCGCGAGAAGCTGCAGGAGCGCGTGGCCAAGCTGGCTGGCGGCGTGGCGGTGATCAAGGTCGGCGCCGCGACCGAAGTCGAGATGAAGGAAAAGAAGGCGCGCGTCGAAGACGCCCTGCACGCCACGCGTGCGGCGGTGGAAGAAGGCATCGTCCCGGGCGGCGGCGTGGCCCTGGTGCGCGGCCTGGAAGCGGTGCGCAAGCTGAAGGGCGCCAACGAAGACCAGAACCACGGCATCTCGATCGCCGCGCGCGCGATGGAAGCGCCGCTGCGTGAGATCGCCACCAACTCCGGCGACGAGCCGAGCGTGGTGCTGAACAAGGTCTACGAAGGCTCCGGCAACTACGGCTACAACGCCGCCACCGGCGAGTACGGCGACATGGTCGAGATGGGCATCCTGGACCCGACCAAGGTCACCCGCTACGCGCTGCAGAACGCGGCTTCCATCGCCGGCCTGATGATCACCACCGAGTGCATGGTCGCCGAGCTGCCGAAGAAGGAAGCGGCTGGTGGCCACGCCGGTCACGACCACGGCGGCGGCATGGGCGGCATGGACTTCTGATCGAAGTCCTGACCGGTCCGCTCCGGGTTGTGCCTTGCGGCCCGACCCGGACGGGATCCACACGAGGGGCGGGCCGCGAGGCCCGCCCCTCGTCGTTTCAGGGCCCGTACTGACGCGGCAAACAGGCATGGGCCAGCGATCTGCGCCCGCGCATTCAGGACGCGCGGCGAGGTGATTTGATCGCAGTGCCTGGCGGCCGACTCTGCGGAATCGGGA
>CAUJIW010000112.1 GCA_963205175.1 Pseudomonadota bacterium
GACCACGGCGGCCAGCCGCGCCTGGGTTGCCGGACTGTTGAGAAATTCGCTGAGCTGCGCCATCTCGCGCACCATCACTTCGCGCACGCGGGCCTCGACGCCCTCGCGCATCAACGCCTTGGTGGCGATCAGCGACGGCGACGACAGATCGGCCATCGCCGCGCAGGCGGCCTGCGCGCGCGCCAGCGCGGTGCCGGTCGCCACCACCTCGCTCGCCAGCCCGATGTCGCGGGCGTCGTGCGCCGACATCGGCTCGCCCAGCAGCAGCCAGCGGGCGGCGCGCGCGTGACCGGCCATGCGCGGCAGCAGCAATGACGAGGCGAATTCCGGCACCAGCCCCAGCCTGGCGAACGGCAGCAGCAGCGTCGCGTCCGGTTCGAGATAGACCAGATCGCAATGCAGCAGCAGCGTGGCGCCAATGCCGACGGCGCGCCCGGCCACCGCCGCCACCACCGGCTTGGGAAACGCCGCCAGCGCCTGCATGAACCGGAACCCCGGCCGTTCGTCCATCGGCAAGGCGCGCACAGCCTGGAGGCCGGCGATGTCGTTGCCGGCACAGAAGGTCGCGCCCTCCGCCGACAGCAGCACCGTCGTCAGCGTGTCGTCCGCGGCGGCCGTGGCCAGTGCCGCGCGCAGGCCATCGTACATCGCCGGATTGATGGCGTTGCGCGCCTGCGGCCGGTGCAGGCGCAGATGCAGCGTGGCGCCTTCCCGCGCCACCTGCAGGTCGTCCGGGACGGCGTCAGCCACGGTTCAGGCCGTGATGTGGAAGCCGCCATCGACGGCCAGATGCTGGCCGGTGATGTAGCTGGCCGCATCGGTGAGCAGGAACCAGGTCGCCGGGGCCACTTCGTCGGCGGCAGAGAAGCGCCCCAGCGGAATCTGGCGGATGTAGCGCTCGCGGAACCGTTCGTCGCGGATGGTCTCGGTCATCGGCGTCTCCACCACGCCATAGCAGACACTGTTGACGTTGATGCCGTGGCGGGCCCATTCGCGCGCCGCCGACATCGTCAGACCCAGCACACCGGACTTGGCGGCGCCGTAATTGATCTGGCCGATGGTGCCGCGCCGGCCGGCGTCGGAGGAGATGTTGACGATGCGCCCCGGCGCCGCGTCACCCCGCTCGGCCTTGGCGATCAGCGCCCGGCCGACCGCGCGCAGGCAGATGAAGGCCCCGGTGAGATTGACATCGATCACCTGCCGCCAGCGGTCCAGCGTCATTTCATGCGCCATCGCCGCGCGCACGATGCCGGCGTTGTTGATGAGGCCGTGCAGATCGCCGAACTGTTCCAGCGTCGTGGCGACGCACGCCTCCACCGCCGCCTCGTCGGTGACATCCAGCGCGCAGATGCGCAAACCGGACTCCGGGCGCTCGGCCGCCAGCGTTTCCAGCGCCGCCCGGTTGGCGTCCACCGCGACAATCCGCGCGCCGTGATCGAGGCCGTATTCCACCAGCGCGCGGCCGACACCCTGCGCACCGCCGGTGACGATGAAAGTCCGGTCCGCAAGCCCGAACGCCTTGTTGTCCATGCTGTATCCCGTCGATGAAGTTGAGGATCACAACGTCCCGATGACCGACACGCTGCACACATTCTTGTTGGGGAAGCCGCCGAGGTTGTGGGTCAGCCCCAGTTTCGGCGCGGCGAGCTGGCGCTCGCCGGCGCGGCCGAGCAGCTGGAGATAGAGTTCATAGACCATGCGCAACCCCGTCGCGCCGATGGGATGGCCGAAGCATTTGAGCCCGCCATCGACATTGCACGGCATCGCGCCATCGCGGTCGAAGCGGCCATCGAGCACGGCACGCCAGCCCTGCCCGACGTCGGCCAGGCCGAGATCCTCCATGGTCACCAGTTCGGTGATGGAGAAGCAGTCGTGTACCTCGATCAGATCGAGCTCGGCGCGCGGGTCGACGATGCCGGCTTCCTGGTAGGCCCGCCGCGAGGCGATGCGCGTGGTGTGGGCATAGCTGCCATCCCAGGAATCGAAGCCCGCCTCCGAACCGTTGCTCAGCGCCAGCTGCATCGCCTTGACGCTGACCAGCGTGCCGCTCCTGCCAAGCTGGCGCGCCATCTCCGGCGTGGTGACGATGGCGCAGGCCGAGCCATCGGAAACGCCGCAGCAGTCATACAGCCCCAGCGGATGGGCGATCATCGGCGCCTTGAGAATCTGCTCGTGGGTCAGCCGATTGCGCAGATGCGCCTTGGGATTGAGCGCGCCATTGTCATGGCTTTTCTTCGAGACATGCGCCATCGCCGCCTTGAGATCGTCGAGCGCGACGCCGTGACGGGCGACATAGGCGCTGGCGAACTGCGCGAAGCTGCCGGGCGCCGTCACCGAGGGAAACCACAGATCCTCGAAGGTGCCCTTGGTGCGTTCCGGCAGGCCGCCGTAGCCGGTGTCCTTGAGCTTCTCCACCCCCAGCGCCAGCGCGATGTCGTAGGCGCCCGAGGCGACGCCATAGACCGCGCCGCGCAGCGCCTCGGTGCCGGTGGCGCACATGTTTTCCACCCGCGTCGCCGCGATATTGGGCAACCGCAGGGCCGAGGCCAGCGACAGGGCCGACTTGCTCAGGCTCTGCTCGTCGGTCGACAGGCCGAACCATGCCGCCTCGATGCGGTCGCGCGGGATGCCGGCGTCGGTCAGCGCCTCGCTGAACGCCTCCAGCATCAGATCTTCCGCGCTGCACTCCCACCGCTCGCCAAAGCGCGAACAGCCCATGCCCAGAATGACGACCTTGTCCTTGATACCCGTGGCCATTTTTCGTTCCTTCTCGATCAGGCCGACAGGCGGCGCGGCGGCACGGCCTTCCAGCAATAGCGGCGGAAGCCGCGCCGGGCGTCGACGTCCTTGAGCCGGAAGGCGAGCGCCAGCGGCGTGTCGACCGCCAGCGCGCCGGGCGCGAAGTCGCTGAACTCCAGCATGGTGACGCCACCGCCGGCGAAGCGGACATTGCCGTACATCAGCGGCGGACTGTAGGAGAGCGCCAGCCAGTCCTCGGTGATGGATTTAACCGTCGCCGCCTTGTCGGCGAACGGCTCCGCCACCTGGGTGTCGGTCTGCCGGCAATCGGGGTTGACGCACACGCGGGTGCGCGGAAACTGGGCGGTATCGCAGGCCGTGCAACGACCGCCGACGAAGCCGGTCACCGTCTGGCGATGGCGGAAAAAAGCCGACTGGGCGGTGCGGTTGTCCCGCTCGGCCCGCATGCCCCAGTCCAGCGCCAGCGCGCCGCTGAACGACAGGAAGCGCAGGTAGTTGTCGTCCGTCGTACCATCGGCGAGCATCTGCGCGGCACCCACCATCGCACCGGCCCGGCCGATCGCATCGGTTGCCCGCAGCAGCAGCGTCTCCGCGCCCTGACCGTAGCCGACCACCAGGATCAGGTCGCCCGGCGCCGCCGATTGCAGCGCCAGCGTCAGCAGCAGCAGCGGATGGGCACAGCCGCTGTCGCCGCACGGCTCGATCAGATCGTCAACAATCGCCGCCGCCGCCAGGCCGCATTTCGCGGCAATCGCTTCGGCCTCCCGGCGCGGGAAACCGGCCATCACCACCCGGGCGACCGCCGCGCCGGCAACGCCGGCCCGCGTCAGCGTCGCCTCGATGGCGCGCGGCAGAATGCGCAGCGCGCCCATGTCGCGGGCCCAGCGTTCTTCCAGCGCGTAATCAAAATCCGCGTCGCTGGCGCGATAGTGATCGACAAAATCCACCGACAGGGCGTGGCCGGCGACGAACTCGGCCAGCACCTCGCCCTCCCCCACCACCAGCGCGGCCGCCGCGTCGCCCACCCGCATTTCCTGCGCGCTGGCGGGCCGGGTGTGACGCTTGTCGGCGGCGACCACCAGGCTGGTCTGCGGCCGCTCGAACGCCGCCCGCAGCGCCGCCACGCCGGCGCGCAGCGAACCGCCGAGGTCGGCCGTCGCCAGCGTGTCGGGCAGCGCCAGCGCCTCGCCGATCAGCGTCGCGTTCTGGCGGTCGGCGAACGGCATGGTGGTGGAGGCGACGCTGAGCGCCGCCACCGCCGGCATATCCAGCGCGGCCAGCGCCTGAGCCCCGGCGGCCACCGCCATGGTCAGGCTGTCCTCGTCCTGGCCACAGATCGCCCGCGTGCCGCGCGCCAGCGCCTTGAGGTTGGGGTTGGCCCAGGCGTGTGCCGCCGCGATCGCCCGCCGGTCGAGGCGCCGACGCGGCACATAGGCGCCGAAGGACAGGATACCGCGTCTCGTCACAGGCAGACCTCTTGATGAAAATTGCGCGACAGCAGCGATGCCGCATGACCGCTCCTGCCGGAGGCGGCCATGCCAGGTGGGCCGGTGCTAGACGCTGGCGCGCTCAGCTTGAACTCGCATCGCCCGCATGTTGGGCGGCGGCATTTTTCGGGCCCGTTGCGAGTTGGATGTGAGCCCGCCAGCGCCTAGCCCGAGGAGGCATCGCGCCCATCAGACGCGCCGCGATAAGGCCGCGCCGTGCGGCACCGGCGGCGACCGACACCACAACCGCGAGAACCGATCAGCTTGGGGAACAGGGATCATGGACATGCAGACCGACATTCGTGACGAGGCCGAACACGTCGGCATGTTGCGCGACACGCTGCGCCGCTTCATCGACAAGGAAATGCCGCGCCCGCTGGTGCAGCAGTGGGACAAGCGCAACGAGTTCCCCCGCGACGTCCACGACAAGCTGGTGGCGCTGGGCCTGACCGGCCTCACCGTGCCCGAGGCCTATGGCGGCAGCGGCCGCGACATCACCGCGACCATCATGGTGATCGAGGAACTGTGCTCGCGCTCAATGGCCGTGGGCTGCGCCTATATTCAGGCCGCCTGCTATGCCGGTCTGAACCTGTGCGAGGTGGCAAGTGACGCCCAGAAAGCCGCCCTGCTGCCGCGCGTCGCCAGCGAGGGGCTAATGTTCGCCTACGGCTTCACCGAACCCGACGTCGGCGCCGATCTGGCCAGCGTCCGCACGACGGGCGAGCGTGACGGCGAGGCGCTGGTCATCAACGGCAACAAGCGGTTCTGCTCCGGTGCCGCCATATCCGAGTATATCTACGCGCTGGTGCGCACCGGGCCCGCCGATGAAAAATACAAGAACCTGTCGCTGGTGCTGATTCCGCCCACCGCGCCCGGCGTCACGCTGGAGGCGCAGGACACGCTGGGGCTGAAGGGCGGCGGCACCTATGATGTGAACTTCACCGATGTGCGTATTCCGCTGGACAATGTGGTGGGCGGCGCCGATGGCTGGAACGACGGCTGGACGCGCCTGGTCGGGCCGGGGCTCGACGTCGAGAAGCTAGAGGTCGCCGCCATGGCGCTGGGCATCGCGCGCGGCGCGGTGCAGGATGCCTGGGATTATGCCCAGCAGCGCGTCCAGTTCGGCAAGCCGATCTGCACCATCCAGTCGATCCGCCACATGCTGGCCGACGCACGTACCAAGTTCGAAGCCTGCCGGCTGATGACCTACAACGCCGCCCGGCTGATCGACGCCCGCCAGCCGGCGGCGGTGGAAACCTCGATGGCCAAGCTGTTCGTCTGCGAGACCGCCAAGGAGATCGTGCTGAGCTGCCAGCAGATCATGGGCGCCTATGGCTATGTCCGCGACTTCGACATGGAACGCTATGTCCGCGACATTCTGGTGATGCCGATCCTCGGCGGCTCGTCGGCGATCCAGCGCAACAACATCGCCAACCGGCTGCGGCTGCCGCGCTGACCGGCGGGCTCATGGGCGGCGTCGATGGCTTCAACGCCCTGCTCGGCCTGAACCTGGCCGGCGCGCAAGACGGCGCGTTCGTGGTGACGCTGGAGGCGGACGCCCGGCACCTGCACGAGCAGGGCACGGTTCACGGCGGCGTGCTGCTGGCACTGCTGGATACCGCCATGGCGCGCGCCGCCCGCGCCCACTGTCCGGCCGGCCACTACGCGCCGACGCTGGACCTGCAGGCGCACTTCCTCCGCCCGGCCAGTCCGGGGCGCCTGACCGCGCGGGCGCGCGTCCGCCACGCCGGACGGCGCCGGCTGCTGGTGGCGGCGGAGGTGCATGACCCGGCGGACCGGCTGATCGCCACGGCGACCGCGACGCTGATGCCGACGCCGCTGGCAAGCCAGTGCGGCGCCGATCACAGCAAGGGCTAGGCCGGATCGGCCACGTCGGCCAGCAGGCCGCCGGTGGCGAACGCCGCCAGCTCGTCGATCATGGCCAGATCGCCGCGGCCGCCGCGCACGTCGCCCAGCGCGGTGCGCTGCAGGGCGGTGAGGCCGGAGACGCCATGCACCAGCGTCACCACCGCCATCATGAAGCGCAACCGCAACCGGGTCACCGGCACGGCCGGGCACAGCGTCGTCAGCCGGTCGGCCACCCGTTGCAGCCGGGCCTCGAAATGGACGCGCCACAGCGCCTGGATTTCGGGATCCTGGTCCATCATCAGCCGTTCGAGAAAACGCAACGCCTTCAGCCCCCACGGATGGTTGTCGCGCAGCTCCAGCTGCGACAGCGCCATCGCCCGCATGATCTCGATCACACTGGCCTGCTGCTCGGGCGGCACCGACTCGCCCCACTGCGTGGTGATGAAGTCGAGAATCGCGCTGACCAGCTGCACCCGGCCGCCGAAATGATAATGCACCGCCCCGGAATTGCGGCAATCCGCCAGTTCGTTGATGCCGCGCAGCGAGGCGCCCTCGACACCGCGCTCGCCGAACAGCTCCATCGCCGCCAGGATCAGCCGCGTGCGGGTATCCGCCGCCGGTGTTTGTATCCTGCCCGCATCCGCGCCGCGCGCCAACGGCGTGTCCGCCTCGGCCATGCCGCCGCTCCTTCCGGTTCGTTAAATCACTTGATTTCCCTACCACCCGCCCCTAGCCTAAATCAACCGATTTAAGACAGGCCAGCCGCACGCCGGGCAACCGGACGGCCATCAAGGCCGCATACCGGGGGGAGACAGACATGGACGCACAAGCCTCATGGACGGGCGGCACGGGTCGCGGCGGCGGCACGCGGCCGGACATCGACGTCGCCATCATCGGCACCGGCTTTTCCGGCCTCGGCATCGCGATCGCGCTGAAAAAGGCCGGCCGCCACGACTTCCGCATTTTCGAGAAGGCCGACGAGGTGGGCGGCACCTGGCGCGACAACCACTATCCGGGCTGCGCCTGCGACGTGCCCTCGCACCTCTATTCCTTCTCCTTCGAGCCCAACCCGGACTGGTCGCGGATGTATTCGCCGCAGCCGGAAATCTGGCGCTACCTGCGTCACTGCGCCGACAAATACGCGCTGCGGCCGCACATCCGCTTCGGCTGCGAGATTCTGCGCGCCGTGTTCGACGAGGCCCGCGCGCTATGGGTGCTGACCGACCGCACGGGCGCGCAGACCACCGCCCGCGTCGTCGTCTCCGGCATGGGCGGGCTCAGCCGGCCGGCCTATCCGTCGCTGCCGGGGCTGGAGGGGTTCCAGGGCACCAGCTTCCACTCCGCCGACTGGAACCACGACTATGATCTGGCCGGCAAGCGGGTGGCGGTCATCGGCACCGGCGCCAGCGCCATCCAGTTCGTGCCGGCGATCGCGCCGCACGTCGGCCAGCTGACGCTGTTCCAGCGCACGCCGCCGTGGGTGCTGCCCAAGGCCGACCGGCCGGTGCGGCGCTGGGAAATGGCGCTGATGCGCGCCCTGCCGCCGCTGCAATACCTCTGGCGCGGCGCCATCTACTGCATGATGGAAAGCCGGGCCTACGCCTTCACCCGCAACGTCAAGCTGATGGCCCGCGTCGCCGAGATGGCGACCCGGCATCTGGAACAGGCGATCCCCGACCCGGTGCTGCGGGCCAGGCTGACGCCCGACTATACGCCGGGCTGCAAGCGGCTGCTGATCTCCAACGACTATTACCCGGCGCTCAACCGGCCCAACGTCCATGTCGAGACCGCCGGCATCGAGACAGTAACGGCCACCGGCATCCGCACCCGCGACGGCGTCGAGCACCCGGTGGACGCCATCATCTTCGGCACCGGCTTCAAGGCCACCGACGTGCTGAGCCCCACCGAGATCGTCGGCCGGGGCGGCCGGTCGCTCAACGCCGAGTGGGATCGCGGCGCGGCGGCCTATCTCGGCACCGTGGTCGCCGGCTACCCCAACATGTTCTTCCTGATGGGGCCGAACACCGGGCTGGGCCACAACTCGATGGTCTACATGATCGAGTCGCAGATCCGCTACGTGATGGACGCGCTGCGCCAGCTGGACCGGCGGCGCTGGCGGGCGCTCGACGTGGCGCCGGCCGTGCAGGCGGCCTACAACGACGCGCTGCAGGGGGAGATCGCCCACACCGTTTGGCAGTCCGGCTGCAAGAGCTGGTACCTCACCGAGGATGGCCGCAACCCGACGGTGTGGCCGGGCTTCACCTTCAGCTTCCGTCGGCGCACCCGCCGGGTCGACCTCAACGACTTTGACCACGTGAGTTCAAACCCCACAGTGGCGGGAAGCTGACACGACGATTCCCGGAACGGCGCGTCCGGTCACGACCGGAGAACCGCAACATCCCGCGCCGCGGATCACCGGAATAACAACACCGGGCTGCGGCAGGCGCGGATCATCTCCGTGGTGGTACTGCCGACCAGAAGAGCGCGCAGAGGGGAATGTCCATAAGCCCCCATCACCAGCAGGCTGTGCGGCCGGGCGTGAAGATAGGCGTGAATGGTCTCGGCCGGCTCTCCGGACACGAACGTGATCTTCACGTCGCGATGCTCCCGCAGCGCCTGACGCGCCCAGGCCAGATAATCATCATTGCACCGGCTGCCGGACATCACCACGTGGATGCCCAGACCCGCGCACAGCGGCGAGCTGGCGACAAACGCCACCGACTTGCGCGCGCTCGGGCCGCCATCGAAGGCTATCACCACCTGCGCCGGCTCCACGAAGGTGCGGGAGGCCACCAGCACTGGCCGGACACTCTGGCGGACTACCCGCTCCACCTTGCTGCCCAGATGCCCCTGCGCGAAATCGGCGGAAGCGCCACGCTTGCCGATCACCACCAGCGCGGCATCGCCCTCACGCTCGATCACCGTCTCGACAATGCCGCCATGACGGTGGGTGGTCATGATGTCCGCGACACCCGCGGCCATCAGACGATCCCCGGCCGCGGCCAGCAGTGCACGCCCGCGCTCCTGGGCCAGGCGCCCCTCGGCTTCATCGATACGCGCCAGCTCCTCAAGGAGCGCCGACTTGGCGCCGAGCCCCACCGCACCCGAGAGGTCGTTGCGCGCGGCGGCGGCGTCCTTGCGCTGAATGACGTGGAGCACCTCGACCGCGGCGGCGAGCCGACGGGCAGCCCACGCCGCATGGTCGACCACACTGGTGGCATAGACCGAGGCATCAATGCAGGCCAGCAATCGCGTCATGATCTTCTCCCCCGCCCCGGGCGTGACATTTCAGTGCGAGACGGACTGCCCATCCGCACCCGGTTTGTGAAAAACACCAAACCGGTCGACCAAGGTGGCGCTGGCCTCATTGAGGCCAAGCAGCGCCACCTCGGTGCCCTCGCGGCGAAACTTGAGCATGACCTTATCAAGCGCGCCAACAGCGGAAATATCCCAAAAATGTGCATCCCGCACGTCGATCACCACCTTCTCGATCACCTCGCGGAAATCGAAGGCCGCATGAAACTGGTCCGACGAGGCGAAGAATATCTCGCCGGTCATGCGATAGGTGCGGCACCGCCCGTCGTCCGACAGGCTGCTGACGACAGCGAACAGACGACTGACCTTGCTGGCAAAGAAAATTCCCGAGAGCAGCACGCCGACGAGAACGCCCTTGGCCAGATCGTGCGTCCAGACCACCGTGACGACGGTGGCCACCATGACCACGCTGCTGTGCCAGGGATGTACCCGCAGGTTCCTGATCGAACTCCAGCTGAAGGTGCCGATCGAAACCATGATCATCACCGCCACCAGCGCCGGCATGGGAATTTTCGCCACCAGCGGGCCGAGCACGACGATGAGGAACAGCAGGAAAATACCGGCCACGAAGGTCGACAGTCGTGTCAGGCCGCCCGACTTCACATTGATGACCGATTGCCCGATCATGGCGCATCCCCCCATGCCGCCCATGAACCCCGTCAGCAGATTGGCGATCCCTTGGCCCTTGACCTCACGCTCCTTGTCGGAGGGCGTGTCGGTCAGCTCATCGACGATCTGGGCGGTGAGCAGCGATTCCAGCAGACCGACCGCCGCCATTGTCAAGGAATAGGGCAGGATGATCTGCAGCGTCTCAAACGTCAGCGGCACGTGCGGCAGTGCGAACACCGGCAATGTGGCGGGCAGCTCGCCCATGTCGCCGACCCGGTTCACGTCGAGGTCGAGATAGATGGCGAGCACGGTGAGCACCACGATCGCCACCAGCGGCGAGGGCACCGCCCGCGTCAGACGCGGAAACAGGTAGATGATGGCAAGCGCGCCGGCGACCATCAGATATGTCACGGGCGTCACGCCAACCAGCTGCGGCAGCTGGGCAAGGAAAATCAGGATCGCAAGGGCGTTGACGAATCCCGTGACCACAGAACGCGAGACGAACTTCATCAGCAGATCGAGCCGGAGGAAACCGCCGGCAATCTGGATCACACCCATCAGCACCGTCGCCGCGAACAGATACTCGATGCCATGATCGCGCACCAATGGCACCACCAGCACGGCCACGGCGGCGGTCGCAGCGGAAATCATGCCCGGACGCCCCCCCCACCAGCGCGATGATGACAGTGATCGAGAAAGACGCGTAGAGCCCGACCTTGGGATCGACACCGGCGATGATGGAGAAGCCGATCGCTTCGGGTATCAGGGCCAGCGCAACGACCAGGCCGGCGAGAATGTCATTGCGGGGATTGCTCAGCCATTCGCGCTGAAGCGTGTTCATTGCGGTCATGAGGGCGATCGAACCTGAATTTCAGACACACTTTCGCGCCAGCCACGGATACAGCCGTCTGGAGTAGGCGGTTTGAAAGAAGTTATCCGGGGGATAGGCGCCCGGCCGAGCCACCCGGCAAGCCGAGTCCGACGAATGTCGCCTGTTAGGCCAGCGTGGTGGTGAAATCAAGCGGATGAACCACGGCGCGCCCGGCGGATACGATGACAGCAGCGACGACAGGGATCAGTCGGCGGCCAGGGTCATCCGCCATCGCCCCAGCCGGATGTCACGACATGACGCCCGAGTGGTCTCTTTTGCCGGGGCATCAGGACCGGATGACCGTCAGGCCGGAAAGCGCGAGCGCGTGCGATTGGCATAGGCGACCAGCGACAGCATGACCGGCACCTCCACCAGCACGCCGACCACGGTCGCCAGCGCGGCGCCGCTGGAAAGCCCGAACAGGCCGATCGCCACCGCCACCGCCAGTTCGAAGAAGTTGGAGGTGCCAATCATGGCACAGGGAGCGGCAATGCTGTGCGGCACCCGCCAGGCCCAGGCCGCTGCATAGGCGAGCGCGAAAATACCATAGGACTGGATGACGATGGGGATGGCGATCAGCAGGATCAGCAGTGGCTGGGACAGGATGGTGCCGGCCTGGAACGCGAACAGCAGCACCACCGTCGCTAGCAGGCCAATGACGGCATATGGCTTGAGTCGGGCCGTGAACGCCTCGACCGCCGCGCCGTTCGCGCCGTGCGCCCGGACCACCCGGCGACGGGTGAAGGCGCCGGCCGCCAGCGGAATCACGACATACAGCACCACCGACAGCAGCAACGTCTCCCACGGCACATCGATCCTGGTGACACCCAGGAGCAGGGCGACAATCGGCGCGAAGGCAACGATCATCACCAGATCATTCACCGACACCTGGACAAGCGTGTAAGCGGGGTCGCCCTTCGTCATCTGGGACCATACGAACACCATGGCCGTGCATGGCGCCGCGCCGAGCAGAATGAGCCCGGCGACATATTGCCGGGCATCGTCGGCCGACATCAGGCCGGCATAGAGGTGATTGAAGAACAGGACCGCAATGGCGGCCATGGTGAAGGGTTTGATGAGCCAGTTCACCACCAGCGTGATGATCAGGCCGCGTGGCCGGCGACCGATGTCACGGACGCTGGCGAAATCGACGCCCACCATCATCGGATAGATCATCGCCCAGATCAGAACCGCCACCACCAGGTTGACGGAGGCAATCTCCAGCCGCGCCAGCCCGGCGATCAGGTCCGGCGCCAGGTTGCCCAGACCGATACCAGCCGCGATCGCCAGCGCCACCCAGAGCGAGAGCCAGCGTTCAAATACTCCCAGCGGCGAGGCTCCGGCCTCATCATGCTCCGGCGTATCGGTCATACATCCTCTTTCGGCAGCAAACGCCGACGGCGCGTCGACATGGTAGCGGCAGTCTCCGGGAGTCCACCATCGTGCGCGGGCACGCCTCAGTGATCGCCCGTCGCCACACCCGTGGCCCCTTCCGTGCGGCCGATCTCGCTGATCCGGCGCTCGGTCGCCATGCGATCGATGCTGTCCAGCGGCAGATTGAGGAAGAGATTGATACGGTTGCGCAGGTAGCGCAGGGCCGTGAGAAACGCCTGCCGCTGACCATCGCCCTCTACCGCCGCCGGATCCTCAATACCCCAGTGGGCAGTCATCGGATGGCCCGGCCATACCGGGCAGGTCTCACCCGCCGCATTGTCGCAGACCGTGAAAATGAAATCGAACACCGGCGCGTCGGGACCGGCAACCGCGTCCCAGCTTTTGGATCGCAGACCATCAACCGGCAGGCCCGCTTCCCGCAACACATCCAGTGCCATCGGGTGGACCTGACCCTTGGGCTGGCTGCCGGCGCTCCATGCCCGGAACCGACCGGCGCCCATGCTGTTCAGCAACGCCTCCCCCAGGATCGAGCGGGCGCTGTTGCCGGTACACAGAAACAGGACGTTATAGATCTTCTCGGTCATGAAAGGTCCTCACACGGCAGTGGCACAGACAAGGGCGCCGGTCAGATCGACGCAGAGTTCCGGGGCGCCCTGGCAGCAATCCTGCACCAGGAACGCCAGCAGGCGCCGCATGGCGGCAAAGTCGGCGCGATAGCGGATCAACCGGCCTTCGCGCTGGGAGGCGGCAAGTCCGGCCCGCTCCAGCGTCGCCAGATGGTGGGACATCGTGGAGGCCGCCACGCCAGCGTGATCGGCGATCTCACCCGCCACCATGCCGTTGGGCCCGGCGCGCACCAGCAGACGGAAGACAGCCAGCCGGGTTTCATGGGCGAGGGCGCCCAGCGCCTCGACGGCCCAGCGGGTCGAGCCGGATTCGTTGATGGCTGAAATAGTTTCCATAATTCGCGAAATATCAAAATATCAGCCATTGTCAATCCCGTCGACGGACGCCACAACGGCCATTGTCATGGAACGGATACATATCCGCTGCATGGGGATGATGGATGAAAGGAAGATGCCCATGTCGAAACGCCGTCTCGCCGTCAGTGCCTGGTCACTCCCGCTAGCCTGTCTGCTCGCCCTCTCTTCCGGGGCTGACGCTCAGACCGACAGGAGCAGCGAAGGCTATCGCCAGCAGGGTGAAGCGGCGCTGACGCGGCTGAAGAACAGCACGCCGCGTCCGGCCAGGGCGCGCAATGTCATCATCTTCATCGGCGACGGCATGGGCGTCTCCACCCTGACCGCAGGACGCATCTTTGCCGGACAGTCTCTTGGCCGCGACGGTGAATCCTACGAAACCGCCATGGACAGCCTGGACCATGCCGCACTGGTCAAGACCTATTCCCACGACGCCCAGGTGGCCGACTCGGCGTCGACCGCGACCGCGATCATGACCGGTGTGAAAACCCGCAGCCGCACCCTTGGCGTCGGACCGGAAGCCGCTTTCGAGGATTGCCCGGCCGCGCTCGCGCATCCCCTGCCGTCGCTGTTCGACATCGCCCAGCAGCGACGGCGGGCGACCGGTGTCGTCACCACCACGCGGATTACTCATGCCACCCCGGCGGCAACCTATGCCCACACACCCCAGCGCGACTGGGAGTCCGACACGGACATGCCGGAGGCCGCCCGACGCGAGGGCTGCCTCGATATCGCCCGGCAGCTGGTGGAAGGCCCTGTCGGCGCCCGCCTGGATGTGATCCTGGGCGGCGGCCGCGCGGCGTTCCTGCCCCGAACCCGGAAAGACCCCGAATATGCCGACAAGACCGGCGGCCGCAGCGACGGTCGCGACCTGGTCCAGGTCTGGCAGCGCGCCAATCCGAAGGCCGCGTTTGTCTGGAAGCGCGATCAGTTCGCCGCCGTCGACCCCGACCGCCATACCCGCCTGCTCGGCCTGTTCGAACCCAGTCACATGCAATACGAGGCGGACCGAGCCCGCGACGGTGCCGGTGAGCCCTCACTGGCGGAGATGGTTGAGACAGCAATCCGCATGCTGTCCCGCAACCCGCAGGGTTATGTACTGATGGTGGAAGGCGGCCGCATCGACCACGCGCATCACGCCGGAAACGCCCACCGCGCCCTTGCCGACACCAAGGCGCTCGATGAAGCGGTGGCGACCGCGCTGCGCCTGGTCGACCTCGACGACACGCTGATCATCACCACCGCCGATCACAGCCATACACTGTCGATCAGCGGTTATCCCGGGCGCGGCAACCCCATTCTCGGCACGGTGGCGCACACGCCAGGCACGCCTGTCCTCGCCAAGGACAAGAAGGCCTACACCACGCTGTCCTACGCCAACGGCCCCGGCGCCGTCAGTGCCTCCGAGCGGCCGGACCCGGCAACCACCGACACCGGGGCGGTCGATTACCGGCAGCAGTCGCTGATTCCGCTGTCGTCCGAGACCCACGGCGGCGAGGACGTGGTGGTCCGGGCATCCGGCGCCGGCGCCCAGCTGTTCCGCGGCACCATCGAGCAGCACACCATTTTCTATATCGTGCGTGAGGCGCTGTTCGGCGCGAGCGACAACCACCAGTAACCACGCCATCAGCAACCTGGCCCTGCCGCGCGACCACGACGACGGCCACGCCGGACTTCCGCATGCCGGCCGCCGCCGATGGTGGTCGGCCTCGGCTCGCAGCGTGCGTCTCGCTGGTGAGTGCTCACCGGCGGGGCGCCAGGATGGTCATCTCCAGATGACGCCCTTGCGAAGAAAGGGCGGCGAGGCACCCGCAAGGGCCACCACCTCGCGACCACGTCGCACCGCGATGCGGCGGACGCCGCGACCCTGAAAAGCACGTTGCCGTCTTGCGCCGCCAGGCCAACACGGACCGGGGGCAACACGGCGACGCGAGTAACAGCTGCGGGTCGGGCGGCGTTTTCCGACGGGCTGAACGTTCGGGATCGAGGCGATGACGCCACCATCCCGAACGTCAGCCAATCAGGCACTAGAAGGTGACGCGGGCACCCACCTTCACTGTCGGGCCATATTTTTCATACTGCAGCAACCGCTGCCGGCCGTTGTAATTCTGGTAGGCGAAGTACTTCGCGTTGTTGACGTTCACCCACTCGGCATAGAGGCGGATGGCGTCGGTCAGCTTGTACTTCGCCGAGATGTCGATCTGGAAGTGGTTGTCGACCCAGCGATCCTCGTCGGCGGAACCACCGATCTCATCGAGATACTTGTCGCGATACGTACCGGCGACACGCAGGTCGATCGGCCCCTTTTCGTACCCCAGCACCAGGTTGAAGGTGTTGCGCGAGTTGGACGGCAGCGAGATGGAGCGACCGTCGAACAGCGTACCCTTCGACCAGGTGTAGGTGTAGTTCGCCTGCATCAGCAGACCGTCGAACGGCGCCGGCAGCATGGTGAAGACCTGGCTGTAGCTGGCCTCGATACCCGCCACTTCGGCCTTGTCGCCGTTGAGCGGAATGATCGCCTCGGCGAAGGTCGTGCCACGATAGACACCGTTGTAGGGGGCATCGTCAGCCTCGAAGAAGCCGTCGATGATGAAGTTGTCGATGGACTTGTAGAAGCCGCCGAACGTCACCGCGGCGTTAGGCGCGAAGTAATATTCAACCCCGGCATCAAGGTTCCACGCGATGTACGGCTTCAGGTCGGGATTGCCGAACTCCGCTTCCTCATCCTCGTTGATGGTGAAACGCGGCGCCATCTTCGAGAGCTTCGGCCGCATCAGGCTCTTGTAGCCGGCCGCCCGCAACACCAGCTCGCGCTGCGGCTGGTAGCGCACGGTCAGGCTTGGCAGCCAGTCGGTGTAGCTGCGGTCAGAGCTGACCGGCGTCACGAACACATCGTCGCCATCGTCAGCAACGAGGTTGCCGCTCATCTCGTTCTTGGTGTGCTCGACGCGCAGACCGCCGATGACGCGCAGCGTATCGCTGTCCCAGCGACCCAGCAGGTAACCGGCGGCGACATCTTCCTTCACCGCGTAGTCGGTGCTGCTGGAATTGAGATCGATCTCATACTGGTCGGTCTCGAAGCCGCCCCGGTTGGCCAGCAGGAACTCCGCCGCGCCGGTCTTGCTGGCAACCGGGCCCATGTCGAGCAGGCGATAGGTCTGCTTGCCGAGCACATCGGCGAGAGTGTAATCGCCATCATAGTCGCCGTAATAGATCATGTTGAAGTCGTATGACTTCTTGCGCCAGCGCGCCTTGGCACCAGCCTGGACCGTGAAGTCGCCGCCCTCCATGGCGAACTTGCGCGCCAGATCGGCCTTCAGGGCCCATTCCCGGTCCTGACTGTCCGACAGCGTCGTCAGTTCGGTGCGGTTGAAGCCATAGTTGGTGGGATCATTGACCTCGTCGGCGCCGCTCAGGATGGTGTAGGTCGGCACCCGGGCATTGCTGTAGTCCCACGCGATGTCCACGCCGTCCTCGTCGAAGCGGGCACGGAACCGGGTCGGATCGATGGAGAAGTCCTCCTTCTCCGTCGACTTGGCGTAGCTGGCGAACCAGTCGAACTTCCAGGTGCCGGTGTCGGTGTTGCTGCCCAGCACCACGGACTGGATGCGCTGGCGCTCGAAGCGGTCCTTGATGTCACGGCGGACCTCGATACGATCATCCGCGTCACTGAAGACCGCGCCATCGGCATCCCCCTCGGCGGGTTCGCCATCGAAGATGAAGGTGGTGCGACGACGATATTCCTGATCGTCGAACTGGCTCCAGTTGCCGCGGATGTAGGCGGTCGTGGTGTCAGACGCACGCCAGTCGAACGACAGCGCGGCGCTGAAGCGCTCGCGTGTCACGTCGTAATCGCGATATTCAACCTCTTCGTTGTAATCGACGCCATCCTCACTGGTAGACCAGGTGGTCGCCTCGACATTATCGGTCTCGAATTTGCGCTTGTAATAGCTGATGCCGCCGGCAACACCGAAATCCTCGCCCAGCCGGGTCGAGAAGTCGAAGCTACCCTTGGGTGTCACCGTGCCAGCGTAATCGTTGTAGCTGCCTTCGGCGCGCACCGCATAATAGTCCTTCTTGCGATCGAAAGCGCTGGTGGTGTTGATCTCGATGGACGCGCCGATGGTATCGCCGTCCATATCCGGGGTCAGCGACTTCTTGACCTCGATCGACTCAATGACATCGGACGAAATAACGTCCAGCGCCACCGACCGCACATCGGACTCCGGTGCCGGCAGGCGCACGCCGTTGAGCGAGCTGGAGTTGAGCTCTGGGTCAAGCCCCCGCACCGAGACGAAGCGACCCTCGCCCTGATCGTTCAGGATGTTGACACCCGTCAGGCGACGCAGCGATTCCGCCACGTTCTGATCGGGAAACTGGCCGATGGCGTCGCGGGTCAGCACACTCGTCACACCGTCGGCCGCCTTCTGGCGCGACAGCGCGCTGGCCTGGCTGGCCGCCTGACCGATGACCAGAATATCGGTGGCACCCACACCGGTGAGCGCGAAGTCACCGGTCGCACGGCCGGTGGCAGGCACCGCGATGGTCCTCGTCATCGTCGTGGCACCGATATAGCGCACTTCCACCGTGTAGTTTCCGGCAGGCACATCAGCGAAAATGTAAACGCCATCACGGTCCGTGGTGGCCGCGCGGCCGAGCTCAACCAAGCGCACGCTGGCGGCCTGCAAGGCACGCGTGCCCGAGGCGTCGACAACGGTCCCAACGAGATCGCCGGCCTGGGCAATCGAGGCAAGAGAGACCGAAGCCAACAATCCGGCAACGATCTGGAGCTGCGATGAACGGAAAATCACGGTGTCAAACCCCCTGAATCTGGTGTCGGGGGTCGTTTGACGACAACAAGTGTCACCTTCGGGTCAGATTGATGTCACTTTGATTACATGACCGGTGGCGCGGGATATTCCCTGAACGGCGTGGCAAGGACGCCACGATGCTGGTGACCGGCGCGCCACGAGCGGCCGAACCATATTTTCTCCACCAGCCCGGCGCCGGCGGGGGATACTTCAGCTAAACCGAATATTCACACCCTTACATGAATGCTAGCAGCAACAATCATGAAACTCCGCAGGTATGTATGAAAATACAACATCTTAGCGTCCGCCTTCGCGCTTTCCTGTTGATTCCGCTGGTCGCCGCAGGCCTGGTGCTGGGCGTTGTCACCGCTGTCAACCTGGGCCATGAGCGCCTGACCGAGCAGCGCGAAACCGAACTCGCCAGTCTGCTGGATGTCGCGACATCGATGGTGGCGGGGTATCAGCGAGCCGTCGATGACGGCCGGATGACCAGAGCCGAGGCACAAGCCGACGCGATCGCCCGGCTGAAGACGGTGCGCTATCGCGGCAGCGAGTATCTGTTCATCATCGACAACGACGTACGCATGGTGATGCACCCCAACAGGCCGGAACTCGACGGTACCAGCGTGCGCGACATGAAGGATCCCAACGGTGTCGCCCTGTTCGTCGAGATGGTCGACATCGTCAGGAAAAGCGGCTCGGGCATCGTGCATTATGCATGGCCGCGCACCGGCAGCAGCGAGCCGGTGGACAAGATGAGCATGGTCAAGGCCGTGCCCGGCTGGGGGTGGATCATTGGCACCGGCGTCTATGTCGACGACCTCGCCGCCCAGTATCGCCAGGCGCTGACCCAGACCCTGCTGCTGGCGGCCGCCTTCGTTGCCGCCCTGTCGGCGGTGATCTGGCTGGTGGTGCGCAGCATCGTGCGTCCGCTCACCTCCATCAAGACGTCCATCGTCGGCCTGTCCCGGGGCGATCTCGCCGTCGACGTGCCTGCCGCCCGCCGCCATGACGAGCTGGGCGACCTCGGCCGCGCCGCCCTGGTGCTGCGGGACAACCTGCAGGCCGCCGAGGCGTTGCGCGCCGAGAACGAGGCCGCCCGGCAGCAGAACGAGCGGCGCGAGCGCGAGCACGCCGAGCAGCAGCGCCGCCAGGAGGAAGCCGCCCGGGAGCGTGAGGCGCAGATGCGTCAGGCCGCCGAGGCCGAGCGGCGGGCACAGATGCATGCGCTGGCCAACCAGTTCGAGGCCGCGGTGGGCGCGATGGTGACGACGGTCCAGCAGTCAGCGCAGGAGATGCTGGGCCTGGCGACGACACTGGGCGACAACGTGCACGAAAGCAGCCGCCGCACCGCCACCGTCGCCAGCGCATCGGAGGAGGCCGCCGCCAGTGTCCAGAGCGTCGCCACGGCGGCGGAGGAACTGGAAGCCTCGATCCGCGAGATCAGCCGCCAGATGCAGGTATCCGCCACTGCCGCCGGCGAGGCGGTGGCCCAGGCCGAGCACAGCAATCAGGAGGTCGAGGCGCTGTCGAACGTCGCCGGCCGCATCGACGAAATCGTCGGCATGATCCAGGCGATCGCCGAGCAGACCAACCTGCTGGCGCTCAACGCCACCATCGAGGCGGCCCGCGCGGGCGAAGCTGGCAAGGGCTTCGCGGTCGTCGCCTCGGAAGTGAAGAGCCTTGCCACCCAGACCGCCAACGCGACGGTCGAGATCACCGGTCAGGTGGAGGCCATCAAGGCGCGCGTCGGCAGCTCGATCGCCTCGATCCAGGCCATCGCCGGCACCATCGCCCAGTTCGACAAGATCACCACCACCGTCGCGGCGGCGGTGGAGCAGCAGGGCGCGGCGACGGCGGAAATCGCCTCCAGCGCGCAGCAGGTGTCGGCCGGCACCACGCTGGTGTCGAGCAATATCGTTGGCGTCAACGAGATCGTCGAGACCAGCCGCACGGTCGCCGAAACGGTGCGCAGCTCCGCCGCCAGCGTCATGCAGCGCGCCGACGATCTGCAAAGCGCGGTCTCCGCCTTCATCGCCGAGGTGCGCGCTGCCTGACGCGGCGGCCTGAACGGCAAACGGGCGGACCGGCCCCGGCCGGTCCGCCCGCGCGTGTGACAGGCGAGAGGGGCCACCCCTCTCGCGGATCGTCAGAACTTTACGCCGAACGACACACCGAAGGTGCGCGGCTGGCTCGGGAAGCGCACCACCACGTTGGCGTTGCTGGCCACCGCCGTCCACGCGTAGGTGTTGAAGAGGTTGCGCGCCCACAGCGAGGCGGTCCAGCGATCGTCGAGCGCATGCACGCCGATGCTGCCGTTGACCATGCCGTAGCCCTTGATCTTGTAGAGGTCGATGTCCTCGAAGATCGTGTTGCTCTTGCTCTGGTAGCGACCGTTGAGCACGACCTGCAACGCGATGGAGTCATTGAGCGGCTGGTCATACATTGCCGACAGGCTGCCCTGGAACTTCGGGCTGTAGATGAACGGCGTGCCGGAGAAATCGACATTCTCCACGCCCGCCGCCGTGGTGCCGAAATATTCCGTCACCTCGGTGTGCAGCCACAAGGCGGTGGCGCTGAGCGTCAGCGACCGGACCGGTCGGACCGTAACATCGACATCCAGACCATAGGCCTCCGACTTCGGAATATTGTCCAGCCGCGACAGCGCGGTGTAGATCGGGTCCGCGAAGTAGGTGCTGATCTGCTTGTCCTTGTAGTCATAATAGAACAGCGCCACGTTAGCCTGCATCCGCAGTGCTTCCACCGTCGATTTGAGGCCGATCTCGTAGGCCGTCAGCAGCTCCTGCTTCACCGGCCCGTTCTGCTGCGCCATGCTGGCCGCGTTGACGGGCGTGGTGCCCGATTTCGCGCCGCGCGACACCGAGGCGTAGCCGAGGAAGTCCGGGCTCGGCTTCCAGTCCAGCGCCACCCGCCAGGAGACATTGTTCTCGTCGAGCACCGAGCGGACCCGGCCGAAGGCACCTGCATCGGCATCGAACGTATTGCACTGGTTCTCGCTGATCGGGTCGGCAAGTACGCCATAGGCGGTCAGGAACAGGTAGCGGTTGACAACATTGACGTTGGGCAGCATCGACCCGTTGTGGTCGCGCGAGCAGCCGCTGTAACGCTGCTTGTCCTCGGTGTAGCGGATACCGCCGGTCAGCTTGAACTGGTCGTTGAGTTCCCAGTCGGCGTTGGCGAACAGGCTCCACGTCGTGGTCTTCATGTTCGCTTCATCGATATAGGTGCGGAATGCCTGGCTGATCTGCTCCAGCGTGTAGCCGCCGCTGTTGAACGGGGTCGCCGCCAGCGTGGCACCATAGTAACGGATCAGCCCGACGTTGGCATTCTGGCCAAGCAGGGTGCGGTTGCTGTCGAGAATCTTGTCCCGCGCGTAATAGCCGCCCACCAGCCAGTTCACTGGCCCGGACACGCCTTCGATATGCAGATCCTCGGCGAAGGACTTGATGCGCCCCACCCCGTTCTGGACCAGAATTTCATAAGGGGCGCCACTCCAGTCGAACAGGGCGTCGCGCTTGAAGTCATTGTAACTGGTCAGCGATACCAGCTTGATGTTGTCGGTGATGTCCTGGTCCAGTCGCAATTTCAGGCCAAGGAAGCGGTTGCCCTCGTTCAGCCGGCCATCCAGGCCTTCGCCGATACCGATGTCCGTCGCCCGCTGGGCATAGGGTGCCCAGTCGGCCTGGCTGGCCTTGGTCGGCTGGTTGTTGGCGATGTAGTCCACCAGACCCGGCGCGTTGAACGGGCTGCTGGCGGTGGCGGGGCTGAAGCCGATGCCCTGGCCGGCGACGGTGTCCGAGTTGTTGCGCCACCAGGTCACCGACAGGTCGATGTTGGTGCCTTCCGCCGGCTGCACCGCCAGCGCGCCGCGCAGGCCGTATTTCTCCACCTTGCCCAGACGCTCGTCACGGCTGTTGGACTTCTGCCAGCCCTTGTCGCTGTTCTCGCTACGGAAGGCCAGACGTGCCTGCACGCCCTCGGTCAGCGGGCCGGAGATGTAGCCGCCGATGTTGTAGGTCTGATAGTTGCCCAGGTCGGCGTTCAGCGCGGCCTTGAACTCGTCGGTCGGCTTTGCGGTGACGAAGTTGATCAGGCCCGCCGTGGTATTGCGGCCATAGAGCGTGCCCTGGGGGCCCTTCAGCACCTCGACGCGCTCAAGATCCATCACCGGGCCGGTATTCATGATCGGGTAGGCGTAGGCCACTTCATCGACGTAGGTGCCAACGGTCGACGTGGCGGACAGATTGATGGTGTTGAAGCCGATGCCGCGCATCGTATAGGTGGGGACGCCCTGATAGCTTTGGGACACCGTGAAGCTCGGTACCACGGTGGTGATGTCAGACACCGTATTGACCCGCATCGCGGTCAGCTTATCGGAATCGAAGGCCTGGATCGCCATGCCGACATCGTTGATCGATTCGGCGCGCCGCTGCGCGGTGACGATGATGTCCTGCAGCATGGTGTAATCTTCACCGCCGGAAGACGCTGCCGCGGCCTGCCCCCCAGCAGTCTGGGCCAGCGCCGCCGGCGCCAGAACGGATGTTGTCAGGGCGCAAACAGCCGCACCTGCCCAAAGAATCGAACGATAATCCATGAATCTGAACTCCCCCCCGCCGGACCCCATTGATTGTGTTGGCACTTTGTAATGCGATGGGTGTAGCCGGCTTCAAGGCTGGCAGGATCGCGTTGCGGCGGAGTACTATCAACCTGATAGCCGTATCAGGGTAGTAAAGGGAGAAGATGGGAATGGATGCGGAACGGCGGGCGCTGTGGGAGCAGACCGCCCGGTTCGTCGAAGCGGTGAAGGCCGCCGGGGAGGCCAACGGCTTGCCGTACATTGCCGCCCAGAGCGATCTGGGCGACCCGGAGCCGATGTGCGACGCCGACGGCCGCCCTTACGCCGAAACCAGTTTCCGCTGGTTCGGTCCGTTCGACCAGTACTGGCGCAACCGCCGGCTGGCACTGGACTCCCCGTTCCTCAATGCCGCGCGGATGATCGCCGAGCCCTTCTATTTCGCCGATGGCCGGCTGCACAGCTGGCGGGCGACCCGGCTGCTCGATGACTTCGACTGCACGCAGGTGACACGGCTCAGCGGCATCACCGCCGCCATCATCACGCCGGTGCATCTGCCACGCGGCATCATTGGCACGATGGTATGGGCCTCCCCCACCACGATGGATATCGCCCACGTGTTCACGAACCAGGCCGAGCACCTCCACGCGCTCGCCCTGCGGCTGATCGCCAGCCACGCCGAGGCCGCCGGGCGGCCACGCAACGCCGCGGCGCCTGCCGCACTCACCCGGCGCGAGGTGCAGTGCCTGCGCTGGGCGGCCGCCGGCAAGACCGACGGCGAGATCGGCATCATCCTGTCGCTATCGATCTCGACGGTGCGCTTTCACCTGCGCAATGCCTCGGCCAAGCTCGGCGCCACGGGCCGCGCGCAGGCGATCCAGGCCGCCGCCGGTCTTGGCTTCGTCGGCGCCCGCTGAGTCCCCCCTGTAACGTCCGCCAGCTTGCAAGAGAGGCGCCGGACACGCGATTCCGGCCGCCATGGATATTTTTCTCTCCGCCGACGACCGTCGCTTCCGCGACGAGGTTCGCACCTTCCTCGCCACCGCCCTGACGCCCGAGTTGCGGCGCGCCGGCCGGCGGGCCCGCAGCGTGTTCCACGAGCCGGACATCTCGCTGGCCTGGCAGCGCATCCTGCACACGCGCGGCTGGGTGGCGCCGGACTGGCCGGTGGCCCATGGCGGCACCGGCTGGACCGAAGTGCAGCGGTACATCTTCGCCGCCGAATGTGCCCGCGCCAATGCGCCGTCGCTGGCGCCGATGGGCCTGAAGATGGTGGCGCCGGTGATCATGCACTATGGCAGCGACGCCCAGAAGAACTTCTACCTCCCGCGCATTCTCTCCGGCGAGGATTACTGGTGCCAGGGCTTCTCCGAGCCCGGCGCCGGCTCGGATCTTGCCAACCTCGGCCTGCGGGCCGTGCCCGACGGCACGGATTATGTGCTCAACGGCTCGAAGATCTGGACCACCCACGCCCACCACGCCAACCGCATGTTCTGCCTGGTGCGCACCGGCAGCCACGGCAAGCCGCAGTCGGGCATCACGTTCCTGCTGCTCGACATGGCAAGCCCCGGCATTACCGTGAAGCCGATCATCACGTTGGCCGGCGACCATGAACTCAACCAGGTGTTCTTCGACGACGTGCGAGTACCGCAGGCCAACCGGCTGGGGGCGGAAAACGACGGCTGGTCGGTGGCGAAATATCTGCTGGCCTTCGAGCGCGGCGGCCGCTACGCGCCGGCGCTGCGGGTGACGCTCAACCAGCTGCGCGCCGCCGCTCACGACGAGGGACTGACCAGCGACCCCGACATCGCGCTCGGGCTCGGCCGGCTTGCCGCCGAGGTCGACGCACTGCAATCGCAGGAACTGCAGGCCCTGGTGGGCGGCCGCGCCGGCGATGCCGCGCTGCTGCCGTCGATGCTGAAGATCCTCGGCACCGAGATTTCCCAGCGGCTCGACGAACTGGCGCTGCTGATCGCCGGCCCAGCAGCCTTCCCGACCGTGCTCGACGCAGCGCCCGACCATGTGGCCGTCGCCATGCCGCGCTACCTCAACGACCGGGCGGCCAGCATCTATGCCGGCTCCAACGAAATCCAGCGCGACATTATCGCCCGGATGCTGCTCGGGCGGAGCTGAACCCCGCCCGTCAGCCTGCCGCGCGCGTGTCAGTTGACGTTGCGCGACTGACCGGCCCAATAGGGCTCACGCAGGGTCCGGCGCAATATCTTGCCCGACGGGTTGCGCGGCAGCGCGTCGATGAAGTCGACGCTCTTGGGGCACTTGAAGTGGGCGATGCGATCGCGGGCGTGGGCGATGATGCTCGCCGGGTCCGGCGACACCCCGGGCCGCGGCACGACGATCGCCTTGACCGCCTCGCCCCATTTGGCGTCCGGCACGCCGATCACCGCCACGTCCGCCACGTCGGGGTGGCCGTAGATGGCGCTCTCCACCTCCGCCGGATAGACGTTCTCGCCACCTGAGATGATCATGTCCTTGATGCGGTCCTGGATGAACAGATAGCCTTCCTCGTCCAGCAGGCCGGCGTCGCCGGTGCGCAGCCAGCCGTCGGCGTCGATTGCCCTGGCGGTCTCCTCCGGCCGGTTCCAGTAGCCCTTCATCACCATCGGCCCACGCACCATCACCTCGCCGACGGTGTTGGGCGGCAGCGTGCGCCCTTCCTCGTCGACGACCTTCAGCTCCACCCCCGGCATCGCCTTGCCGGCCGATGTCATGACGTGGACGCGTTCCGGCCGGTGATCTTCCGGCGCCAGCGCCGTCACCGGCCCCCAGGTCTCGGTCATGCCGTAGACCTGCATGAACTCGCAGCCCAGCACGGCAATGCCGGCCTTCAGCAGCTCCAGCGGAATCGGGCTGGCGCCATAGGAGAAGTAGCGCAGGCTGGAGAAATCCGTCTGCTTGGCGCGCGGATGGCCGAGCAGGATCTGCAGCGCCGCCGGCACCAGGAACAGCCGCTTCAGCCGGTGGGTCTCGATCGCCTCCAGCACCGCGCCGGGGTCGAACTCGCGCAGCACGATGTTCTCCTGCGCGCCATAGACATTGAGCAGCGCCGTGCCGACACCGGCGATGTGGGCGAACGGCATGGCCAGCATCGCCGTCTCGCCGGGCTGCGACGACAGCCATTCCAACCCCGAGCTATCGACCAGCGGCCGGAAGCGGGTGACGTTGGCGTGGGTCAGCATCGCGCCCTTGGGTTTGCCGGTGGTGCCGGAGGTATAAAGCTGCAACAGGATGTCCTCGGCGTCCACCGTCACCGGCGGCGGCGCGTCAGAGGCAACGTCGCGCCAGGCGGCAAAGCCATTGGCGGAGTCCGAATCCATGATGATCACGGAATCAAGCCCGTCTGCAAGCTTGCCGGCGGTTTCGGCGAACACCGCGTCGACGAACAGGTGGCGCGCGCCGCTGTCCCGCAGGATCCAGGCGATCTCGTCCGGCGCCAGTCGCCAGATCACCGGCACCAGCACCACCCCGGCCTTGGCGGCACCCAGCATCAGTTCGATGGCGGCATCGCTGTTCTTGCCCAGATGCGCGACCCGGTCGCCGGGCTTCAGCCCCATGTCGAGCAGCGCATTGGCGACCCGGTTGGTATGGCGATCGAGCATCGCATAATCGGTCACCCGACCCTCGAAGCGCAGGGCGATAGCCCGCGGTCTTTCGCGCCCGTGGCGATTGACGATGTCGCCAAAGGTTTCGGCCTGTTGTCCGGTCATATGTCATCCTCCCCGCCGGAAAGGTGGGGCCGCGGCCGGCGATCGCCAAGCTGTTGCGTGTGTCAGGGTTGGTCGTAGACCGCGGGTCCGGATGTTCAGCAGCGTCCATCCCAGGCCAGGGCATAGAGGGCGCGCATCTCGTCGATCGTCGGCACGCGCGGATTATTGGCCGGCGACCCCGAGGCCAGCGCCTGCTCGCACATCAAGGGCAGCAATGCCTCCCAACGGGCGCGCTCGATGCCAAACACCGGCGGCGTCGGCACGTCGAGATCGCGGTTGAGCGCCGCCAGCTCCTCGATGAGCCGGGCGACGGCGGCCTGGTCTCCCTCGTCGTCGCCGGCGATCCCCATGGCACGGGCGCAATCGGCGTAGCGGGCGGGTGCCGACGGCGCCGACCAGGCGGTGACGGCGGGCAGCAGCATGGCGTTGGACAGGCCGTGCGGCACATGGAAGTGGGCGCCGATCGGCCGGCTCATGCCATGTACCAGCGCCACCGAACTGTTGGAGAAGGCGATGCCGGCCTGGGTCGCCCCCAGCATCATCGCGGAGCGCGCCGGACGGTCCTGCGGGTCGGCGCAGACCCGGCGGATATTCGGCGCGATCGCCCGCATTGCCGCCAGCGCCATGGTGTCGCTGAACGGATTGGCCCGGCGCGAGACATAGGCCTCGATGGCGTGGGTCAGCGAATCGATGCCGGTGTCGGCGGTCAGCCGGCGCGGCTTGGTCAGCGTCAGCTCATAATCGACCAGCGCTGCCACCGGCAGATAGGCCAGCCCCGGGCAGAGCATCTTCTCGTCAGTGTCGCCGTTGGTGATGATGGTGAAGCGGGTCGCCTCGGAGCCGGTGCCAGCGGTGGTGGGGATGGCGATGATTGGCAGGCCCGGCTGGTCCTGCACATGCGGCACCTTGTAGTCGGCCATGGAGCCACCCAGCCGGCCCAGCACGGCGATGGCCTTGGCGCTGTCGAGCGGGCTGCCGCCGCCGAAGCCGATCACGCAGTCATGGTCGCCGGCCTCTAGACAGGCAAGCCCGGCCTCGATGGAGGCGATGGTGGGATCGGGCACGGTGTCGGCGAACACCCGCGCCTGGATACCGGTGGCGGCGAGATCATCGACCAGGCGCGAGACCCAGCCCTGGGCGACCAGAAAGCCGTCGGTCACCACCAGCGGCCGCGACAGCCCGAGCATGGCCAGCACCTCGCCGGCCTGGCGGGAGGCGCCGGCGCCGACGCGCAGGATGCGGGGCAGGGCGATGGCGCTGATGCTCATGGTCTGCCTTCCTTGTCGGCCGGTGTGGTTCAGTCGCCGTCGAGGTCGGCGTCGAGGTGCTTGGGCCGCACGTAGCGCAGCAGACGGCCGGTCCTGGCCTTCACGCCCGACCACTGGTCCACATCAAAGCCGATCTCCGCCAGCGTGCCGGTGGGGAATTTGGCCGCCAGCCCCGAGCGCAGCTTTTCCGGCCCGCTGCCTACCAGATGGAGCGCCAGATCCTCGAAACCGGGGTTGTGCCCGACCAGCAGCACCGACCGCACGCTGTCCGGCAGTTCGTGTACCAGATCGAGCAGTGTGTCGTGCGAGGCCATGTAGATGCGCTCGTCGAACTGCGCCTCAAGCGGCGCGCCATAGCCCTCGGCCACCAGCGCCAGCGTCTCGCGGGTACGGGCGGCGGGAGAACAGATCACGGCATCGAACTGCGCGCCCTCGGCCCGCAGATAGTGACCAATGCGCGGCGCGGCGCGGCGACCACGGTCGTTGAGCACACGGTCGAAATCCCGTTGGTGCGGGTCATCCCAGCTGGACTTGGCGTGGCGCAGCAGCGTCAGCGTCTTCACGAGGCGTCTTTCCCCAGGCTCTTTGTAACCGGCTTATACCGGCAGGACCGCAGGTCCAAGGCAAAATCTGGTGACCGACCTCAGCGCGCCGGCCGCCACCAGCGCGCGGCCGCCGCCCGTTCGATCGCCGAGGCGGCCAGCCGCTCGATGCCCAGCGTGGCGCGCACGGTATCGAGGATCGAGCGCTCGAAGCGTCCCAGATGGTCATCCGCCGCCGCCACGTCGCAGGCCAGGCAATAGGCGGTCTCGCAGGCCTCTTCCGGCACGGACTCGCGGATGATGCCGAGCACCGTTGTCAGCCCTTCCTCGGCGTCGAGGATGGAGCCGCAGTCGCGGGCGGTGGGGATGAGATGCTCGATGTTGAAGCCAGCGAACACCGGCAGATCCTGCACCAGCCGGCCGATCCGCTTCAGCTCGTTGTCGGACATTGACCGGTCGGAGCCGGCAACGACAATCATCAGGTAGATCAAGGCGGTATGCATGGAAATCGGCTGGCCGGTCATGGCGCGCGGGTGCCCTTTCAGGATGTTGGGTCGGGGTTAAAGATCGTCCGATACAGTAAGCGGCGCCTCCACGTGCGGCAAGGGCGCCAGAAAGTCGCGGGTCGCCGCCACCGCCTCGGCGAGGCCGACCCGTGCAATCGGCACGTCGGGCGGAAAGGCCGACAGCAGCCGAGAGGGCACCGCCGCGCCCAGCAGCACGAACACGCCGCGGTCTCGTGCGGTGCGGATCAGCCGGCCAAACGCCTGGGCAAGCCGGGCGCGGGTGACCAGATCGTCGTAGGCGGCGCCACCAAAGGCCGCCCGCCGGGCGGCGTGCAGGATGGTCGGGCGCGGCCACGGCACGCCTTCCAGCACCACCAGCCGCAGCGAATGGCCCGGCACGTCGACGCCATCGCGCAGGGCATCGGTGCCGAGCAGGCTGGCATGGGCATCGGCCCGGAACATATCGACCAGCGTGCCGGTGTCGATGGGGTCGACATGCTGGGCCAGCAGCGGCAGACCCTCCTCCGCCAATGGCCCGGCGATGCGGGCATGGACCGCCTTGAGCCGGGCAATCGCCGTGAACAACCCCAGCGCGCCACCGCCGGTGGCGCGGATCAGCGCCTTGTAAGCACCGGCGAGCTGGCCGATGTCGCCGCGCTTGACGTCGGTGACGACGAACACCCGGGCGGCATTGGCATAATCGAACGGCGAGGCGGCGGCGAAGCGGCGGGCCGGCAGCGGCAAGTGGTTGGCGCCGGTGCGGTGCTCGGCTCGGCTCCAGTCGCCAGGGTCGGCGCCACGGTCGCGCAGGGTGGCCGAGGTCACCACCACGCCGTGCGCCGGCTCCAGCACCAGCGAGGCGAACGGCCGGGTCGGGTCCAGCCAGTGGCGATGCAGACCGACATCGAACTCGCGGCCCTCGGCGCGGTCGAGCGCCATCCAGTCGACGAAATCGGGATTGGCGACACCGCCCAGCCGGCCGAGCAGGCCGATCCAGGCCATCACCGTCTGCCGGCGATACTTGAGCCCGGAAGCGGCGCCCTCCAGCCGGGTGCGCAGCGCGGAATCCAGCCAGTCCGGCCGGTCCTCGATCAGCACCGCCAGCCGCTGCTCCAGCGCCGCCATCGGGGCGACCAGCGCTTCCAGCATGTCCTGCGCCGCCAGCCCGGTTTCCACCACCTGTGGCGCCAGATTGGCGATCTCTGTCTCCAGTCCGTAACCGGACTCGCTCATCTCGGCGCGCGCCAGCACCTGCGCCCGCACCGCGCCGAGCAATTGCTCGATCGGCCCGTCGCCCGCCCCGTCGGCGACGCGGGCCAGCCAGCCGTCGGACGGCAGGTCGCGCGCCACCCGCAGCAGCAGCGCGAGCTGGGTGGCGCTGCTATCGTCGTGCAGCACCAGCTCGGCCAGCCGCGCCTCCAGGCCACGCCGTCGGCCCCGGCTGCGGCCGCCTTCCGGCCCCAGCAGCCAGCGGCGCAGCTCGATGGCCTCGGCACCGCTGAGATGGGCGGCGAAGGTGGAATCGGCGGCATCGAACAGGTGATGCCCCTCGTCGAAGACGATGCGGCTCATCACACCGCCCTCGGCGCGGCCGCGCGCGGCGTTGACCATCACCAGCGCGTGGTTGGCGACGACGATGTCGGCGCGCGCCGCCTTGCGCGCCGCCCGCTCGATGAAGCAGCGGCGGTAGTGCGGGCAGCCGGCGAAGACGCACTCGCCACGCCGGTCGGTGAGCGCCGCCAGCCGGCCATTGCCGAACAGCGAGGCCAGCCAGCCGGGGAAGTCGCCGCCGATCATGTCGCCATCGCGGGTATAGCGGGCCCAACGGGCGGTCAGCTGCGCCAGGATGGCGGCCCGGCCGGTGAAGGCGCCCTGCACCGCGTCCTCCAGGTTCAGCAGGCAGAGGTAGTTCTCCCGCCCCTTGCGGATGACCGTGCGGCGGGCACGCACCGCCGGGTCGGGGTAAAGCCTGGCCAGCTCGCCATCGAGCTGGCGCTGCAGCGCCTTGGTGAAGGTTGACACCCAGACAGTGCCGCCGGCCTGTTCGGCCCACAGGCTGGCCGGCGCCAGATAGCCCAGCGTCTTGCCGGTGCCGGTGCCGGCCTCCACCAGCGCCACGTTGGGCGCCGCCTGCATCTCGCGCGGCTGGAAGGCATGCGCCGCCGCGCGGGCGAAATCGCGCTGCTGCGGCCGGGCCTCGGCCCGCGCACCCACCAGATGGGCGAGGCGCGTGGCAACCGCATCACCGTTAAGGACAATATCGTGGGGGGCGGCGCGCGGCGGCATGTCCTCCCACTCCGCCAGGCTGAGGAACAGCGGCCGGTCGGCGTGGCGCGGCTGGGCGACGCGGGCGGCGACATCCGGCCCCCACGGCCATTTCAGCCGCAGTAGCGACTGGGCCGCGCCATAGGCGCCGACGCGAAACGGCCACAGCGGGTCGGCGATCTCGGCCAGCAGCGCCTCGGCCGCCCGGCGCAGGAACAGCGCCTCCTCCTCCAGCGTCGCCGGCGCCTCCAGCGCCAGCGCGCGGGCCAGCCCACGCGCCGTCGGCACGCAGAAGCGCGCCGGGCGGACGAAGGCGAACAGCTCCAGCAGGTCGAGCCCCGACAGCTCGGGGTAGCCCAGCCGCGAGGCGACCAGCGGCGCGTTGATCAGGATCACCGGGGTGTCGGCGGCCAGCCGGATCGCCTGGCCGCGCGTCACGGTGTGGACGCTGCCCGAGCTTTCCGCCACCCAGATGCCGCCATGGCCGGCCGCCAGCGTTGGGTAACGCAGTGGCGGCGGCGGCGGGTTCGACGACAGGGCGGGTTGATCGGACATGGCGGCGCTACTAATGACCATCTCCACATATGTTCACAACCCGTCTGGACAGTAGATGAGTGATCTCAAGGCCGCCGCGGCCGACAACAAGGCCTGGGTGTTCGAGGAAGCCCGCAAGCTGGTGGAGCGTTTCAAGGACGCGCCGCCGGCCAAAGGCTATGTGCTGTTCGAGACCGGCTATGGCCCGTCGGGCCTGCCGCACATCGGCACCTTCGGCGAGGTCGCCCGCACCACCATGGTCCGTCAGGCCTTCAGCCTGCTCTCCGACCTGCCGACCAGGCTGTTCTGCTTCTCCGACGACATGGACGGCCTGCGCAAGGTGCCGGACAATATCCCCAACAAGGAGATGGTGGCCGAGCATCTGGGCAAGCCGCTGACCCAGGTGCCCGACCCGTTCGGTACTCACCCCAGTTTCGGCCAGCACAACAATGCCCGGCTGCGCGCCTTCCTCGACACCTTCGGCTTCGAGTACGAGTTCCTGTCGGCCACCGACTGCTACAAGTCCGGCCGCTTCGACGCGACACTGCGGGCGGTGCTCGCCCACTATGACGCGGTGAAGGGCGTCATCCTGCCAACGCTCGGCGCCGAGCGGCGGGCAACCTATTCGCCGTTCCTGCCGGTCTGCCCGAAGACCGGCATCGTGCTGCAGGTGCCGACCATCGATCGCGACGTCGAGGCTGGCACCATCAGCTACATCGACCCCAACGACGGCGAGCGGATGACCGTGCCGGTGACCGGCGGCCACTGCAAGCTGCAGTGGAAGGCCGACTGGGCGATGCGCTGGGTGGCGCTGGAGGTCGACTACGAGATGGCCGGCAAGGACCTGATCGACTCGGTCACCCTGTCGTCGAAGATCGCCCGCGTGCTCGGCGCGCGGCCGCCGGAGGGCTTCAATTACGAACTGTTCCTCGACGAGAAGGGCGAGAAGATCTCCAAGTCGAAGGGCAACGGCCTGACCATCGAGGAATGGCTGACCTACGCCAGCCCGGAAAGCCTGGCGCTGTACATGTACCAGTCGCCGCGCAAGGCCAAGCGGCTCTATTTCGACGTCATCCCCAAGGCGGTCGATGAATATTACCAGTTCCTCGCCGCCTACCCCGGCCAGGCGGCGGCGGAGAAGCTCGGCAACCCGGTGCACCACATCCACAACGGCCAGGTGCCGAGCGTCGACCTGCCGGTGTCGTTCAGCCTGCTGCTGAACCTGGTGGCCGCCGCCAACAGCGACGACCGCGCGGTGCTGTGGGGTTTCCTCTCCCGCTATGCGCCGGGCACCAGCCCCGAGAGCCACCCCGAACTGGACAAGCTGGTGGGCTACGCGCTGGCCTACTACCGCGACCGGGTGGCGCCGCTGCGCCAGCTGCGCGCGCCGACGGCGGCCGAGCGGCCGGCATTCGAGGATCTGCTGGACCGGCTGGGCCGCATCA
>CAUJIW010000113.1 GCA_963205175.1 Pseudomonadota bacterium
GATCGCCGACGGCAACCCCGAATCGCGGGTGATGCTGATCGGCGAGGCGCCCGGAGCGGAGGAAGACCGCACCGGCCGGCCGTTCGTCGGCCAGGCCGGCAAGTTGCTCGACCGTATGCTCGCCAGCATCGACCGCGACCGGACGAACACCTACATCACCAACGTCTTTTTCTGGCGCCCGCCCGGCAACCGAACTCCCACGACCCAGGAGATCGCCCTGGTGCAGCCGTTCGTGCGCCGCCACATCGAGCTGGTGCGCCCCAGGGCAATTCTCAGCCTCGGCGGCGTCTCGGCCAAGGCACTGCTGGAGACCGAAACCGGCATCACCCGGTTGCGTGGCCAGTGGCACAGCCTGCACGCTGGCACCCTCGATATTCCGGTCATAGCGACCTATCACCCGGCCAATCTCCTGCGCCAGCCGGCGAACAAGGCCTACGTCTGGCGAGATCTGCTGGCCTTCGCCCGACGGATCGAGGCCGACGCGTGACGATCCGACGCTGGCCCCGCCTGATCGGCCTGCTGGCCGCCGCGACTGTCGCCTGGGTACATCCGTCCCCGGCGGACGCCGCCAAGCCGAGTGCCGCCAAGTCGGCCAAGAAGAGCACGAAGAAGGCGGCCGGCAAGAAATCCCAGGCCCGCAAGGCCCCGGCCAGGCAGAGCGGCAAAACCGGCGCCCGGGCACCGGAACCGGCGACTATTCCCGCCAGCATCCCGCAGATTCTGGCGCCCGAGGATCAGAAGCTCTACGTCGAGGCGTTCGAGCAGGGTGCTGCCGGAAGATGGCCCGAGGCGCTGGCGACCGCCGCCCGGACCGCCAATCCGCTGCTGCTCGGCCATATCCGCGGCGAGGCGTTGCTGGCCGGCCATGACCGCAGTTTCGAGAGTCTGCGGGCCTGGCTGGCGAACCATGCCGACCTGCCCCAGGCGCCCGCGCTGCATGCGATGGCGCGCGGGATCATGCCGACATCAGCCGCGCTGCCGCCGCTTCCTGACCGCCAGGTCCCCCCCGTGGTCACACCGTCGCCCCGCCCGGTCTCCGCCAGCCGCGAGCTGACGGCCGCCAATCGCCGGCTTGCCCAGCGGCTGGCCGACCGGGTGCGCCCGCTGCTGACCGCGGAGAAGCTCGACGAGGCAGAGGAGGCCTGGCGCAAGCTTGAGGGTGATGGCGACATGCCGGTTGCCGCCCGGGCGGAGTGGGCGGCGCGCATCGCCTGGCGCTACTATCTCGCCGGAGACGACATCGCCGCCATCCGCATGGGCACGCTGGGCGGCGCTTCCGCGACTTCAGAGGCCGCCGACGCCCAGTGGGTGGCGGGGCTCGCTGCCTGGCGACTGGGGGAGTGCGAGCGGGCCAGCCGGCACTTCGATGCCATGAACGCCAAGCCCGACGTACGCAGCGACATCCGCACCACGGGCCTGGTATGGGCGGCCCGTGCCCATTTTGCCTGTGGCCGACCGGACAAGGTGTCGCCGCTGCTGCGCCGGGCCGCCCAGCAAGGCAACGAAACCTTCTACGGCCTGGTGGCGCTGCGGCTGCTGGGTTTCACCCCCAGCTTCAACTGGGGACCGCCCAGCTTCATCAACGCCGACTGGAACCAGCTCGCCGCCATTCCCGCCGTCCAGCGGGCCGTCGCCCTGGTGCGGATCGGCCAGCTCGGCCTCGCCGACCGCGAGCTGAAGAACCTGTGGGGCCAGACCGACAACGCCAACTTCGACGCGCTGGTCCGCCTGGCGGCCGCGCTCGGGCTGCCGGCGACCCAGAACTGGCTGTCCGCGCGACCGCCCGCCGGCCACAGTCCGCCGATTTCGGTGCGCTACCCCTCGCCGGACTGGGTGCCCTATGGCGGCTGGCGGGTTGATCGCTCGCTCGTATATGCCTTCGCCTTGCAGGAATCGCGCTTCCAGACCAACGCCGTCTCCCGCGCCGGCGCCCGTGGCGTCATGCAGCTGATGCCCGGTACGGCGCAGGTTGTCATGAAGGCCGATCACCTCAAGGGCGTGACTGGTTCTCTCACCGATCCCGTATTCAATCTCGAACTAGGGCAAACCTATCTGGAGAAATTGCGTGATTACCCGGCCACTGCCGGCGCGCTGCCCAAAGTCATCGCCAGTTACAATGCCGGCCCCGGCGCCGTGCAGCGCTGGACAGTCGACTACAAGGATGATCCCCTGCTGTTCATCGAATCCATCCCGTTTGCCGAAACCCGGGACTATGTGGAGAAAGTGATGCGCAATTACTGGATGTACCAGATGCGCAACCGTGAACCGACGCTGAGTCTGGACGCCATCGCCGCCGGCGCCTGGCCGATGTTCCCCGGTACGAGCGGCCCCGCTGCCATCCATGGCCCCCTGCCCGCCACCAACGATCCGGACGTGATGCCGGCCGTCGGCGCCGATCCCATCGGCATCGGCCTGCCGCCCGAGCCGCTGCCGGTACGCGGCGGGCCGCTTGATCCCGCGCCTGACGGCGCTCGCTGAGGAACCCGCCATGCCCATCGACGAGAGCCTGCCGTTCCAGCCCGTACAGATCGCCGTGCTGACCGTGTCCGACTCCCGCACGCTGGCCGACGACAGATCCGGCCAGACGCTGGTGGAACGCATCGAGGCCGCCGGCCACCGCGTCGCCGACCGCCGCATCGTGAGCGATGACACAGGCCTGATCGTCGAGGCCTTGCGCGGCTGGATCGCCGACCCACGGGTGGACGTGGTCATCACCACCGGCGGCACCGGCGTTACCGGCCGCGACGTCACGCCGGAGGCGTTCGCCCAGGTGTGCGAAAAGGACATACCGGGTTTCGGCGAGCTGTTCCGCTGGCTGAGCTACGCCTCCATCGGCACCTCGACCATCCAGTCCCGCGCCACCGCCGGCGTTGCCCGCGGCACCTATCTGTTCGCGCTGCCCGGTTCGACGGGCGCCGTGAAGGACGGCTGGGACAAGATCCTGCGTGACCAGCTCGACAGCCGGCACAAGCCCTGCAATTTCGTCGAACTGATGCCCCGCCTGACCGAACGCTGACCTGATTGCATGTCCATGTCCGCATCAACGACATCCTCAAGGAGACCATCATGCGCACGCTGCTGCTGGGCGTTCTCGCCGCGATGACTGTGGGGGGCTTGACGCCATCCGCCCCGGCGGCGGAGATTCAGGCCGACGACCCCTTCCAGTGGCTGGAGGACGTCGAGGGCAAGGCCGCGCTTGACTGGGTACGCGCCCGCAATGCCACCTCGCTCGCCACGCTGGAAGCCCAGCCAGGTTTCGCCGGTTATCGCGCGCGGGCCGAGGCCATCCTCTCCGATAAACAGCGCATCCCGTTCGCGGCCATCCAGGGCCAGTCGGTCGTCGGGTTCTGGCAGGATGACCAGCATGTGCGCGGCATCTGGCGCACCAGTCCGCTGAAGGACTACCTCGCCGGCAAGCCGGCATGGCGGACGCTGATCGACGTCGACGCGCTGGCAAAAGCGGAGGGCGAGAACTGGGTGTGGAAGGGCGCGCAGTGCCTGATGCCGGCCTACGACCGCTGCCTTGTCTCGCTGTCACGCGGAGGCAAGGACGCCGTCGAGATCCGCGAGTTCGACATGAAGTCCGGCCAGTTCGTGGCCGACGGCTTCCGGCTGCCGGAAGCCAAGGCGCGGGTCGACTGGTTCGACCGCGACAGCCTGCTGGTCGGCACCGATTATGGTCCCGGCAGCCTCACCGAATCCGGTTATCCGCGCATCATCAAGCTGTGGAAACGCGGCACACCGCTGGCGGACGCCCGTACCCTGTTCGAAGGCAAGACGGACGATGTATGGGCGGCGCCCGACACTCGCATCGGCGTCGACGGCGCCTTCCGTACCATCGTTCGCGGCCTGACCTTCTGGACCGCCGAAATCTACCATGTCGCTGACGACGGCGCTCTCGCCCGCTCGCCGCTGCCGCTCGACGCTGATTTCAAGGGCGTGTTCTCCGGCCTCGCCGTCGCCCTGCTGCGCGGCGACTGGACCCACGACGGCGTAACCTACAGGCGCGGCGCGCTGGTCGCCTACCCGGTCCGGCCACTGGTCAACGCCGGCGCCACCAAGGTGGAACTGGTCTATGCCCCGCCGGCGGGTGTCGCCGTCTATGAAGTGGCCGGCGCCCGCGACGTGCTCTACGTCACGGTGCTCGACAAGGTGCGCGGTCGGCTGCTGGCGCTCAACCGGGGCGAACCGGCCTGGAAGGTCCGCGACATGGCGGTGCCGCCCAACGGCGCGCTGCACCTGATCTCGACCAGCGACGACTCCAACCTGGTGCTGCTGACCCACGAAGGCTTCACCACGCCCCAGACGCTGCTCGCCGTCGACGAAGGCCGCCAGCAGTCGCCCTACCGGTTGCCGCAACGCTTCGACCCGGCGCGTTTCATCGTGGAGCAGGCCTTCGCCACCTCGAAGGACGGCACGAACATCCCCTACTGGGTGGTGCGGCCCAAGAATGCGACAGGCCCGCTGCCAACCCTGCTCTATTCTTATGGTGGCTTTGAAATTCCCTTGTTACCCAACTACGTGACGCCGGAAGTTCAGTTCTGGCTGGAGGATGGCGGCGCCTATGTCGTCGCCAACATCCGCGGCGGCGGCGAATTCGGACCGGACTGGCACCAGTCGGCGCTGCTGGAACATCGCCAGCGCGCCTATGACGATTTCGCGGCGGTCGCCGCCGATCTGCACCAGCGCAAGCTCACCACGCCGGCCCAGCTCGGCATCTACGGCCGCTCCAACGGCGGCCTGCTGGTGTCGGTGGCCTTCACCCAGCACCCGGAGCTCTACGGCGCGGTGATCTGCGGCGTGCCGCTGGCGGACATGAAGCGCTACCACAAGCTGCTCGCCGGCGCCTCGTGGGTCGGCGAATACGGCAACCCGGACGATCCGGCGCAGTGGGCCTATATCAGCGGCTACTCGCCCTATCAGCGCCTGACGGCCGATGCCCGGTACCCCCGGGTGTTCTTCTACACATCGACCAAGGACGATCGGGTCCATCCCGGCCACGCCCGCAAGATGGCCGCCCGCATGGAGGCCCAGGGCCATCCGTTCTTCTATTACGAAAACATCGACGGCGGCCATGCCGGCGTCGCCAACCTCAAGGAAACCGCATACCGGGCGGCGCTGATGAAGGTCTATCTCGACAGTCAGCTCAAGCCGGCCGGCACGGCGGCCGCGCGCTGATCGCTGGCGACACTCGCCCGGGCGGCGTCCCCGCTCGGGCCTCGCGGCCGGCAAACCCCATCCGCACAAAAAAAGACGGCGGGATCTCTCCCGCCGTGCTCTCTCTTTTTTTCAGGCGATCCCCAAATCTTATTTGATTTTTGCTTCTTTGAAATCGACGTGCTTGCGCGCGATCGGGTCGTACTTGCGGAACGACAGCTTTTCCGTCTGCGTGCGCGGATTCTTCTTGGTGACATAGAAATAGCCGGTGTCGGCAGTGCTCACCAGTTTGATCTTTACGGTGGTTGGCTTCGCCATGACTGAAGTCCTCGGTCTTGATAGTGGGCCAACGTCGCGCGCTGCCCGAAAACAGGTGGCCGCCTATGCCCCATGGACCCGGCCAAGTCAAGACATGCGGCGTTAATGGAGCGGCAATCGTCACGCTTTTATAGTCGGAAAGCTTGGGAGGGCCGTTCAATGATGTCCGACGACGACTGGCAGGACGCGAAACAGGCACTGGGAGACCGGATCGACGACCTGCGGGCTGACTACCGTCGCCTGCCCGTCGACGAGCTGGCCCGCCAGATTCATTCGCTCAAGGGCCTGTCGGCGGCCTACGGCCAGCGCGCCATCGCCGGCCTCATCCACGCCCTGGAAGACGACCTCCGGACCCAGGGGCGCGCGACCCCCATCGCCAGCTATCTCGACATGATGGATGACATGCTGGACGCCCGGCGCGGCGCCGACATCGCCTATCTCGACCTGATGCTGGCGACACTGCACAGCCGTTTCACGGCTGCCTGAGCCCATCGGGACGGTCCAGCAGGCAATCCACCGACAGCAACGCCTGCCGGTTCTGCTCGGCAACGATGCAGGCCGGACGCGCCAGCACCCAGCCACCGCACGTCGATGCCGTACAGGCCGGCAGATGCCCCGTCTGGGCCAGAATGCCGTACCACCAGGCCTGCCGCGCCGCCTGCGCGTTGAATGCTCCACGATCCACCAGCAGGTGGGTCACGCTGTAGCGCTCGCGCACCGTCGCCACCGGCGCCGCTGACAAGGCATAGGTCGCGGCAATGCTGTCGGCCAGTCGCTGGCGCATGACCTCCCGATAGTCGCGATGATAGGCGACATGGAACTCCCGCGCCGCCAGCACCGACCGGCCGGCCAGCGCCGGCACCATGTCGAGGTCCGCACTGTTGCCGGCAATCAGACTTTCCGTCGGCAGCCGGCGCAGCGCCACGATGATCTCGGGCGCCAGCGGCCGGGAGACCAGCCCCAGCGCCGACGGGGGCGCCGCCAGCCCTGCCAGTGGCAGCAGCACCAACGTCCCCACCAGCAGCCGGCGCGGCCAGACAGACAACCGGCCGAGCATCCACCACAGCCCCCAGCCCGCCAGCAACGCCACCGCCAGTCGCAGCCCGGTCAGAGCAAACCGTGCCGGCAGATAGAGATCGAACAGCACCGCATGCGCCAGTGCCCACAGCATCCAGCCCGCCGCCAGCGCGGCGATCGCCAGCCGCCGCAGGTCAACCGGCAGGCGCCCGGCCAGCGCCAGCGCGATCAGTGTCGCCAGCAGCGCCAAGCCATGGCGCAGTCCCGGCACCGGCAGCGCACCACTGCGCGCCCCGAACAGCCAGTAGGTTACCGGACTGGCGGCAAAGAACGGCGTCCGGCCGTCAGCGGCGAACTCCGCCAGACCGCGCGCCTCGACACCAGTGACCAGCGGACCGCCACTGCCACCGGTGAGCGTCACCGCCAGCGTACCCGCCATGAGCGTACCGAGCATCACGAGACCCGGCGACCAGTCAGGGCGCTCGCGCCGCAGAAGTTGCCAGACTCCCACCAACCCCAGCGTGACGCCGGTCAGGACCGCAACCGGCGGATAGGTCAGGCCCAGCAGCAACCCCGACGCGCCGGCCAGCATCAGCCAGCGCCGGCGCCAGCCCAGCAGCATGACCATGAGCCACAGCCAGGCAAAGGCGCGGGCGGACGCGCAGGCAAGATCATCCGTCACCCACAGCGCCTGGATCAGCAGCAGGCTGCCCAGACCGGCGGCCGGCGGCGCGAGATCGAACCCGCGCAGCACGTGAAAGCCGGTCCACGCCAGCAGCAGGGTCAGCAACGCCGGGTAGAGCTTGGCCAGCAGCAGCGGCGACACGCCCAGGTGCGCCGGCAGGGTGTAGAGCAGCTTGAAGGCCTGGGTGTTGCTGGCCTCGAAGTAACGGGCGATCGGATCATCGACGAACAGGCGGGGATCGCGGATCGCCTCCAGCCAGGCAATGTGCTGGCGCACGTCGTCCTGCACGCTCAGCGGGTCGGCCAGCGCCATCACCAGCCAGACCAGCGCCAGACACAGCGCGCCGGCCATGCACGCCGCCAGCCAACGGCTGGTCATGTCATCCTCAGGCAACGACACGGCGGAAGACGATGTGTCGATAGAGGGCATATTTGACGAAGAACGACGCGCCAAGGATCAGGACTGCCAGCAGCATATAGGGAATGCCCACGCGGTCGACCAGCAACGCGAACAGCCCCCATTCCACCAGCCGGGCGCCACCGGACACCATGACGAAGCGCAGCATCTGCCGCCCCCAGTGATGGTGGGTGGCGCCGAAAATGACATGCCGGCTGGCCCAGAAATTGAACAGCAGCGCCGCCACCAGCGCGATCCCGTTCGAGACCTCGGGCTCCAGCCCCGCGCCTTCCGTCGCGCTGAAGGTGATGCCGAGGATCAGCAGTGCCGATACCCCGCCCACCACGCCATAGAGCAGCAGGGAACGCCAGCGGCTCCCCAGCAGGCGGGTGGCCAGGGCTGCGATCACGAACGGGTCCGGCGGTCGATCAGATCGGCGAGCAGGCCGAGCATGGTGGTGTTGAGCGCCAGCAGCAGGCTGGTGGTGGTCTTGTCGGTGAGGTCGGACAGCACGAACATGTCGTAGCCGAGGCTGACCAGGGCAGCCGCCCAGAACGTGAGGATGAACGGCTTGAGGACACGCAGCGGCGCGAAATACATGCCGGTGCGGGCGATGGTGGAAACGAAGCGCAAGGTATCTCGGATCGGCTTGATCTTCGAGCGACCGATGCGTGGCGCATAGGAGATCGGCTCATAGATCACCTCAAGGTTCTCCATGAACATGGCGATGGTGATGGTGGTGGTGAAGCTGAAACCGTCCGGCAACAGCATGATGTAGCGCCGGGCGATGTCGGCGCGGAAGGCACGGAAGCCCGAGTTGATATCCGGTATATGGCTCTGGGTGATCCACTGGGCATAGAAGCGCAGGAAGATCTTGGGGATGCGCCGCAGCCGGGAATAAACCACGTCGTCGCCAATGCGCGCGCCCACCACCATGTCGGCGTCCGGCTGGGCGAACAGCTCGCCCAGTCGCTCATTGGGATAGGTGCCGTCGGCGTCGGTGATGGCGATCCAGCCGCCACGGGCTTCCATCAGGCCGGTCTTGAGCGCCGCGCCGTAGCCGCGGTTGCGCCGGTGCCGGATCAGGCGGATACGATGGTCGTCGGCCGCCAGCGCCGCGACGACATCGCCCGACTGGTCGACCGACCCGTCATCAATGACGATAACCTCGAAGCTGCCGGCGGGCAGGTCGCGCGTGCAGGCCGACCGCACGGCCTCGATGGTGGCGGCGATGGCATTGCGCTCGTTGTAGCAGGGAATGAGGATGGAATAGGCGATGCCCGCCGCGCCCTGCGTCGGCGATACGGCGCGCGCCTGTGCTCCAGCCTCGTCCATCAAACTCTCCCGCTGGCGTCGTCACGCCGGGCAGCGACCGCCCGGTCATGCAGTCCACAATAACCTGTCGTCACGACTCTTCCCATCACCTCAGCGGCGGTCGCGGCGCCCGCGACGAGCCGGTTTCGTGCCACGACGAGTCGGGCGCGCCGCCGGCGTCACCCCGTCCGACAGCGGCTCCGCCAGCTCGAAACGCAGGCCGCCGGTGACCGGGTTGGCCTCCACCAGCCGCACCGGCATGCGCTGGCCAATGGTCGCCCGCGCGCCGCTCCAGCTGCCCTCCAGGCTCATGCTCGCCTCGTCGAAGGTGAACCGTTCCTCGCCCAGTGTGCTGATGGGGATGAGGCCATCGCCGCCCAGTCCCTCGATGGTGACGAACAGGCCGAAGCGAGCGACGCCAGTGACGCGACCGGGGAAGGTCTCGCCGACCCGTTCCGACAGATAGGCCGCCACATAGCGGTCCACCGTGTCGCGCTCGGCCTCCATCGCACGACGCTCGGTCATCGAGATATGTTCGGCGGTACGCGCCAGATGGCTTGCCTGCTCGTCCGACAGGCCACCCTCGCCCAGCCCCAGCACGCGCACCAGCGAGCGATGCACCAGCAGGTCGGCGTAGCGGCGGATCGGCGAGGTGAAATGGGCGTAGGATTGCAGCGCCAGACCGAAATGGCCGATGCTCTCCGGGCTGTAATAGGCCTGCATCTGGGTGCGCAGCACCTGCTCGGCCACCTGCTCGGCGAACGGCTGTCCGGCCACCGCCTTGAGCACCGCGTTGAACAGCGCCGGCTTGACCACCTGGCCCAGCGCCAGCTTGACGTCGAGCGTTTCCAGATAGTCCTTCAGCGTCACCAGCTTCTCGCGCGTCGGCGGTTCATGAGCGCGGAACACGCCGGGCGCCACATGGCCCTCCAGCGCCTTGGCGGCCGCGACGTTGGCGGCGATCATGAAATCCTCGACCACCCGGTGGGCATCGAAGCGGGCGCGGATGGCGATGTCGACCACCCGCCCCTTGTCGTCGAGCACAACCCGCTTCTCCGGCAGGTCGAGGTCGAGCGGCTGACGGGCATCGCGCGCCGCCAGCAGCGAGCGCCAGGCGCCCCACAGCTCGTGCAGTCCCTTGATGTGCTGCCGGGTCTTGTCGTCGCTGCTGCCGTCGATGGCCGCCTGCGCCTGTTCGTAGGCAAGGTTGGCGGCGCAGCGGATCACCGCGCGGGTGAAGCGCCATGACTTCAGCGCGCCCTTGGGACCGATCTGCATCAGGCAGACCAGGGCGGCCTTGTCGGTGCCCTCGGTCAGCGAGCAGGCGTCGCTTGACAACGCGTGCGGCAGCATCGGCACCACGCGGTCGGGGAAATAGACCGAGTTGCCGCGCTCCCAGGCGTCGCGGTCGAGCGCGGTACCGGGGCGGACGAAGTAGCTGACGTCGGCGATGGCGACCGCTACCTGCCAGCCATTGGCGTTGGCGGGGTCATCGTCGGCGGTGGCCCAGATGGCGTCGTCATGGTCACGCGCGTCGACCGGATCGATGACCAGGAACGGGATATGGCGCAGATCCTCGCGCTCCCCCAGCGGCTGGTGCGCGCTGGCCTCGGCCTCGCGCAGCGCCTCGTCGGTGAAGCGGTGCGGGATCAGCTTGGCGTGAATAGCGATCAGCGAGAACGCCTTGGGCGCGAACGGATCGCCCAGCCGCTCGACCACCTTGACCGGCTGCAGGCCCAGCGTGCGCCCCCGCCCCATCGGTTCGGCCAGCACCAGTTCGCCAGCGCCGGCATCGTTGAGCTGGTCCGGCGGAATGACGAACTCCGCCCGCAGCCGCTTGTCGACCGATTCCAGCCGCCATTCGCGCCCCGAGCGGCGGATCACCCCCAGCACGTGCTCCAGCCGCTTTTCCAGCTTCTTCAGCACATGGCCGCGATAGAGGCCGGCCGAGGTCACGTCCATGCGCGCCAGGCAGCGGTCGCCGACCCCCAGGGCGGCGCGGCGGCCGCGTTCCATGATCCGCACCGACGGCGGCTTGCCCGGATGTTCCCACACCTCCGGCACACCGAACACCTCGCCGTCGTGGGTGACGCGGGTCACCTTCAGCACCGCGACTTTCGGCAATTGGCCGCCGACATGGTAGGCCCGCCCGGCGCCGCGATCGAGCACTCCCTCGCCCTCCAGCTCCTTCAGCAGGGCTTTCAGGCCGATCTTGTCCTGCGCGGTGAGGCCGAAGGCCCGCGCGATCTCCCGCTTGCCGACGGCGGTCGGATTGTCCCTGATGAAGGCGAGAATCTCGTCGCGCGTCGGCAGTGCGCTGGCGGGCTTGCGCATCACTCCGTCGCGGCCTTGGGCTTAACGGCGGCGGGCGTGGCGCCCCCCCGTTTGGCCGGCTTCTTCGCAGCCTTGGGCTTGGCCTTCGAGGCCGTCGTCTTGCCGGCCTTGGCAGGCTTGGCCTCGCCATCACCCTTGGCCGGCTTGGCCTTGGGAGCAGCCTTGGCCTTCGGCGCCGCCTTGCCCTTTTTCTTCGCCGGCCCCTTGGCGGCCCGCTCCGCCAGCAGCACCACCGCCTGCTCCAGCGTATAGGCTTGCGGATCGGTGCCGCGCGGCAGGGTGGCGTTCAGGCTGCCATCGGTGACGTAGGGGCCGAAGCGGCCATCCATGATCTTGAGCACCGCGCCGCTCTCCGGGTGCGCGCCCAGTTCCTTCAGCGCCGTCGCCGCCTTGCGCTCCGGGCGGCCGCCACGGGCGGCGGCGTCCGCCAGCGTCGAGACCGCCTGGTTCATGCCCATGGTCAGCACCTCGTCGGTGCTCTTCAGGCGGGCGTATTTGCCGTCATGCGCCAGATAAGGGCCGAAGCGGCCGATGGAGGCGACGATCGGCTTGCCGGATTCCGGGTGGGTACCGATGGTGCGCGGCAGTGCCAGCAGCGCCAGCGCCAGATCGAGCGACAGCGTGTCCGCCGCCACGTCCTTGGGGATGGACGCGCGCGGCGGCTTCTCGCCGCCTTCGCCGAGCTGGACATAGAGGCCGAAGCGGCCCGAGCGCAGCGTCACCGGCTGACCGGTGGCCGGATCCTCGCCCAGCACCTTCGGCCCGTCGTCGGCGACGCCGCCATTCTTGTCCTCGGCGCCGAACTGGCGGGTATAGCGGCACTCGGGGTAGTTCGAGCAGGCGACGAAGGCGCCGAACTTGCCCGACTTCAGCGACAGCCGGCCGCCCTGACAGGCCGGACAGACACGCGGATCGGAGCCGTCGGCGCGCACCGGAAACAGGTAGGGCTCCAAGAACAGGTCGAGCGCCTTGACCACGTCGGAGGGTTTCAGCTCCAGGATTTCCTTGGTCTTGGGCTGGAAGTCGGCCCAGAAGGCCCGCAGCACGTCCTTCCAGTCCAGCTCGCCGGCGGAAATCTGGTCGAGCTGGCCTTCCAGGTCGGCGGTGAAATCATATTCGACGTAGCGCTCGAAGAACTTCTCCAGGAAGGCGGTGACCAGCCGGCCCTTCTCTTCCGGGTGAAAGCGGTTCTTCTCCATCCGCACATAGGCGCGGTCGCGCAGCGTCTGCAGGATCGAGGCGTAGGTGGACGGCCGGCCGATGCCCAGCTCCTCCAGCCGCTTGACGAGCGAGGCTTCGGAATAGCGCGGCGGCGGGGTGGTGAAGTGCTGTTCGGCGCGCACCTCGCCCAGCGCCGGGGTCTCGCCCACCGTCAGCTTGGGCAGCCGGCGGGACTCCTCGTCCTCGGCGTCGTCGCGGCCTTCGTCGTAGACGGCGAGGAAGCCGGCGAAGGCGACCACCTGGCCGGTCGCCCGCAGCACCACCTGCTGGTCGGCGGAGACGATCTCGGCGGTGGTGCGCTCCATGCGCGCACTCGACATCTGGCTGGCCAGCGTGCGCTTCCAGATCAGCTCGTACAGCCGGGCCTGCTCGGTCGAGAGATAGTGGGCGACATCACCGGGGGTGCGCCGCAGATCGGTCGGACGGATCGCCTCGTGGGCTTCCTGGGCGTTTTTCGCCTTGGTGGTGTAGGTGCGCGGCTTTTCCGGCAGATAGGCATTGCCGAACTGGGCGGCGATGACATGGCGGGCGCTGGCGATCGCTTCCTGCGACAGCGTCACGCCGTCGGTCCGCATGTAGGTGATGAGACCCGTGGTCTCGCCACCCATCGACACGCCCTCATAGAGCTGCTGGGCGACCCGCATGGTCTGGGTGGCGGTGAAGCCGAGCTTGCGGGCGGCCTCCTGCTGCAGCGTCGAGGTGATGAACGGCGGCCAGGGATTGCGCATCACCGGCTTCTGTTCGACCGACTGGATGGTGTAGCGCCCGGCCTCCACCGCCGCCTTGGCGGCCATCGCCTGGGCCTCGTCGGCGAGGTCGAACTTGTCGAGCTTGCGGCCCTGCCAGCTCACCAGCCGGGCCGTGAACGGCTCCCGCGCGGCGTTGGTGAACAGCCCGTCGATCGACCAGTATTCGCGGGCGACGAAGCGCTCGACCTCAAGTTCGCGGTCGCAGATCAGCCGCAGCGCCACCGACTGCACCCGCCCGGCCGACTTGGCGCCGGGCAGCTTGCGCCACAGCACCGGCGACAGGGTGAAGCCGACCAGATAGTCCAGCGCGCGGCGGGCGAGATAGGCGTCGATCATCTCGCGGTCGAGCTCGCGCGGGTTGGCCATCGCCTCGCTGACCGCCGACTTGGTGATCTCGTTGAAGGTGACGCGCTCGACGCCGCCCTTGGGCAGCGCCTTGCGGGCCTTGAGCACTTCCAGCAGATGCCAGGAGATCGCCTCGCCCTCGCGATCGGGGTCGGTGGCGAGAATCAGACGGTCGGCCTGCTTGACCTCGTCGGCGATGGCCTTGAGCTGCTTGGCCTTGTCGCCATAGACCTCCCAGTGCATGCGGAAGTCTTCATCCGGCTCCACCGAGCCGTCCTTGGGCGGCAGGTCGCGGACATGGCCGTAGGACGCCAGAACCTTGTAGTTCGAGCCGAGATACTTGTTGATCGTTTTCGCCTTGGCCGGCGATTCGACGATCACGACATCCACGGGCATGTCCCCTCGACCAGAATGGGCGCGTCAGTGCGCACTGGGGCGGGACGCATACAGCAGGTAGGCCACCTACCGCAAGTCGCGCAACTGTCCGTGCCTACATCAGATCGCCCGACAGGGCCACCTTGTGCCCGGCCTGACGGGTCAACCGGCCCGCCAGTTCCAGCTCCAGCAGCACCGTCAGTACGATGGCCGGCGGCAGGCCGGACAGGCGGATGAGGTCGTCGACAGGCGTCGGCACCGGCGACAGCAGACCGGTGATCGCCGCCCGTTCGCCGTCGCTGGCATCGGCCGCCACCGGCGGCGGCATGAAATCACGGCCCGGTTCGGCCGGACCGCGCCGCACCAGCGGGGCGACCACCTCCAGGATGTCGTCGACCGACTGCACCAGCGTCGCACCCTCGCGGATCAGGCCGTTGGCGCCCTGGGCACGCGCGTCCAGCGGCGAGCCCGGCACCGCCATCACCTCCCGCCCCTGCTCCGTCGCCAGCCGTGCGGTAATCAAGGAGCCGGACTTCGGCGCCGCCTCGACCACCACCACCCCCAGCGACAGGCCGGAGATGATGCGGTTGCGGCGCGGAAAATGCCGCGCCAGCGGTTCGGTGCCCGGTGGCTGCTCCGCCACCACCAGACCGCGCCGGGCGATCTCTTCCTGTAATGGCCGGTGCTCGGGCGGATAGAACACGTCAAGCCCGCCGGCGACCACCGCCACCGTACCGCCGTCCAGCGCGCCCTGATGCGCCGCGCCGTCGATACCGCGCGCAAGCCCCGAGACCACCACGATACCCGCCTCCGCCAGCCCGTGCGCGAGCTGACGGGCCAGCCGGAGCCCGACAGCCGAGGCATTGCGGGCGCCCACCAGCGCCACCGCCGGCCGGTCGAACAGAGTGACATGGCCGATCGCCGTCAGCACCGGCGGCGCATCCTCGATGTGCCCGAGCCATGACGGATAGGGCGGCGCGCCAAGGAACAGATGCCCGCCACCCAGGGCCTCGACCGCCGCCATTTCCCGCTCGGCGAGAGCAACCGGCGGAATCCGCACGGCGCGGGCGCCACCGCGCCGGGCCAGCTCCGGCAACGCCGCCAGCGCCGCCTCGGCGGTGCCGAAACGGGCCAGCAACTGACGACAGGTCACCGGCCCCACATGGTCGGTCCGGATCAGGCGCAGCCGCGCCACCTGTTCGCTCAGCGCCAGAGTGGAAAATCGCCCCATGGTTGCAACTTCGGCCAACACCTCGCCGAGGTCAAGCAACCATGTCGCGGCATGACCGCCGCATGACCCGATCAGGCCGCCGCGCGCCGCCCCCGTCACCCGGCGGTCGCGTCGCCCTTCTGACCGATCTTTGGCTCCTGGCCCTTCAGCAGCCGGCTGATATTGGCCTCATGCTTGAGGATGACCAGGCAGGCCATCGCCAGCGCCAGCGCCGCCACGTCGAGCCGGCCGATCAGGAAGGCGACGACCGGCGTCACCACCACGGCGACCAGGGCCGCCAACGACGAATACCGCAGCGTGAAGGCGATGGCGAGCCAGGTGACCCCGAAAGCGACCGCGGCCCAGAAAGAGGCGGCGATCATCACGCCGATGTACGTAGCGACCCCCTTGCCGCCCTTGAACTTCAGCCAGACGGGAAACAGGTGACCGAGGAAGGCGGCGCCACCAGCCAGTGCGGCGGCGTCGGGGGCGAAATGGCGGGCCAGCAGCAGCGCCACCGCGCCCTTGCCGCCATCGAGCAGCAGCGTCGCCGCCGCCAGCGCCTTGTTGCCGGTGCGCAGCACGTTGGTGGCGCCGATGTTACCCGACCCGATGGCGCGGATGTCCCCCAGCCCGGCCAGGCGGGTCAGCAGCAGGCCGAAGGGAATCGCGCCCAGCAGGTAGCCGATCGCCACCCACACCCAAGGATTTTGCAGCATCGCTTGCCCGCCCCGTTGTTCGTCAGGGCCGCGACCCTAATTCGCCCGCCCCTTCTGTGCAACGCCGCCTGTGGTCGATGGCGCCTGCTCACCCCACGCCTCGCTTGCCGCCAGCCACCGGCGCACTTAAGAAGACGGCCATGACCCAGACGGCTTCATCCGACACGCCCCCGGCGGACACGCTGCGCATCGCGCTGGCCCAGCTCAATCAGGCGATGGGCGACCTCGCCGGCAATGCCCGGGCGATGCTGGCGGCCCGCGAGCGCGCCGGCGCCTGCGATCTGGTGGTTTTCCCCGAGCTGTCGCTGATCGGCTACCCGCCGGAGGACCTGGTGCTGAAGCCCGCCCTGCAGGCCGCCGCACAGGCCGAGCTGGACCGGCTGGCCGCCGCCACCGCCGACGGCGGACCGGCGATGCTGGTGGGCACCTGCTGGGCCGAGGACGGCAAGCTCTATAACGCCATGGCCCTGCTCGACGGCGGCCGCATCGCGGCGGTCACCCGCAAGCACGACCTGCCCAACTACGGCGTGTTCGATGAAAAACGCGTGTTCACCGCCGCCGGTCTGCCCGGGCCGATCGCGTTTCGCGGCGTGCGGCTGGGAGTGCCGATCTGCGAGGACATCTGGACGCCTGACGTCTGCGAGTGTCTGGCCGAAACCGGGGCGGAAATCCTCATCGCCCCCAATGGCTCGCCGTTCGAGATCGGCAAGGACGACAGCCGGCTCAACCTCGCCGTCGCCCGCGTCACCGAGACCGGGCTGCCGCTGGTCTACCTCAACCGCATCGGCGGCCAGGACGAACTGGTGTTCGATGGCGCCAGCTTCGTGCTCAACGCCGACCGCAGCCTCGTCGTGCAGATGCCCGACTGGGAGGAGGATGTCGTCGTCACCACCTGGCAGCGCACCCACGAGGGCTGGCGCTGCGCGCCGGGTCCGGTGGCGCCGCTGGATGACGACCTGGAAGGCATCTACCACGCGATGACCCTGGGCCTGCGGGACTATGTCACCCGCAACCACTTCCCCGGCATCGTCATCGGCATGTCCGGCGGCATCGACAGCGCGCTGTCCGCCGCGGTGGCCGTCGACGCGCTGGGCTCCGACAAGGTGTGGTGCGTGATGATGCCCTCGCGCTTCACCAGCCCCGAAAGCCTGGAAGACGCCGCCGCCTGCGCCACGGCGCTGGGCGTCCGGCTGGACAGCATCGGCATCGAGCCGGCGGTGGGTGCGTTCGACACCATGCTGGGCCCGACCTTCGAGGGCCGCAACCGCGACATCACCGAGGAGAATATCCAGGCGCGGGTGCGCGGCATCACGCTGATGGCGATCTCCAACAAGTTCGGGCCGATGGTGCTGACCACCGGCAACAAGTCGGAGATGTCGACCGGCTACGCCACCCTCTATGGCGACATGTGCGGC
>CAUJIW010000114.1 GCA_963205175.1 Pseudomonadota bacterium
TCGGTGAGGACGGTGCCTTGCGCCAAGGGGGGGGCCGCGACGTAGATGTGCCGTTCGTCATGAGCCTGTCGAAGGGCGGACGGCCGCATGAGCTGGACCGGCCCGCGTCCTCCCCACGGTCGTCAAGCCCGGCCATGACAGCGGCGAATGCGGGAAGATAAGCAGACGACCACCGGAAACACGGGGCGGGAAATATACTCAGCGCCCGATAACAGTTTCTATGACAACGTCGGACATCCCTTTGTCCGCCGCGATATTCTTTCCGGAATAATAAAATCCGCGCGGATACAGCGCCCCCGTGCCGTAGTGACGCCGCGGCGGTACAGCCATCACTGGCTGACCGGCATGCGCCATTTCATGTCGCACTTTCTCAGCAGCGGATCGGATCTCCAGCTCCCGTGCCGGATGGAGCAGGAAAGGCCTAATCAGGACGTTCATGCCATCGTCAATAAGAGCCTTCACGAAAGCCGCAGAGCCGAATGTTCTTGGGGTAAAATACCGCATGCGAAAAAAATGATCCGGCGTACCTTGTGTTTTCAGCACAAGATTTTTAATCTTTCCAAATTCGACTGGCGCGGCATCGGGAAATCTCCTGTCAGCTTCGCGGACGGCGTCCTCAAATTTGTCGTACTTTTCCATCCACGAAATCTCGCTGCGATCCGTATCGACCACATCGAGATGATGGTAGTCATCCATGATCCAGTAGCCCTGTTCGATGATGGCGCCGCCGCCGTACGAGTCCACCTGATCGGGGCGCTTCAGCTCCAGCCGGAGGGGGTAGAAGTCGACGTTCGGCACGGCGAAACGTTCGACCAGCGCCTTGAAGCGATCCGAGGCCACCCGGATGGCGGAATCGATCCGGAAATAATCCGGCAGTTCGGACGCGTCGGTGCAATGTTCCAGAGACCACAGAAGGTCCTCCGGCGGTGCGATCAACAGCGGCTCGTTGACACGCGCCTTGAGCCTCCGTCTTTGTCGTATGATAGGAATGTATTCGGGATAGGGCAGTTTGTAGGCATTGAGGTCGGTCGCCGGGACCGGCTTCGCGACAATCTCGAAAATGAAATCCAGCGGCGTCTCCAGGTCGACACCCTGTTCCTGGCTTTCGGTCGGCTTCATGAGATATCCTTCATCACTTCAGGCGAACATTGGCAGCACAGGATCACGCGCGGCCGATCACGGATGGCCGGGAACAGCTTAGAGTTGTCGACTCTGCATATCCAGTCCCCCCGCCCTCATGCCGCGCGCAGGACGTCTCGGGCCTGTTCGGGCAGGCGGGGTGCTACGGACGCGGCGCGTCGGTGACGGCGAAATCCGGGTATCGCCCGAGAAGCAGCAGCGACGATGCGCCGGCAAAGATGACCGCCGCGCCAATCAGCAATGCAGGCGCATGCCCGCCCGACGCCTCCACCAGCGAGGCAAAGACATAAGCGCCGGCCCCCGTCGCGATGGCGAAGCCCGCCCACAGCCAGGCGTAGATCCTGCCGTAACTGCGCATGCCGAAATAGCGGGCACACAGGAAAGCGATCAGATCAAACTCCGCGCCGGCAGCCAGGCCGATCATCACCGCCGCGAGCGCCGGCGCCTGACCCTGCCACAGCAGCAGACAGGCGAGGCCCGGCAACATCAGCAGGATGGCGGCGACCGCTGGCGCCCAGAAGCGGTCGATCAGCGCACCCGTGACGATGCGGCCGACCATGACCGACACGCCAAGCAGGCTGGAATACCACGCCACTTCGCGGACGCCGATCTTCTCAAGAATGGGGCCGACATTGGGGATGATGCCGCTGATGGTGAAATGGGTGGCGCCAACGGCGATGAGGAGCAGCCAGAACCGGTACCCCGCCAGCGCCTGGGCGAAACCGACACCGCTGGCGACGCCCGGCGCGGCGGGCGAGGTCACCGCGCGTGCCGCCGTCCGTGACCGGCCCCGGAAAAGCAGCCAGGTCAGCGGCACCCCGACACCGACAATGAGGCCGCCGAGGAAAAGATACCCCTCCCGCCAGCCGTGGCTGGCGATGATGGCATTGAGCACCGGCGGGGCAAGCGCCGCGGTGATGCCGCTGCCGGAAAGGGCGATACCCAGCGCCATGCCGCGCCCCTTGTCGAACCAGTCCATGATCCCCCGGGACCACGTCAGCGGGGAGGTGCCGATCGCCAGCACCGCCAGCAGCAGCCAGCTGATACGCCAGGTCACCAGATCACCCGGCTGGATGGCGAAGAGCAGGAAGGCGGCGGCAAGCCCCAGCTGACTGACCAGGGCCACCGGCCGGGCGCCGAAGCGGTCGGTCATCCACCCCGCCGCCCAGGCCACCAGTACCGTGCCCATCATCTGGAAGGCGAAGCCGGACTGGACCTCGGCCCGCGTCCACCCGAAATCCGCGGCGATGGGCTGGCTGAAAACCCCCAGAGTGTAGAACGGAAGCGCGGTAATGCCGAGCATCACCCCCAGCAGGGCCGCCAGCAGAACCCGCCAGCCGCCGCGCCGCGCTTCCGCCAGAAATCCGTCACGCTCAACCATGGTGTCCAATCTCGCCCATCACCGGAGTTTGAGTGAAGGTGGTCGAAAGGCGCACGCCCTTCCCGCCTAACTCGATGTTGTCCGCACAATGGATAGTCCAGCGGATGGTCGAGCCCTTTCCGTCGCGCACGCCGCCTCCTCTCATGCCGCTGTTCCGCCGGCCGGTTGCCGCCTATGCTTAGCGGCACGTTAGGGTTTCGCAGCTAGACGGGGGCCATGGCACGCGACGACACGAGAGGCGACGACAGAAGCGGCGACGGGATGACGGGCGACAGCGCGCAGGGCGTCGCCACCCACCGCTCCGGCCGGCCGGTGTCGGCGACGGCGCCGCTGACCGGGCTGGTCGGCTTCATCGCCGCCTGTCTGGCGGTCTGGCTGCTGCGCGACTGGACGGCGCTGCCCTACCAGCGGGCGCTGGCGGTGATGGCCGCCGTCGCCGCGCCGATGCTGCTGGTCGACCTGCTGGTGTTCCGCGTCCACCGCCGCGCCTCGACGGGTCTGGCGGGCACCGCCCTGCACCCGGTGGCGCCGGGCCGGCTGCTGCGCAAGCTGGTGGGGCTGGGCGTAACGCTGGGCGCCATCGCCGGGCTCTACTGGCTGTTCCCCGAGTATGCCGGCGACTTCTACCAGCCGGTGTGGGATGCGGTGGCGCTGCTGGCGCCGTGGCTGGCGGCCGTGACGCCGGTTTACGTGCTGATCGTCGACCGGCGCCAGCGCGCACCGGAAGATGCCTACGCCCAGCTCGGCGCGCTGGTGCTGGCCGGCCAGCGCCCGGCCGACTGGGGCGACATCGGCAACCACGCGCGCGGCTGGCTGATCAAGGGCTTTTTCCTGCCGCTGATGTTCGTCGGCCTGACCCGCGACATCAGCCACATCTCCGGCCTGCTGATGGGCGAGCGGCCGGCCGGCTTCCTGCCGCTGTATGATCTGGTCTATGGCGCCACCTTCCTGCTCGACCTGCTGTTCACCTGCATCGGCTACATGCTGACGCTGCGGCTGACCGACACCCATATCCGTTCGGCGGAGCCGACCATGTTCGGCTGGGCGGTGTGCCTGGTGTGCTACCAGCCTTTCTGGAGCCTGATCTCGGCCCAGTATCTCGCCTATGACGCCGATTCCACCGTCTGGGGGCCCTATTTCAGCGCGTGGCCGGCGGTGCAGGCCGCCTGGGGCGCGGCGATTCTGGCGTGTGTCGGCGTCTATGTCTGGGCGACCATCGCGTTCGGCTGCCGCTTCTCCAACCTCACCCACCGGGGCATCATCACCTCGGGCCCCTACCGCTGGATGAAGCACCCGGCCTATGTGGCGAAGAACCTGTCGTGGTGGCTGATCTCCATCCCCTTCCTCGGCGAGGGGCCAACCGAACTGGCGGTGCGCCAGTGCCTGCTGCTGCTGATGCTCAACGGCATCTACGCCCTGCGCGCGCTCACCGAGGAACGCCACCTGGCGCGCGACCCGGTGTATCGCGCCTACCAGGCGTGGATGCGCGAACATTCGCTGGTGGCCTACGGGCGCAGGTTGCTCGCCGGCTGAGCCGGCAACATGAAAGCGACCGGCTGAGCCGGCTAAATACAACGACCGGCTGAGCCGGCAAACGAGAGACAGCCGGCTGAGCCCGTTCCGACGCGTCGCGCTTGACCGAATTAGTTTCAGTTGATACTAAATAATCGACGAGGGAGAGCGCCATGGCACGCAATTATATTCCAACCGCCTGGGTCAAGGGCCAGGCGTCGCGGCAGGCCCACTGCGACCTGCCGGCCGGCACCTATGAACGGGAGATGTCGAAGGAGGGCTTTTTCGGCCCGGCCGCCTTCTTCCACCACCGCCACCCGCCCACCGGCTGGGTGGAGTTCGACGGGCCGATCGCGCCGCGCGCCTTCGATCTTGCCCGCCTGACCGAGGACAGCGCCTCGCCGTGGGCGGCGCCGGTGATCCTGCACAACAACGCCACCGAGCTGCGGTTGTGGCGGCTGGGCTCGGCGATGACCGATCTGGCCCGCAACGCCGACGGCGACCAGCTGCTGTTCGTCCATGCCGGCGGCGGCGACCTCTACTGCGACTTCGGCCATCTGGCGCTCAACGCCGGCGATTATGTGATGATCCCGCGCGGCACCATGTGGCGCATCGCGCCGGCCCGGCCGATGATGCTGCTGATGATCGAGGCGACCAATTCCAGCTACACGCTGCCGGAGAAGGGCCTGGTGGGCAACCACGCCATCTTCGACCCCGCCATCCTCGACACCCCTGAGCTGGACGAGGCCTTCCTCGCCCAGCAGTCGGGCAACGCGCGCACCCGCGTGCTGGTGAAGAAGCGCGGCATCGTCTCCACCATCACCTACCCGTTCAACCCGCTCGACGCGGTGGGCTGGCATGGCGACCTGTCGGTGGTGCGGCTCAACGTCAGGGACATCCGGCCGCTGCTGTCCGCCCGCTATCACCTGCCGCCTTCGGCGCACACCACGTTCCTCGCCGACCGCTTCGTCGTCTGCACCTTCGCGCCGCGCCCGTTCGAGACCGATCCCGGCGCGCTGAAGGTGCCGTTCTTCCACAACAACGACGATTATGACGAGGTGCTGTTCTACCACGCCGGCGACTTCTTCAGCCGCGACAACATCCACCCCGGCATGATGACCTTCCACCCCACCGGCTTCACCCACGGCCCGCACCCCAAGGCGCTGGCGCGGATGTTCGAGCAGCCCAAGCCGGCGACCGACGAATATGCGGTGATGATCGACACCCGCGACCCGCTTGACGTCGCCGACGCCGCGACGCAGGTGGAGTGGACCGACTACAGGAACAGCTGGAAGCCCAAAGCCCCATGAAACTCGCAACACTCAAAGCCGGCGGCCGTGACGGCGTGCTGGTGGTCGTCTCGCGCGATCTCAGCCGCTGCCTCGATGTGCCGCACGTCGCCAACACGCTGCAGGAGGCGCTGGACAACTGGGCCGGCGCCGCGCCGGAGCTGGCGGGCTATTACCACCAGCTCAACGCCGATGCCGCGCTGGGCGAGCCGTTCGACCAGGCCGCCTGCGCCAGCCCGCTGCCGCGCGCCTACCACTGGGTGGACGGCTCGGCCTACGTCAACCATGTCGAGCTGGTGCGCAAGGCCCGCGGCGCCGAGATGCCGCCGAGCTTCTGGACCGATCCGCTGGTCTATCAGGGCGGCTCGGACGACTTCACCCCGCCGCACGATCCGATCATCTGCCCCGACGAGTCCTGGGGCATCGACCTTGAGGGCGAGCTGGCGGTAATCACCGACGACGTGCCGATGGGCACCACGCCGGCGCGCGCCGCCGACCACATCAAGCTCATCATGCTGGTCAACGACGTCAGCCTGCGCAACCTGATCCCGGCGGAACTGGCCAAGGGCTTCGGCTTCTACCAGTCGAAG
>CAUJIW010000115.1 GCA_963205175.1 Pseudomonadota bacterium
GGCCTGGTCGGCACCGCGCCCCTGCCCGCCTATTCCGCCGCCAAGGCCGGGGTCAAGCTGCTCTCCAAGTGCGTCGCCCTGCATTGCGGCCAGCGCGGCTACAACATCCGTGTCAACAGCATTCATCCCGGCCTGATCAAGACCGCCTCGGCCATCGACGTCACCAAGATGGCGACTGGCATGGAGGAAGAGGACGCGCTGAAGGCCTTTGCCGCCATGCACCCGATCGGCCGGGTCGGCAACCCGCCGGAGATCGCCGCCGGCGTCGTCTTCCTTGCGTCCGACGACTCCAGCTTCATGACCGGTTCGGAGCTGGTGATCGACGGCGGCTACACCGCGCAATAACCTCAATCGGCTACGGAGAATGGCTCGGCGACGGCGTTAGACGCCCGCCGGGCCAAGGCCTTCGGCATAACATGCTTGCTATGTGATTGGAAAAGCTGGGGCGACCGAGGGGACTTGAACCCCCAACCCCTGGTACCACAAACCAGTGCTCTAACCAATTGAGCTACGGCCGCCACGACGCTAAGACGCGCGTTCATAAAAGCGATGCTGCCTAGCGTCAAGGGACTCCGCGAACATGTCTGACACACCCACCGCACAACCCGCAACGCCGGCCGTTGCCGCCAACGACACCATCGTCCGTTTCGGCTTTCCTGCCACGCTGGTGGCCGATTATGCGCACTGGCAAGTGCTGCTGCGGCCGGCCCAGCCAACCCTGGGTTCGCTGATCCTTGCTGCCAAGTCCGATGCCATCGCCTTCAGCGCCCTGCCGACTGACGCCTTCGCCGAACTGGCGCGTGTCAGCGCCGACATCGAGTCGGTCCTGCGGCGCCTGGTTGCCTATGAGAAGCTCAACTATCTGATGCTGATGATGGTGGACCCGCATGTCCACTTTCACGTCATCCCGCGCTACAGCGGCTCACGAACCGCCTGTGGCCTGACCATCACCGACTCCGGCTGGCCCAAGACACCCGATCTCGGCGCGGCGATCAACCTCGACACGACTCAGGTCGAGACCTTGTCGCAATGGCTCACCGCGCAGTGGCCGACAGCCTGACCACGGCCGGCAACAAGGCCGCCTCGGGATAGCCGCCTAGTTGCGGGGCGCCAGCAGATCATCAAGCAGAGCCGGCTTCCCGGCCAACCGCTCCAGGTGCGGGTAGCGCAGACCCCCGGTGTAGTTGATCTCGACGGTCTGATACCGCTCGTCACGCTTGGTCAGCAGGCGTATCGGCGCCGCGCCGGGCTTGGCGGCGGCGGTGACAGCCGCCTTGAGGCGTTCAGCCGTGTAGGCCATGTCATTCACCGCCACCAGCGTCACGCCGGCCGCCAGTCCCGCACTGAACGCCGGACTATCCCAGCTGACTTCGGTCAGCCGCCCGCCCTTGTCCGCCACAAGGCCGAGGGAGAATGTCAGATCGAGAACGCCGCGCCGGCTTTCCCATACTCTGAAGTAGGCGGTGGGAGCGTCCTTGAAAACCAGGCGGTACCCCCCTCTCTCGATACCTCCAAGCGGCGCGCGTTCATGTGAATCGAGCCGTTCGCGAAGAAAGGCCGCCCAGTCGTAAGGCATTACCATGCTCAACGTTGTCACCACATCGTCGACCGCATAGGTCATCGGCCCCAGTTCCCCGTCGTGCACGCCAAAAAACGCCGCCGCGAAATCGTCGAGCGACCGTCTTCCACCGGTTCGTTCACGAATCAGCTGATCGACATCGAGCCAGAGCAGCATGCCCTCGGAGTAATAGTCCTCGCGACGCTGCCAGCTGCGCCAGGGCAACGGCCGCCGGTTGGCGAGAATCGGATCGTTGGTGGTATCCTGCAGCGACCGCCATTGCCGCCCGACGCGGGCATCGTAGGTGGCAGCGACTGTTGCCATGGCCTCGATCACCTGCTGCCTGTCGATCAGGCCGGAACGTGCGGAGAGCACCCAGCCCCAGAACTCCGTCTGCCCTTCATAGACCCACAACAGGCTGTCCCGCATCGGCATGTGATAGTCGGGAGTCCACAGTTCGGCCGGCCGGCGGAACTTGCCATTCCAGCTGTGCACGAACTCGTGGGGCAGCAGATCGCGGTCGGGGAAGCTCTGCGCCCAGCCGGTGAAGTAATCGGGCGCCATGCCGTTTTCGCTCGACTGGTGATGCTCCAGCCCGATGCCACCCAGCCTGTCGCTCAATGCCAGCAGGAAATCATAGTGGGCGAAATGGCGCGATCTGAACACCTTGTAGGTTTGCGTCACCATCTTGCGATGAATTGCCAGTTGCGCGTCGCTGACAGTCAGATCGTCTGGCTTGTCTGCAAAAACGTTCAGGTACACGGGCACCCGGGCACCGGGATCGAGATCCAGCTTCTTGAAGTGCCGACCGGCGAAGACGGGCGAGTCCATCAGCATCTCGAACGACACTGTCCGGAAATCCACCCAGCCGTCACCACGCGCCGTGCCGCGCAACGCGGTACCATAGTGCCAGTCCGCCGGTAGTCGCACACTGGCGGCGACCGGAATGCCGCGCGTGAAATAGCCTGCCGGGTAAAAGGCCATCGCCAACCATTGCAGGTTGAGCATCTCATCCGTCATGACGATCCGCCCGACCCGGCCTTCAACCGGCGAGAGATACTGGAAGTCGAGCGTCAATGCCTCGACCCCCTCGGGCACCGAGACATGAAAGGCGGACATTTCCGTCACGTCCCGTGTCCAGGTCAGGCGCTGTCCGTTGGCGGTGATAACGAGACCGGCCATCTTGTCGGCATCGCCGCGCGGCGTGTGCCCGCCCGGAATCCATTTGGGGAACAGCAGCGTCATCGGTCCGGCGGCCGCAACCGGAATCGTCTGCCGCACGCGGAAGATGCGGCGAACGATGTCGGTGGCGTCCACCTCAAGGCGCAGGGTACCCGGATAAGCGATATCGCGTGGCTGAGCGATCGCCGCCGGCGGCGCCAGAGGCTGCGGTGGCACCAGAGCTTCCGCCAGTGCCCCGCCAGGCATGGCCGGTGCCAGCAGTGACACGGCCAGGATGACACGTTTCAACCAACGCTTCACGCAATTCCCCCAAGAACGATAGGCGATACAGGCTCATGACACCCCATGATCCTGCTTGGTGCGGTCCGGAATGTCGAGGCTGGCAACGTTGCCGGACGCCGGAATGCGGGAGGTATCCCGTCCGGACGGTCGCGCACCTGGCGAATGCTCAGGCGCTCAGGCGGATCGCCTCGGCGCGGGACCACTGCGCCGTCAGCGCGCGCGCGCGCTCGACGTCGGCAGGAAAGTCCACCTCACCCCATCCATGACCTTCGATGGAAACGACGTTCACCGGGTTAGTCTCGGCGATACGACCAATCACCCGCAGGTACCATGACTTCACGCCTTCCGCGGTATGCATCACGGTGTCGACGGTATCGGCGAACAGCCTGGCACCCGCCCCCTTGAAGACCAGAAAACCGATGGACTCGGCGTTGACCTGCTCCAGCGGCAAGGTCTTGCCGATGGCGAGCAGGCGGCTACCGGCGCGCACCACCTTCATGTCATCGGCGTCATAGGTAGACTTAACATCAATGGTAACGTTGATACCTTCAACCGCCTGGGCCAGCACCGCCGCCACCAGCGCCGGCGTCACCAGCGTGTCGCCGTTGAGAATCAGGAAGTCTCCTTCCATCATGAGCGGCCGGGCCAGCCACACCGACCCCAGATTGTCGGCCACCTGATAGAATGGGTTGAACAGGGTACGCACCCGCGCCCCGCCGAAATCGCGCGCCGCCAGATGGGCCTCGACCTTGTCGGACTGGAAGCCAACCACCACCACGATGTCATCGATGCCATTGGCCAGCAGCGCATCGAGTTGCCAGTCGAGCAATGTTCGCCCCGAGCAGTCAATCAGGCACTTGGGCTTGTCCGCCGTCAATGGCAGCAGGCGAGACCCCTGGCCAGCACTCAAGATGATCGCACGCATGACAGCTCCATCGTTGCGCAATCGTTCTGTAACCCTACCTTCACGATTGTTCCCAAATATGGCGCCCTCAAGGCGGCGACAAGGCGACCCGACAACTGCGCTGCCCATTCATCAGGCAATCGCACAAGAAATAGGCACACCTGCGCCCGTCCGGTCAGCGACCACTGCGCCCACGCTCACTGCTGGCCACGGATTCCGCCACCTGACGGATTGGCACGCCATTTGCTGATGTGACGGCGACCAGCAGAGTGGAGGTGACAACGCGTGAAAAAGATCGAGGCGATCATCAAGCCGTTCAAGCTGGATGAAGTGAAGGAAGCGCTCCACGACATCGGCGTGTCCGGCATCACCGTGCTCGAAGCCAAGGGCTTCGGCCGGCAGAAGGGCCACACCGAGTTGTATCGCGGCGCCGAGTACGTCGTCGACTTCCTGCCAAAGGTGAAAATCGAGGTCGTGGTTGACGACGCGGTGGCGCCACGGGCGGTGGAAGCGATCCAGCAGGCGGCACAGACCGGCCGGATTGGCGACGGCAAGATCTTCATCTCGACGATCGATGAGGCAATCCGCATTCGCACCGGCGAACGCGGCGTCGACGCGATCTAGAGAACAGCTTAAAAAACCCCTGAAATCCAGAGACTCAACAAAACTGAAGGATAGAGATCATGGCAGCAGCCGACGTCAGCAACGTCCTGAAAATGATCAAGGACAACGAGATCGAATGGGTCGATCTGCGTTTCACCGATCCCCGCGGCAAGTGGCAGCACCTGACCATGTGCGCCGGCGTCATCGATGAGGACAACCTGACCGAGGGCTTCATGTTCGACGGTTCGTCGATCGCCGGCTGGAAGGCCATCAACGAGTCCGACATGATCCTGAAGCCGGACCTGGAAGCGGTCTACATGGATCCGTTCTCCGCCCAGCCGCTGATGGTCATCTTCTGCGACATCCTGGAGCCCGCCACCGGCGCCGGCTACAACCGCGATCCGCGCTCGATCGCCAAGCGCGCCGAGGCCTACCTCAAGTCGACCAAGATCGGTGACACCGTCTATGTCGGCCCGGAGCCCGAGTTCTTCGTGTTCGACGACGTGAAGTTCAAGATCGACTATGCCGAGGCCAGCTACAAGCTGGACGACATCGAGAACCCCGGCAACACCAACCGTGACTATCCGGAAGGCAACCTGGGTCACCGTCCGCGCGCCAAGGGCGGCTACTTCCCGGTCGCGCCGGTCGACAGCTGCCACGACCTGCGCTCGGAGATGGTGTCCACCCTGCTGGCCATGGGCCTGCCGATGGACAAGCACCATCACGAGGTCGCCACCTCGCAGCACGAGCTGGGCATGATGTTCGGCACCCTGACCACCACCGCCGACCGCGTGCAGCTCTACAAGTACGTTGTGCACATGGTTGCCCACAGCTACGGCAAGACCGCGACCTTCATGCCCAAGCCGATCCGCCTGGACAACGGCTCGGGCATGCACACCCACCAGTCGATCTGGAAGGGCGGCAAGCCGCTGTTCGCCGGTGACAAGTATGCCGGCCTGTCGGACACCGCGCTGTTCTACATCGGCGGCATCATCAAGCACGCCAAGGCGATCAACGCCTTCACCAACCCGACCACCAACAGCTACAAGCGCCTGACCCCGGGCTTCGAAGCCCCGGTGCTGCTCGCCTATTCGAGCCGCAACCGCTCGGCCTCCTGCCGTATTCCCTACGGTTCGAGCCCGAAGGCCAAGCGCGTCGAGATCCGCTTCCCGGATCCGCTGGCCAACCCCTACCTGGCGTTCGCCGCCATGCTGATGGCCGGTCTCGACGGCATCGAGAACAAGATCCACCCCGGCGATGCCATGGACAAGAACCTCTACGAACTGCCGCCGCGCGAGCTCAAGAAGGTACCGACCGTGGCCGGCAGCCTGCGCGAGGCGCTGGTCGCGCTGGACAAGGGTCGCAAGGTCTTCACCAAGGGTGGCGTGTTCGACGACGACTTCATCGACAGCTACATCGAGCTGAAGATGGAGGAAGTGACCAAGTACGAACTGACCCCGCACCCGGTCGAGTTCGACATGTACTACTCGTCGTAAGACGAACCCGGCCCTGCCGGGAGCCAAACAAGACCCGGTCGGCGCTGTCGCCGGCCGGGTTTTTCTTTGCCGGTCATCACGGTGCGCCAGACCATTGTCAGTGTCCGAGGTTCACGCCGTCCCCATGGCAAGGGCCGCGGATCGAGATCTCCTCGCACGCGCAATATGCTAATGGCAACATCCTGCGCGGATCACCTGCGGCCAGCTGCCGCCCGCCGCCGACCACGTCCCTGATCAGTCATTCCCCTGCCGGCGCCAAGCATGTTGCCACAAAGTCACACCGCAAACACTCGCGCGAGGCATGCCACTGATGCTGCGTCGCACAAAAAAGAACGGCCCGGCAAAGCCGGGCCGTTCCCCTGATCGTTACTTCAGGCAGGGCTTAGAAGGAAGCGCCCAGCGTGAACACGACAGCAGCGTCGCCGGCATGCTTGATGTCGGCAGGGCTATTGCCGAAGTAACCGGTCTCGCCCTTCGACTTGTTGGTGTCGACGTAAGCCGCGGTCAGCGTGAAGTTCTTGTAAGCGAACGACGCGCCAATGCTCCAGTCGAGCTTGGAGTCACCATAAGCGAAAGCGCCATCCTCATAGCCCAGCGACGCCTTCAGGGTCACCGGAGTCTCCGGAATGGCATAGGACACGTTGGTGTAGACGTACCAGTTGTCCTCGGTGGTGTTCGACTGATCCGGCGCGTAGAAGATGCCCAGCGCCGCGGTCGCCGGACCGACCTCGCCATTCACTTCGCCCTGGATTTCATAATAATCCAGACCCTTGGCATCCGGATACAGATAGCCGATGCCGCCGAGCTTCCAGCCGATATTGCTGACCGAACCGGTCAGGCCGGCATACACGTCGACTTCACTGGCGCCGAAGGTGTTCTTGTCGCCGGTCGACGCCCAGGTGCCCGCGAAGAAGCTCACGGCGTCGGTGATGGTGTAGGACAGGTCCATACCACCCTGGAAAGCAACGCTTTCCTGGTTCAGCGACACACCACGGAAGCGGTAGTCCGAAGTCACCGACGCATTGGCGGTCAGGCTCAGCGGACCTTCTTCCTCAGCGCGGGCGGCGCCGGCGGCAAAAGCGCCAGCGGTAACAGACGCCAGCAGCGCCAGCTTAAAGGTGTTCTTGATCATTTCGTAAGTCTCCGTTGCCGTTAATTTGATCTCTTCTCTCTCGGAACCACTCGGGAGCCGAATACGCGGATTGTTTTTTCTTTCCACGGTCTGGCCAACTACGCCGTCCAGACGAGATACGGATCGTTTCAACGTCACGAATCTGACGCATTTACATTGCGTTGCACAAGGAAAATGTCGACCACCCCCCGGATTAGCAACAGCACTGTTGCAATTATCCCACAGCAAGGAAGGCGGAGCGTGCCCGGCGCGCGACAGTCCGAAAACGGACCTCAGGCGAAAAAGAAACGGGCCGGGTTTGTGGCCCGGCCCGAGTTTAATCCTTGGGGAGGATCGCCTGTTCGGCCTGATCATATTGCAGCGCATCATTTCATTTTGCAATGCAAAAAACGCACGAACACGCAGATTGTTTGCGGAGCCACCCAATTGCCTGATCTGACATATTTTTTGACGTTTAAGAGCTGTTTACCCCTGCCCCTTTAGGCTCTCCAACTGGTGAGACCGCCGGGCAATATGGCCCGGCACCAGGCAAGGACAGGCGAGAATCGTGTTTCAGGGGGCTATCATTCGCTCAGGAATCGAAGACATGCCACACCCTTTCCCAGGGTCGCGTCCGTCAAGGTGGTGTAATTTCGGCTGTGGCCGTGGGCCATCGTCAGGCGGCTTTGGCGGTGATGTGTAGGGGCTGATTTTCCTCCTCGATCATGGGTTGGTTGAGTTCGGCCATGCCTTCGATCTGCA
>CAUJIW010000116.1 GCA_963205175.1 Pseudomonadota bacterium
CCCGCCTCGGTGATCGGCCGGCCGACCACCAGCGCGCCGGCACCGGCGGCCAGCGCCTCGGCAGGCGACATCACCCGCTTCTGGTCGCCGGTGGCGCTGCCGGCCGGCCGGATGCCGGGGACGACGAAGTAGCCGCCGGCCCAGCGGGCGGCGACGCCGGCCACCTCGTGGGGCGAGCAGACGATGCCGTCGAGCCCGGTTTCGCGCGCAAGGTCGGCCAGCCGCGCCACCTGGTCGGCCGGGCTTGCCGGCACCCCGACGGCGGCGAGATCGGCGGCGTCCAGGCTGGTGAGCACCGTGACGCCGACCACCCGGGTGGCGGGCGAGACCTCGCGGGCGGCGGCAACCGCCGCCTTCAGCATGGCCGGGCCGCCACCGGCGTGGACGGTGAGAATCGCCGGCGCCAGCCCCATCACCGAGCGCACGGCGCCGGCGACGGTGTTGGGGATGTCGTGGAACTTGAGGTCGAGAAACAGCGGCAGGCCGGTCTCGCCGGCGACGCGGCGGACGCCCTCGGGCCCCGCGGCGCAGAAGAACTCCAGCCCCAGCTTGAGACCGCCCACGTGAGGCGCGATGCGGCGGGCCAGCGCCAGCGCGTCGGCCACGTCAGGGGTATCGATGGCGCAATAGATCGGGTTGACGGTCATGGCAGCGGTCACTCCGGGCGGACTGGCAGCCCTCAGGCGCCCGGCGGCAGGGCGATCGATCGCGCCTGGACCGGCATGTCCCCGCCGGACGCCGCGCCGGCCGCCTGGGCGCGGGCCCGCAGAACCGCCTCTGCCTCATCGAGCGGCATCTGCCGCTCCCGGTCACCGCGCAGTTCAGCCAGCTCCAGCGCCTTGGCACTGGTGGCCGCCTCCGCCTTACGCACCCGGCGCTGCCAGCGCCACTTGTCGAACGCGTGGGCCAGCGACGGCGGCACGGCGCCCAGAATCAGCAGCGCGAACACCAGCAGCGGCAGCGGCAGCACGATCTGGGTCGGTGGGACCAGATTGACGGTGACCGGCGTCCAGTTGCGCGCGGCGAACCAGGCGAGCACGGCAATGACAACGAGCGAGATGGTCCAACGAATGATCCGCATCGGGAATCCACATGATGGCGATATCAGGGTGATAGCGGACCCGCCGGCCGCTTTCCAGTAGCGGCACGCCAGACGTGACGATTTCGCGACGCCTTACTTGTTCAGACGCTCGCGCAGTTCCTTGCCGCACTTGAAATAGGGGACATGCTTGGCGTTCACCGGCACGGCCTCGCCGGTGCGGGGGTTGCGGCCGGTGCGGGCGACGCGGGCACGGGTGGAGAAGGCACCGAACCCGCGCAATTCGACGCGCTGGCCGCGTGCCAGCGCCTCGACGATCTCGTTGAACACCGTGGTGACGACCCGTTCCACCGTCTTGTGGTGCAACTCCGGGTTCTTGTCGGCAAGCTTTTGAACAAGCTCCGATTTGATCATCGGTTCCCCCATGCCAATTAACGACCGGCGTCCGTGTTCAACCCGGGCCGCGTCCACACACACAACGCCCAAGTGGTGCCAAACCTTGGGCTTGTCCGTCAAGCACCGGCGAGGGCCTGCACGGGTGGATGCGACCACCGGACAGGATTTTGCATGAAAAAAAGGCCCCGCCAGGGTTGGCGGGGCCTCTTTCATCGTCGACTGTCCAATTGGATATCGCCGTATCAGCGAGGATCCTTGGCCTTGCTGAGCGCCGCACCCAGGATGTCGCCCAGCGACGCGCCCGAGTCGGACGAGCCGTACTGCTGCACCGCCTGCTGCTCCTCGGCGATTTCCAGCGCCTTGATGGACAGCTGCATCTTCTTGGTCTGACGGTCGACACCAACCACCAGGGCATCGACCTTCTGGCCAACCTGGAAGCGGTCCGGACGCTGTTCGTCGCGGTCGCGGCTGAGGTCCGAACGCTTGATGAAGGCGATCGGGCCGCCATCGCCGATCTGGACGTCGATGCCGCTGTCCTTCACGTCGGTGACGACGCAGGTGACGACATCGCCACGACGCTTGTCGGACGCCGCCTGACCGGCCTGGTCAAGCTGCTTGATGCCAAGGCTGATGCGTTCCTTCTCGATGTCGACATCGAGCACCACCGCCTTGACCATCTCGCCGCGGCGGAAGCCGGCCAGCGCGTCCTCGCCAGACTTGCCCCAGGCAACGTCGGACATGTGGACCATGCCGTCGACCTCGCCATCGAGACCGATGAACAGGCCGAACTCGGTGGTGTTCTTGACCTCGCCCTCGACGGTGGCGCCCACCGGATACTTCTCGGCGAACACGGCCCACGGATTGTCGGCGCACTGCTTCAGGCCCAGCGAGATACGGCGCTTGTCCTCGTCGACCTCCAGGATCATCACTTCCACTTCCTGCGAGGTGGAGACGATCTTGCCCGGGTGGACGTTCTTCTTCACCCAGCTCATCTCGGAAACGTGCACCAGGCCCTCGACGCCCGGCTCCAGTTCCACGAACGCGCCGTAGTCGGTGATGTTGGTGACACGACCCGAGAACTTGGCGCCGATCGGATACTTGGCGCCCGCGCCTTCCCACGGATCCGACTCAAGCTGCTTCATGCCCAGCGAGATGCGCTGGGTGTCGCGGTTGATGCGGATGATCTGGACGCGCACGGTGTCGCCGATGTTCAGCACTTCCGACGGGTGGCCGACGCGGCGGTAGCTCATGTCGGTGACGTGCAGCAGGCCGTCGATGCCGCCGAGATCGATGAACGCACCGTAGTCGGTGATGTTCTTGACCACGCCCTCGATGACCTGACCCTCGACCAGGGTCTGGATAAGGCCCGAACGCTGCTCGGCGCGGGTCTCTTCCAGCACGGCGCGGCGGGAAACGACGATGTTGCCGCGGCGGCGGTCCATCTTCAGGATCTGGAACGGCTGCGGGATGTTCATCAGCGGGGTGACGTCGCGGATCGGGCGGATGTCGACCTGGCTGCCGGGCAGGAAGGCCACGGCGCCGGAGAGATCGACGGTGAAACCGCCCTTGACGCGACCGAAGATCACGCCGTCAACGCGGGTGCCCTCGGCATACAGCGATTCCAGCTTGTCCCAGGCGGCTTCACGGCGCGCGCGATCGCGCGACAGCATGGCCTCGCCCATGGCGTTCTCGATGCGGTCGACATAGACGTCGATGAGGTCGCCGACATTGATGTCGGCCTTTTCGCCATGCGGCGCGAATTCCTTGAGCGGGATGCGGCCCTCGGACTTGAGGCCGACATCGACGATCACCATGTCGTTGTCGATGGCGGTGACCGTGCCCTTCACGACGCGGCCGTCAAACGACTGGGCGGCGCCAAGGGAGCTTTCGAGCATTGCCGCGAAATCGTCGCGGGTCGGGTTTGCGATAGACATCAGGTTGTAAGTCCTTTCAGTGGTCTTTCCGGCCTGCCGGTTGGTTCCGGCGGTCTTGCCACAGCCGACGCGGACCATCCGCGCCCGCCGGCCTTGGGCTCAGAGGCCGGAACGCCAAAACAGCAGCGTCGGCCGGGGCCTTGTTCCCCCGCCGGTCACGCTACTGATGCTGGCGCTCGCGCGCGTGGTCCCGATACATGGCCGGCGGGCGACGGGGTCGTCCGGGCCGTCAGGGCCGCGCGTGGCGTGAGCCGATCCTGCTTTCGATGAGGCGCACAGCCTCGGAAAACGCGGCGTCTATAGCCAATTCGCTGGTATCGAGCAAGAGTGCGTCGTCAGCCGGCGCCAGCGGCGCCACCGCGCGCGACGAATCCCGCGCGTCGCGCGCCTCGATGTCGGCCAGCACGGCGGCATAGTCCACCGAGTCGCCACGCGCCGACAGCTCGTCGAACCGGCGCCGGGCCCGGATGTCGGCGCGCGCCACCACGAACAGCTTGGCGTCCGCCTCGGGGCAGACGACAGTGCCGATGTCCCGCCCGTCCAGCACCGCGCCGGGCGCCTCGTGGGCGAAATCACGCTGGAACTGCAGCAGCGCCGCGCGCACCGCCGGAATGGCGGCGACCTTCGAGGCCGCGGCGCCGGCGTCCTCGGTGCGCAGGTCGGGGTGTTCCAGCAGCGACAGATCGAGCGCGCGGGCGGCCGCTTCCGCCGCCACCGGGTCCGCCGGATCACCGCCGGCCAGCCGCACGGCAAGCCCGGTGACGCGGTAGAGCGCGCCGGTGTCGAGATGCTTCAGGCCGTAGTGGCGTGCCAGTCGCCTGGCGAGCGTGCCCTTGCCGGAGGCCGACGGGCCGTCAACCGCGATGATCACGCCGCCACCTCCGCCAGCGCCAGCGGCGCGCCAAGTCCGGTCATCAGATTGAGGAAGGCGGGAAAGCTGGTGGCGATGGGCGCGGCGTCGTCAATGGTGACGGCGGCGCGTGCCCGCAACCCGAGCACGGCGAAGCTCATGGCGATGCGGTGGTCGAGCCGGGTCTCGATGGTGGCGCCACCGGCCACCGGCTCGCCGCCCGTGCCCTCGACGATCAGTCCCTCCGGCTCCTCGATGACCCCGACACCGCAAGCCGCCAGGCCCGCCGCCATCATGGCGATGCGGTCGGACTCCTTCACCCGCAGCTCGCCGATGCCGCGCATGATGGTGCGGCCGGCGGCGAAGGCGGCGGCGACCGCCAGGATGGGGTATTCGTCGATCATGGTCGGCGCGATCTCCGGCGGCACCTCGACGCCGCGCAGCGCGCGTCCGCGCACCCGGATGTCGGCCACCGGCTCGCCCCCCACCTCGCGTTCATTCTCGAAGCCGAGGTCGGCGCCCATTTCGCGCAGCACCGCGAACAGGCCGGCGCGGGTGGGGTTGATGCCGACATTCTCCACCACCACGTCTGACCCCGGGACGATGGCCGCCGCCACCACCGGGAAGGCGGCCGACGACGGGTCGCCGGGGACCACGATGTCGGCCGGCCGCAAGGTCGCCTCGCCGACCACCGAGATGGCGCGTCCCTGTGGCGTCTCCTCGATACGGATGTCGGCGCCGAAGCCGCGCAGCATCCGTTCACTGTGGTCGCGGGTGGGTTCCCGCTCGATGACGGTGGTGATGCCCGGCGTGTTGAGGCCCGCCAGCAGGATCGCCGACTTCACCTGGGCCGAGGCCACCGGCAGGGTGTAGCGGATGGGCACGCAGGGATAGCGGCCGGTAACGGTCATCGGCAGCTTGTCGCCGTCGCGGGCGGTGAAGCGGGCGCCCATCTCGGCCAGCGGCGTCATCACCCGCTGCATCGGCCGCCGGCTGAGCGAGGCGTCGCCGGTGAAGGTGGCGGTGATCGGGTGGCTGGCGACCAGCCCCATGATCAGCCGCGTCGAGGTGCCCGAATTGCCCATCTCCAGCGCCGTCACCGGCTCCAGCAGGCTGCCGACGCCAACGCCCTGAACCCGCCAGCGGCCGGTGACGCCATCAAGGTCGGGCAGCTTCTCGACATGGGCGCCGAAGGCACGCATGGCGGCCGCGGTGGCCAGCACGTCCTCGCCCTCCAGCAGACCCTCGATCCGGGTTTCGCCGACGGCCAGACAGCCCAGCATCAGCGCCCGATGCGAGATGGACTTGTCACCGGGCACACGGACACGGCCCGAAAGCGACGACGCGGAACAGGCAATCAGCTGCGGCACGAACGAACTTTCTGTGGAACCTGGAAGCAGGGGCGACCGGGGGGTCGCCAAACGCGAATCCTTTTGACAGCGGTGGGGCGCTGTGGCAAGGACGCCGCCACTTCGCGGCGAAGCCAGTCTTGCGCCGCTGTTCAACCTTTTGCCTGCTCCGCGCTCATCGGCGGAGCCGCTCTGAGGAGGCCAAGCGTGGTCAAACCGGAATGGGGTTCCAAGCAGACCTGCCCGCGGTGCAACACGCGCTTTTATGATCTGGGCAAGGCTGACCCGGTAACCTGCATCAACTGCGGGAATGCCTGGGTGCCGGAGCCGATCCTGAAGTCGAAGCAGCCGCTGCCGTTCGAGGACGCCGCCAAGGCCAAGGCCCGGGTGGATGGCGAGGAAGCGGAGCTGATCGAGGCCGACGACCTGCTGGACGCGGATCTGGAAGACGCCGACGACAGCACCGGCGACGTCAGCCTGGACGACGACGACGCCGACCTGTCGGAGGTCGTCGACCCGGGCATGGAAGAAGAATAAAGATTGTTCGGCGAGCACCGATTAGGTGCTTGCACCGGCGGCGGCCATCTAGTAATAGCCCCGCCTCGACATAGCGGCGAACCCAAGCGCCGCGTCTGGTTTTCGGGGCCGTAGCTCAGTTGGGAGAGCGCTACAATGGCATTGTAGAGGTCAGGGGTTCGATTCCCCTCGGCTCCACCAATAACCAAAAACCCAACCCTTATCGGTTGGGTTTTTTTCTGCCCGGAATGCCAGTGTTGGCGCGGTTTCCGGCCTTGCTGCGACGGACGCCGCCGCCCCGGATGGCCCGGTTTCGGGCGGTTTTCCGTTCTCTGTCCCCGCCCATTCTCTGTTTCTGCGAAGGAGGACTTCGCACCCACCCCAGCGCTGGCGCGGGTTTCCGGCGACTTGTTCGTCAGGCAAACCGCCTGCACGCTGGCGACCCGACCCCGAACGGGCTACCCGTTCACGATAGGCCGGACCTCCCAGGTGATTGCCATGTCGGGCCGGTAGACCACCTCGTTGCCGTACTTGATGCTGGCCTTCAGGTGTTCTGCCAAGGGCTTGTCGTACTTTTCGATCTGCCTGATGGCGCGGTCGACGGCGTTGCGGAAGGCGTCACGGACGTTCTTGCGCTTGTCTCCGACCCTGCGCTGTCGCCCGCCAAGGCCCTTGCCGCCCTCGATGTACTTGACCAGGGCCGCCATCTCCTTCTCGATTTCCTCAATGCGGGCGTGGTCACCACGTTCACGCGCTTCTTCCATTTCCTCGAACAGTTCCCTCGCTTGCTGCTTGCACTCGTTCAGCGCACGCCTGTCCGCGACGTCTCCGGCGTCCCCCAAGGGGATACCCTGGGTCACTTGGTAGCCATCTTCAATATCCTCCGGAGCGATGCCGCTGCCGGCAGGATGTTCAATTGTGTTGACGGCATTTCCGACAGCGATCTCATAGACCGACATCTCTCGATCCGGAAACGCCAGCAGGAGGTTGATGTACTCCGCGCCCTTGTCGACGTTGAGCAGGCAGATGGTGTTGCGGCCCTGAAATCGCGTCTCCCAGACCGCACCGCGTTTGCGAAAGAAGTTCTCCGGCTGCTTCTCCATCGAAATCACCGCCGGTACCGAGTTCACCGAAGCGGACTCGTAGACCGTTCGCAGCAGACAGTCGCCGGGCAATGAGCGCTCCCGGATCTGGGTGAAGTAACGCCGCCCGAGCTCGTCGAGCGCTCCCGTCACCTCGTCGGCGTGCCGCTTGTAGAGATCGAATACCCGCTGCGCAGCCTGACCGGCGCTGCTGTAGTTCAGGTACTTGAGTACGCGACCGACGTCGGGGTAGCTGCTGACGAACTGTGTCACGTCCGTCAGGTTCTTCACCTGGTTGGCTCGCTCCAGGTAGGCGGCGGCCATGATCTTGTCCTCGCCTTTGTCCCGGCTCTGGGTGAAGACGTCGACCTTGTAGTGCTCCACCGGGTCGTGCTGATCGGCCTTGGCGGCGAGAATGGCGAAGCGCCGGTCGATGCACTGCGAGCAGCCGCCGCAATGGGTGTGCTGATTCGTCATCTCCCAAGTGTGCGTGCAGGTCATCGAGTGCTTGATCAAGTCGTGGCAGCCCGCGTCGGTGATGATCTTGACGACGTCGGCCTTGGTTTTCCAGATGTAGGGGTTCTCGACGGTGAAAGGCTCGCCTGCCACCAATGAAAGCAGGTCTTGGAAGCCTTTCATCACTCTCGGGTGCGTTGTCCTTGTGGCACGGCCACCGACCACCTGAGCGCACACAGGGAGGTTCAGGCTGATGACGCCGTTCTCGTAAAAGCGGACGCTCTTGAGATTGAGCATCCGAGCAATCGTCGCGCCGATGGAGACGTACAGGAACGACCGGCTGCGCTGGGTGTACTCGTGGTTCAGTTCTTTGGTCTTGTGGACGCGAACGGTAATGCGGTGCGGTACGTTGTCGCCTGCTTTCGCGGCCAGCATCTCTTCGAGTACGCGGTGTCGCTTGTTGAGCTTGGAGGTCGACTTGTGGGTGACCAAGAGCACGCGCCGCTTCTGGTTCACAACCTCATCGATGGCACCGGCCAGGGAATCCAGTCCCCCGGAAAACATGACCACCTGCTCCGGCATCCCGTACATCTGCTGGGTGTCATTGAACTCGAGGTATTCCTGGAACTGGTGATCCTGGTCGAGTTTGACGAAGTCGAACTCGTACTGATCGTCGGACAGGAATCCGAGCGTCGAGCACAACGTGTCCTGCACCTGCGCGCTGCTCCA
>CAUJIW010000117.1 GCA_963205175.1 Pseudomonadota bacterium
CTGCCGGTGGCGGTCTGCTGGCGGGCGTCAACGCCACCATCGCCCGCTCCGTGGCGGCGGTCGATGTCACCACGGAGACCACCGAGGAGACCGACATCCTCGCCAGCGGCGACATCATGCTTGGCGCGGTATCCGACACCCAGCAGAAGGCCAAGGTGGACGCCTATAACGGCGGCGCGCTGGCGGTTGGCGCCAATACGGCATACGCCGGGAACGGCGTGCTGGTGCGCGACGCCATCGGCACCGTTACCGGCTACAGCGATCGCGAGGCGGTGACGGAAGTGGTGATCGGCACCGGCACCTCGCTGGCGCAGACCTCCGCTGCCCGCACCGCCGGCAAGCTGGCGACGCTGGATGCGTCCGGCCAGCAGACCAATCTCACCGACACCACGTCGGGGCAGGGTGGCGTCATCTCCGGTGTCAGCGCCACCGGCCGGACCAAGACGCTGACCCGCACCGCCGTGACGCTGGAGGACTCGACCCTCGCCGGGCCGCGCACCACCCTGACCGTGGGCGACGCCTTCATCCAGGCGCGCCAGGTCAACAACTTCAACGCCCAGCTCGACAGCATCAACGCGTCGATCGCCGGTGGCAGCGGCGCTTACGCCGACAATTTCGCCAGTGCGCGCACGACGGTCGCCCTTGGCGACTACGCCACCCTCCTGGCGACCGACGCCGAGGTCGTGGCCCGGAACAGCACGGTGAAAACGGCGGCGGCCGAGGGTAACATCGAATCCGGTTCCGGCGGTGTGATCGACGCGCCGGCGGCGGAGAGCAACACCGTCGTCGATCAGCGGGCGCTGGTCGAGGTCGGCGACAATGCCACCATCACCGTGCAGGAACTGGCGGGTGTGCCGCTCGGCTCGCTGACACTGCAGGCGATCAACAGTGTCGCGCTGGCTGATTATACGTCGCTGGTCTCCGGTGGCGCCATCGCCGTTGCCGATTCCCGCTCGTTCGTCGAGGCCCGGGTCAACGAGGCGCATGTTGTCATCGGTGAGGACGCCGACCTGGCGGCCGCGCAGGACATCATCCTGTCGGCGACGTCGGGTGGCGGTGTCTCGGCCAGGGCGACCGCCGATGTCTGGGGCGCGGCCGGCGCGCCGGATACCGACGTGGCGGCGACCTATCGCGCCGACAATCTGGTGCAGGTGAAGAGCGGGGTCGAGATGCTGGCCGGGCGCGATCTGTCGCTGCTCGCTGGTGATCCCGCCACCCAGACGGTGACGGTGACCGCCCGCAGCTTCTTCTGGAACAAGTCGGCCTTCCCGGTGAACGGTTCGCCGGACGCCGACGCGCTGATCGTCAACAACAACCGGGTCATCGTCGAGGGGCCGGTGGCCCTGGTGCCGCAGGCGACGGTCGACGGCGTGGTGCAATATTCGGTCAACAGCGCCGGTACCGATCTCAAGGCCCGGCGCAATGTCAACGTGGTCGCTGATCGCGGCATCGAGCTGGTCAGCGGCGTCGGCATCGGCAAGGACTTCTACCGTGAAGTCGCCGGTGAGGTGGCGAGCTTCTTCTCGAATCTCGTCGGGGGTGGCGACGTGTCGTTCGACATCCGCGACGGCACCCAGCGGGCTACCGGCATGGAAAGCGCGTTGCTCGATGGCACGCTGCGCGCCGGCATCGACAGCGTGCGTGACATCCGTATCACCAGCCAGGAAGTCGCGGGCTCGCTGGTGGTTTCGGTGGAGGAGAAAAACCAGGCCACCGGTCAGTATGAAGCCGCCAATGGTCTCATCGACCAGAACGACCCCAACGTGTCGATCGCCGATGATCTGCGTCAACGCATCGCGCGGCTGGAACGGCTGAAGGCCGACTTCAACACCGGTAATTCGGGCGACGCGGCGGCGATTGCCGCCTACGACGCGGAAATCGCGTTCCTGCAGCAGAAGCTGCGTGATCTGGGCGCGGCCAACCCGACCTTCGCCGGTTCCAGCAGCGAAAGCCTCTATCAGCTCTCCGAGCAGCAGTTGACGGCCTACGAAACGCTGCGGACAGACCAGCAGACGATCGAGACGACCAAGGACGGCGCCGTCACCGACAGCTATGCACTGATCAAGGCCCGTGCCGAGACCGTGCTCGCGGCCCAGCCAGACGCCGATGACGAAGGCTATGACGCCGCCTTCAACGCCAGTCTGACGGCGCTCATCACCGCCGCCGGGGCCGCGACGCCCGACGAGGCCGATGTCTCGGCCAAGCTGATCGGTCTGGCCGGTCGTGACGCGACGCTGGATTCCCTGGCGGCGACCCGCACCGCCGACATCAGCGCCCGTGACGCGGCGGCCGACGAGGTGACGCGCTATGATGCCTTTGCCGCGCGCATGGAACGCAATCTGCTGACCTCGGACAACGGTACACTCAACGTGGACGCGGCGCTGATCGCGCGAGAACTGGCCTTCACGGGTGGTGACGAGAATCTGGAAGACCAGTTGCCGCGCCTGCTGGCCGGTGGCGATGACATCTACTCCACGATTGCCGGCAATACGGCCTGGGTGGCACCGTTTGTGCGCCTGAAGGCGATTGACGCCCAGTCGGGTAATGTCAGCGTCACGGCCAGGAGCATTCTGGGCACCGGCCAACTGATGGCGCCGGGCGACACGGCGATCAGCGTTCTCAACGAGACGCCGGCGTTCCTGACGCTGACCCGCGTGCGCATCGACGACAGCGACGGCGGGCGTGTCATCATCAACGGTGCCGATGTATCCAGTGCCGCGCAGGTGGGGGCGCTGGCCGGCGGCGTAGCGTTCACCGGCACGGTGGTCAGTCGCGGCAGCGAGGGGGTGAATCCGCCCTCGATCAACATCACCAGCACCTACGATCCACGGGATCCGACCAACCTGCCGGATGCGGTACGCCAGGATCTGACCCTTGAGGTCGATCAGCGGACGTCCGGTCGTCCGTCGCCGGATATTCGTCTGGGCTATTACTACACCGATACCAACGGCGACACGGTCGCGGTGCCGGGTCTGATCTCCAACGCACGCGGCAACGTGTCGATCACCAGCGAATCCGGCAACATCGTCATTGATGCCGGCTCCAACATCCAGGCGCTCACCGTCGACATCACGGCGCGTGCCGGTGATTATATCCAGTCCTATCGCGACGGCTTCACCCATGTCGCCGGCGATCCGGCGCTGTGCTATCTCGACGCCGCGCAGTGCCGGACCGAACCGCAGGAAATGGGATCGCCCAATGACTCGCGTTCGGTGCTGCTGGATGCCGCCGATGCCTATGAGCGGATCAAGGCCGACAGCACGGTCACGGGCGCCAATGCCTTCGACCCCGACACCAGCGGCATTTTCGCCAATGGCAGCGTGTTCATCGCCGCGCGTTATCTCAACGTCAACGGCACCATCCGTTCCGGTATGCCGGACTGGTCGATCAGCATCGCCGCCAACCCGCAGGTGGTGGTCAATGGCGTGACCACCTCGCTGGCGGCCGCCAATGCGGACTGGGCAGCGCGCAGCGCGACACCGGGCGCCAACCCCTATTACGAACTGGTCGGCACCACGGCGAGCAGCGTGGTGGAATCCTCGACCGGGCTGGACGCCGCCGGGAACCCCACGGGACAGGAAATCATCCCGGTATTCTACAACGCCCAGACCGGCACCATCGAGGTGCGCTCGACGTCGGTGGCCGGCGGCTACATCGAACTCTACGGCCAGATCTTCAACACCACCCCGACGGACGCCGACGGCAACGCGCGCGCCAAGCTTGAAGTGCTGGATGGCTACGGGCGGATCACCGTCAACAACCAGTCCGGCCTGGCGCTGGACATCGTCTCGCTCGACGCCGGCAGCGGGACCGAAGGGCTGGTGCGGATCAACAACATTGTCGGCCAGACCACCGAGACCCGCCAGGTGACCATCGACGACGGGCTGGGCAACAGCGTGGTGAAGGACCAGACGATCACCGTGCCGATCGTCGAAACCTGGGAGTATCGTCGCGGCGGTGTCACCAAGACGGTCAATGGCGTCACCACCGACGTCGGCGGCCAGCCGACCGGGGGGCGTACCGGCCAGGTGTTCAATCCGCAAAGCGGCCTGCGCTATGTCTGGAGTTACGGCACCGACACGACGACGGTGGAGAGTTTCCGCTACTGGCGGCGTGGCTGGTTCGGCCAGAAGGCCTGGACCATCGGTGGTATCAATCTCGATGAATACCGCATCGGCCAGTATGCCAGGAACGACTCGTTGTCGACCGGCTCCTGGCTTGGTTTTGACGGCGAGGGGTCGGCGGGTGTCGGTAATTATGACGACATCACCACCAATCGCACGTTGAGCCAGGTTTACACCGAAGGCCGTTCCTGGAGCGAGTGCGACCCGTGGTTCTGCATCACCTCGCGCTTCTATCAGGAGTTCACCCGCACCACCGGCACGAAGATGATCGAGAACCGCTCGCTGGCGGCCGACTACCCGATCGCGGTGAACTACATCGGTTACGATACCGGCGCGGTCAGCATCACATCGAACGCCACCATCAACCTGCTGGGTGCCATCCGCAACGAGGGCACGACCACGGTGACCGCGACCAGCGGTTCGATCAATGCCGTGACCGGTGTTGCGACCATCGGCGGCAAGGACATCAGCCTGTCGGCGACGACCGGTTCGATCGGCCTGATCGACAATGGCACGGCGGTGGATGCCATTCGCGTCGCCCAGGCGGCCGGCGGCAGCCTGAGCGCGACGGCCAGCGGCGACATCAACATCAACAACGCCGCCGGCGGCTTCAATGTCATCAACGTCACCTCGACGACGGGGTCGGTGACGCTTGCCGCCCAGGGCGACATCGCCGGGGTGACGGCGGCCTCACAGATCAGTGGCGCGCGCATCACCCTGGAGTCGCGCGGTGGCGACATCTACGGCCAGCGCAGCGATGGCACGCTGGCCATCCAGGCCGCCGACAGCGGGGCCGCGACCGAGATCGGCCTTGCCGCGCGGGCAGCTGGCGACATCAAACTGGCGCAGCAATCGGGCGACCTGCTGGTGGATCAGGTGGTCTCGACCGGCGGTGACGTGGTGCTGACCGCGGCGGGTTCCATTCTCGACAACAATCCGGTCGAGCGCATCGATGCCTCGGTGCAGCAGGAACTGGTCGACCTGTGGAATGCGCTGCGCCTGAAAGGCGCGGACGCGGCGGCGAAGGCGGACGAACAGGTGGCGCGCATCGAGGCCCAGCTCACCCAGGACTACAAGTCCTACTGGCGTTATCGTGCCTTGCAGGCCGATCCATCGGTCTATGATCCGGACTTCGTTGTCGAGGTGGGCGGTATCGCCCAGCCCGAACTGACGGCCAGCTATCATGCGCTGCATGAAGACTATGGCAGCCTCGGCAACAGCTATGACGCCAGCTATCAGGTGACGCTGGATCGCAATGGCGCCGAGTATCTGGCGCTGACCGAGAATGTCGCCTGGAGCGACACCGAGCTGGCCTTTGGCGCGCCGGCCGGTGCGATGAAGGAACTCACCGATACGAACCCGGTGCTGAAGGATCCCAACGTCAGCGGCCGCAACATCACGCTGCGTGCCGGCACCGGCATCGGCGCGGATGCTGGAGAGATCCGCATCGCCGCCGACGCCGACCCGCTCAGCCTGCCGGATGAGGTCAAGGCGGCGCTGGCGGCGGCCGAGCGCGGCGATCTGCGAATTGACGAGGCGACCGGCGAGCTGGTCATCACGCCGCGCAAGCAGGTCAATGTGGCGAGTCAGGCGTCGGGCACGCTCACCATCAGCACGACGGCTGGCAACGCCTATGTGGGCGGCGAGGGCGATCTGGTGGTCGACAGCATCACAGCGCCCGGCGAGGTGCGGGTGAAGGGCGGCGGCACCATTACCGTCACCGGTGGCAGTGCCGCCAACATCGCGGCGGCCAGCGCCATCCTGGAAGCGGCGACCGGCGGGCTGGGCACGGCGGCGACGCCGGTCCGCGTGTCACTCGGTGCCGGCGGGCTGACCGCGCGGGCTCAGGATTCCGTCTTCATCACCGCGCTGGGCGACCTGGCTGTCGATACATTGTTCTCGCGCGCCGACGTGACGCTGGCGATTCCCACTGGCGACCTCATTCGTCTGACACCGGCGGGCGAGACGACGATCCGTGCCAGCAGCATCAACCTGCTGGTGCTGGGTGATATCGGTTCGGCCAGCGATCCGCTGCAGGTGGGGGTGGACACCGATGGTCTGTTCAGCGCCACCAGCCTGACCGGCAGCCTGTACGCCGGCAGCCTGACTCAGCCGTTGCTGGTCGGCGACACGTCGGCCGCCGGGGACATCGTGTTCACCGCCGGCCGTTCCGGCCTGTCGGTGCTGGGCACCGTCACTGCCGGCGGTGCGCTGGTGTTCGATTCCCCCACCGGTCTGGTGGTGGTCGGCGACGGCTGGACGGTGACGGCCGACGGCGACCTCAGCGTGACGGCGGCGCGCTTCTCGGCCGGTGCTGGCTCGGGCCTGTTCACTGACGGTGACCTGCGCCTGGCGATCGCGCTGGATGCGTCGTTCGGCGAGAACGCGACGGCTGACGCGGGCGACGATCTGCTGCTGGAGAGCGCCACGCTGGCGCTGGCTGACGGCACCACGTTCGGTGCCAGCGACGGGCTGACCCTGTCGACGACCGACACGATGACCTTCGGGCACGGCGTGGCACTGTCCGGCACGACACTGGCGCTGGGCGCCGGCGCGGTGACGCTGGGTGATGACGCGACGCTCACCGCTGGCAGCGGTGATCTCGGCCTGACAGCCGTCAGCCTGACCGCCGGTGACCGGGCGACGGTCACCGCCGGGCGCGACCAGGCGTTGACCGTCACCGGGGCGCTGGCGCTGGGGAACAACGCCGCCCTGACGGCTGATCGCGACCTCGCGCTGTTGGCGACGGGGATCACCCTGGGGGATGACGCGACCCTGAACGCAAGCGACGGTCTGACCCTGTCGGTGGCCAACGCGCTGACCGCTGGCAATGGCGTGACACTGGCGGGCGCGACGCTGGCGCTGGGCGCCGACGTGGTGACGCTGGGTGATGACGCGACGCTCACCGCGAGCAGTGGCGATCTCGGCCTGACCGTCGGCAGCCTGACCGCCGGTGACCGGGCGACGTTCACCGCCGGGCGCGACCAGGCGCTGACCGTCACCGGGGCGCTGGCGCTGGGCGACACCGCCACCCTGACGGCCAACCGCGATCTCGCGCTGGCGGCGACAGGGATCACCCTGGGGGATGACGCGACGCTTGGCGCCGGCACGGGCGCCCTGTCGCTCGACAGCGGTATCAATGCCCTGACCGTCGGCGCACGGGCCAATCTCAGCGGTCCGAGCGTGACCTTGACCGGTGGCGCGGTGAGCATCGGGACCGACAGCGTGATAGTGGCGACGCTGGGCGATCTGGCGGTCGAGACGCCGGGCGACATCGCGCTCGGCGCCAATATGGCCGCCACCGCCCAGGGCGCGACGACGCTGATCGCCGGGGGTGATGCCGACTTCGGCGCCGGCACGCGGGCGCAGGCCTCGGGGATCACGGTCACCGCCGCCAACGTTCGCCTCGGCACCGCGGTGGTGCTGGACAGCGGCACCGACGCGCTCAGCCTGACTGCCACCACCGGGCGCATCAGCGGCAACGGTCCGCTGGACAGTGCCTCGCTGCGGGCCGGCGCGATGACGCTGGCGGCGGCCGATGCCATCGGAGCCGACGGCACGCCGATCGTGATTACCGCGACCGGTACGCTCAATGCCAGCGCGCCCAACGGCATCTGGCTGAAACAACTGGGCGGCGCGCTGGTGGCGGGTGATCTGCTGGCCGGCAATGGCACGCTCGACGTCGAGGTGGTCTCGGGCGGCCTCACCGCCGACACCATGGCGGGCGTCGATGTCGCCGTCGAGGCGGCGGGCGATGTCGTCATCACGCACGTCGTAGCGCGCGATCTGGTGGTCACCACCGATGCCGACGGTGTACTTGATGTGGCGCGGCTTGATCTCGCGCGCTCGGCGGTGCTGCGCGGCGCCACCATCCGGCTGGACGACGTCCAGGGCGGTGGCGGCCCGCTCGATTTCGACATCGCCGGCGGCAACGGCGGTCTCGCTGACTCGCTGGACATGCAGGCGCGCAACGATGGTGATATCACCTTCACCAGCCTGCGCGTGATCGATGCACGGGTGCGCCTGACCACGCCGCGGGTCACGCTGGCCTCGGCGGAGATCGGCGACCGGCTGGAGTTGTTCAACGGTAGTCGCAGTCTGCTGGTCGACAACGGTCCGCCGGAGATCGAAACCGACTTCGAGGTGCAGTTGCGCAGCGGGCGCGATCCGCTGTTCCTCGACCTGCCGGCCAGCGGCACCGTGCTGACGGATGCCTTCGTGCTCAACTACCGGCCGGGCACGGTGGTCAACGAGTTCAGCAGCGACAACAGCATGACCCTGCTGGTGCCGCGTCTGCTGCAAGCGGTGCAGACCCCCGCCGACGGCACATCACCGGAGGCGGGCCCGCTGGCGATGCCGAACGTGCCGCCGCTGGCGCCGCCACTGCCCAGCATTGTTCTGGAGCGTGACGACAGCCAGCCGCAGGACGACGCGCCGGTCAATCTGGGCGATGGCATCACCGATCCGAGCCAGATCCGCGTGCTGAACTGATGTCTTCATTTCCTATCTTGTTGGACCAACGCATGATCGCATCCTGTCGACTTGTTCTCCTGGCCAGCGTGGCCGCGCTTGGCCTGCCGGCTCAGGCTTTGGCCCAGCAGGTGCCGGACGCCGGCCTGATCCAGCGCCAGCAGCAGGAAACGCTGGAAAAGGCGCTCAAGGAACGCGAGGCCCAGCAGCCGCGTGATCGTGAACCGGTCATCCGGGACGAGCAGCCCCGGCCGGCGGCATCGGCCGCCGGGGACGTGGCGATCGAGGTCAGCCGCTTCGAGGTCAACCCCAGCGAGGTGCTGGACAATGCCGCCGTTCGTGCCGCCGTGGCGCCGTTCGAGGGCAAGCGCACCACCATCTCCGGCCTGTTCGAGGCGCTGAAGGCGATTAATGATCTCTATGCGGCGAAAGGCTGCATTACCTGTCGCGCCATCTTGCCGCCGCAGGACGTGCAGGGCGGGGTGGTGACGATCAAGCTGGTCGAGGGCAGGGTCGGCGCGTTCAAGGTCGAGGGCGCGCGCTACATCCGGCAGGGTTACCTGACCTCCCGGCTCGGACTGCCGGCCGGCAGCCTGTTCGATTACAATCTGTTGCAGCAGCAACTGGTGCGTTTCAATGACGCCAACGATGCCCAGGCCAGCGCCACCTTGCGCCCCGGCGCCGCGACCGGCGAGGTGGATGTGCTGGTCGCCATCAAGGAGCCGCGTCGGATCTTCTGGTCGATCGCCGGTGACAATGCCGGCCGCTACGAAACCGGCCGTGAGCGGGTCGCGGCCACGCTCGGCAGTCGCGCGCTGTTCGGCGCGTCGGACCCGCTGGTGCTGTCGGTGATCGCCAGCGGTGGCAGCCTGTCGGGCGCCGGCAGCTACAGCGTGCCGCTCCATGCCCATGACACGCGGCTGATTCTGGCGGTCGATGGCGGCAGCATCGACATCGAGAAGGGGCAGTTCGCCACCCTCGACGTTGGCGGGTCATCGCTCAATGTGACCGCGAGCCTGGAGCAGCCACTCTATCGCTCGGTCGAGCACAAGATCGTCGCGCTGGCCTCGGTCGCCCGGCGGCGCAGTGATACCGATTTCGGCGGCGTCACCGTTGCCCGCAATCGCGGCTGGTCTTTCGCTGGCGGCGTGCAGACCCGCAGTTATCTGCCCTGGGGCACGCTGCTGAGCCGGGTGATGGTGACGCATGGGGTGTTCGACACCATCAACGTCGACAACGACACCTTCAGCAAGATCAATGGCGAGGTGTCGGCGCAGGCGCCGCTGGCTAGGGGGCTGTCGCTGGTGCTGCGCGCCGAGGGTCAGTGGACCGACAAGAACGTGCTGCCATCGTTCGAGCAATACCAGGTGGGCGGCACCTTCTCGGTGCGCGGCTTTGCCGAGGGGATGCGCGCCGGCGAGCGCGGCTACCTGACGTCGGCGGAACTGCGCGCCGACCTGATGCCGCCGACGCCGGAAGGTCGTCGGCCGTTGCAGGGTTTCGTTTTTGTCGATCATGGCGTGGCCTGGCCCGGTGTGCGGGCGCAGGATGCCACCGATCGGCTGACCGGTGTCGGCGCCGGCATAGCCTTCGCGCTCAACGAGACGTTCTCCGGCCGTCTGGTGCTGGCGGCGCCGCTGTCCAACCGCTCGGCGTCGGACATGCGGGATGTGCGGGTTCACTTCAGCGTGATCGCGGCGCATTTCTGAGGGCGTGTGGTGGCAGCCCCGGCGGCTATTGCCTGTCGGATTTGGCTTCGCCCTTCAGGATCGGCTCGCCATTGGCGTCACGTGGTACCGCCCCCGGCGCGGTGGCTGTCGATGGTGAGGCGAAGAATGGGGAGGGCGCACAGCCGGCAAGAAGAGCGACGGCGCCAGCCAGCACCAAGCCCGTTCTTGCTACCTTGCGCGCGCAAGCCGTCGCCAAAGCCATGCTGCCACCTCATTCGCAGTGTCGTCGTCGGGCGCAGGCTAGTCGCTGATCACCTGATGCACCAGTCTTGTTCCGACGGGGGAGGGCCGGGTAAGCTGGTCTGTCCGGCGGACGAGACAGGGAGCAGGGCATTGCAACCGATTTTGACGAGCGCGCAGATGCGGGCGCTGGAACAGCACCGGTTCGCCGCCGGCATGTCGAGCCTGGAAGCGATGGAAGCCGCTGGCGGCGCTGTCGCGGTCGAAATCGTCCGTCGCTGGCCGGGCGCGGGGCGGGCGGTGGTGCTGTGCGGCCCCGGCAACAATGGCGGTGACGGCTTTGTGTGTGCCCGGCACCTGCACGCCGCGGGCTGGTCGGTGATCGTCGGTGCCTGGAACCCGCAACCGGCGGGAGCGGGGGACGCGGCGACGATGCGGGCGCGCTGGCATGATCCGGTGCTGCCGCTGGACGCGGCGCTGGCGGCCATCGATTCCGCCACCGTGGTGGTCGATGCCCTGTTCGGTATCGGTTTCACCCGCCCCCTTGACCATGACCGGGTGGCGGCCATCGCCGCCGGCTGCGCGCCGGGCAGGGCGGCGGCCATTGTCGCCATCGACCTGCCCAGTGGTGTCGACGCCGACAGCGGGCGCGTGGTCTCCGATCTGCTGACGGCCGATCTGACGGTGACGTTCGGTGAACTCAAGTGCTGCCATGTGCTGCACCCCGGGCGGGCGCGTTGCGGCGAGATCGTGCGCGCCGGCATCGGCCTGGAGGCGACGGCGGACGATCTGACGGCGCTCGATATCCGGCTGGAGCTGGTGCCGCCGCCACGCATCTCCCGACCCGGCGCCGGGGCGCACAAGTTCAGTCGTGGCCATGCGCTGATCGCCTCGGGTGGCCCGGCGGCCACCGGCGCGGCGCGACTGGCGGCGCGGGCGGCGCTACGGGTGGGCGCCGGACTGGTGACGGTGCTGAGCCCGGCCGACGCGCTGATCGTCAACGCCGCCCAGCTGACGGCGGTGATGGTGCGGGTGGCGGACACGCCGGCCGATCTCGCCGCTTATCTGGCCGAGCCACGCGCCACCGCCCTGCTGATCGGCCCCGGTTTCGGGGTCGGCGCGCGCACGCGCGAGGCGGTGCTGGCGCTGCTGGCGCAGGCCAAGCCGCTGGTGCTCGACGCCGATGCCCTGACATCGTTCGCCGACACCCCGGATGATCTGTTCGCCGCCATCCGGGGGCCGGTGGTGCTGACGCCGCACGAGGGCGAGTTCCACCGACTGTTCCCGGACCTCTCCGGCGAGCCCGACAAGATCGCGCGCGCGCGGGCGGCCGCGGCCCGTTCCGGCGCCGTGGTGCTGCTTAAAGGGCCCGATACGGTGATCGCCGCTCCGGATGGACGCGCGCTGGTCAATGTTCACGCCACCCCCGAACTGGCCACGGCGGGATCCGGTGACGTGCTGGCTGGCCTGATCGTCGGCCTGCTGGCTGAACCCGGTGCACGCGCTGCTGATCTGCTCGATCTGGTCGGCGCGGCGGTCTGGTTGCATGGCGAGGCTGGTTTGCGCTGTGGCCCGGGGCTGATCGCCGAGGATCTGCCGGAGGCGCTGCCGGCGGTACAGGCGGCTCTGCCTGACGCGCCGCGGGGGGAGAGGGCCGGCGTGGGGCAACGGGGTGTTTCCGGGGCGCAATGACTGTCGGGATAATTTACACCGCGGGACTGGAGAGATTGCCCGAGGCGCCGAATGCCTCGGATTCCAGCCGTTGGCATGGATGTTGCTGCTGCATGTTTCGTGACAGTAGCAGTTTTGCAGTGGAGTATGTGATGAAGACGTTGCTTTGCGCTCTGGCCCTCGGTGCCACGATGATCGCTCCGGCCTCCGCCGCGGTGATGAACTATACGCTGGAGGACATCGGCACTTTCAGCGACTATACCTCCTCGGGCACTGGTGACACCTTCTCCGGCACTGGCTTTGTCGGCATGTACGACGGCGCTTTCGGGCACCTGCTGACCATCGAGGGCAGCTCGGCCAAGACCATCGCTCAGATTGACATCACCGACCTGGCCGGCGCCACCATCAACTCGGCGACCCTGTCGTTTGTCCTGCTCGATGGCAATGATTCGACCGCGCTGACCATCACCAGCTACGCCGGCGACGGCGCCCTGGGTTATCAGTTCACCGCGCCGACCGCCGACTACGGCACCGTCATCGATACCGCCGCGATGGGCAGCAACAGCTATGATCTGACGGCGATCGTCGCCAACGCAGTCGCGGCTGGCGAGGACTGGCTCAACCTGCATCTTGAGGGCGCCACCTGCTGCGCCTGGACCTACACCTACGACGGCTATGGCTATGATGCCGACCGGGCCCAGATGCGCCTTTCGGTGACCTACAACACGGATCCCGCCACGGACGTGCCGGAGCCTGCGACCATCGGTCTGCTCGGCGCCGGTCTGGCCGGTCTCGGCCTGATGCGCCGCCGCCGCGCCGCCTGAGTCGTCAGGCGCTGACCGGATGGAGAGAGGGCGGCTCGATGGGGCCGCCCTTTTCCGTTGGAGCGGGGATTACAGCCCTGTCACAGGCGGTTGCGTCGTCCTTCCCCTGTGCTATAGACGCCGCTTCGATTTCGTAGCCCGGCGGGCGTGGCGGAACTGGTAGACGCGCTGGATTTAGGTTCCAGTGTCGCAAGACGTGGGGGTTCGAGTCCCTCCGCCCGCACCAGACCACGGCTGTCGGTTGTCACCGATGCCAAGGACGATTGAGAGAACGCCATGCAAATCAACGAAACGCTGAACGACGGTCTGAAGCGCGCCTACACCGTGGTTGTGTCCGCCGCCGACCTGTCCAAGAAGCTCGACAGCCAGATCGAGGCCGTCTCCAAGAACATCCGTATGCCGGGCTTCCGGCCGGGCAAGGTGCCACCGACGCTGGTGCGCAAGATGCATGGCCCGGCGCTGACCGGCCAGGTGCTGGAAGAGGCGATCCAGGAGAGCTCGCAGAAAGTGCTGGCGGACAATCAGCTGCGCCCGGCGATGCAGCCGAAGATCGAGGTCACCAAGTACGAGCCGGACGCTGATCTTGAGTTCACCATGAGCCTGGAAGTGCTGCCGCAGGTGCCGGCCGCCGATTTCGAGGGCTTGTCGCTGGAGAAGTGGGTGATCCCGGTCTCCGACGAGGAAGTGATGGAAGCCGTCAACCGGCTGGCCGGGCAGCAGAAGAGCTTTGAGGCGGCCCCCGAGGGCCATGTTGCCGCCAATGGCGACGCGGTCATCATCGATTTCGTCGGCAAGGTCGACGGCGAGGCGTTCGAGGGTGGCAAGGGCGAGGGCATCCAGCTCGAACTGGGCTCGGGCATGTTCATCCCGGGCTTCGAGGAGCAGCTGGTTGGTGCCAAGGCGGGTGAAGACCGGACCGTCAACGTGACCTTCCCCGAGACCTATCAGGTCAGCTATCTCAAGGGGAAGCCGGCCGTCTTTGATGTGACCGTGAAGGAAGTGAAGACCGCCAAGCCGGTCGAGATCAACGACGAGATGGCCCAGAATTTCGGCCTTGAGGGCCTGGATCAGCTCAAGGAACTGCTCAAGGGTCAGGTCGAGCGCGAGAATGCCCAGTTGAGCCGCACGCTGCTGAAGCGCAAGCTGCTCGACGCGCTGGCCGCCGCCCACGACTTCGGGGTGCCGGAAACGATGGTCGAGGCGGAGTTCCAGCAGATCTGGAGCCAGCTTGAGCGCGAGGTCGGCGAGGACGAGGCCGAGAAGGCAAAGCTGGAAGCGGAAAAGGCCGACTATCAGGCGATCGCGGTGCGCCGCGTCCGCCTGGGCCTGCTGCTCTCCGAGATCGGCCAGGCCAACAACATCCAGATCACCCAGGCGGAGATGACCCGGCTGGTGACCCAGGAAGCCAACCGCTATCCGGGCCAGCAGCAGCAGGTGGTCAAGTACTTCCAGGAGAACCCGGCCGCCGCCGCGCAGCTGCGCGCGCCGCTCTATGAAGAGAAGGTCGTCGACTTCATCCTCGGCAAGGCCGCGGTCACCGAGAAGGAAGTCAGCCGCGAGGAACTGACCAAGGCGCTGGAGGCCGACGAGGACTCTGCGGCCGCCGATGCGGCGCCGAAGGCGGCACCGAAGAAGAAGGCCGCGCCCAAGAAGAAGGCGGCTGCCGAGGGTGAGGCGGAGGCCGCGCCGGCGGACGCCGCTCCGGAAGCCGGAGACGAGGCGCCGGCCGCCGAGGCCAAGCCCAAAAAGAAAGCAGCGCCGAAAGGGGCTAGCAAAAAGGCCGAGTGATAACGATGTTAGTGAGGCGGGCTTCGGTCCGCCTCAATCCTGTTAAGCTGCTAGAGGCATGCGCATGTTCGATCCGATCGCCCATTTCACCAACAACCTCGTGCCTGTGGTTATCGAGCAGTCGAACCGCGGCGAGCGCGCGTTCGATATCTACTCACGGCTGCTTCGGGAGCGGATCGTCTTCGTCACCGGTGGTGTCGAGGACCATATGGCGAGCCTTATCGTTGCCCAGTTGCTCTTCCTGGAGGCGGAAAACCCCAAGAAGGACATCTTCATGTACATCAACTCGCCGGGCGGCGTGGTGACGGCGGGCCTCGCGATCTATGACACCATGCAGTACATCCGGCCCAAGGTGGCCACGGTCTGCATCGGTCAGGCCGCCTCGATGGGCGCTTTCCTGCTCTCGGCCGGTGAGCCCGGCATGCGCTACGCCACCACCAACGCGCGGATCATGGTGCACCAGCCCTCCGGCGGCGCCCAGGGCCAGGCTACCGATATCGAGATTCAGGCCAAGGAAATCCTGCGCATCCGAGCCCGACTCAATGAGATCATGGCCAAGAACACCGGCCGGACCATCGAGGAGGTCGAGCGGGCGGTCGAGCGCGACAATTTCATGACCGCCGAGGAGGCCCGCGCCTGGGGTCTGCTCGACCAAGTCTATGAAAAGCGGCCGGAAACCGCCGAGGATGACGACAAGAAGTAAGGGCATGCGGGCTCAATCGCCCGCATTCGCGCGCTCTTCCGGCGTTGTTAAGCCTCTCTTGAGGCTCCTGCGCTTAAGATCAGTGCGTCCGAATGGCACGGCTGCCGTACCATTTCGGGATTGTGAAGCCCTGAGGGGTCGGTTTAGGATGGCGTATCGGCTTCCTGGCCGAACGATGAAAGGACGAGCATGACCAAGCTCAGCGGGAGCGACTCGAAGAACACGCTCTACTGCTCCTTCTGCGGTAAGAGCCAACACGAGGTCCGCAAGCTGATCGCTGGCCCGACCGTCTTCATTTGTGATGAATGCGTCGAGCTGTGTAACGACATCATCCGCGAGGAGACCAAGTCGACCCTGGTGAAGAGCCGGGACGGCGTGCCGACCCCGCGCGAGATCTGCAAGGTGCTGGACGACTATGTCATCGGCCAGGACCATGCCAAGCGCGTCCTTTCGGTGGCGGTGCACAACCATTACAAGCGCCTGAACCATGGCCAGAAGAATGCCGACGTCGAGCTGGCCAAGTCGAACATCCTGCTGGTCGGCCCGACCGGCTGCGGCAAGACGCTGCTCGCCCAGACACTGGCGCGCATCCTCGACGTGCCGTTCACCATGGCCGACGCGACGACGCTGACCGAGGCCGGCTATGTCGGCGAGGACGTCGAGAACATCATCCTGAAGCTGCTTCAGGCCGCCGACTACAACGTCGAGCGTGCACAGCGCGGCATCGTCTACATCGACGAGATCGACAAGATCAGTCGCAAGTCCGATAATCCGTCGATTACCCGCGACGTGTCGGGCGAGGGCGTGCAGCAGGCACTGCTGAAGATCATGGAAGGCACGACGGCCTCGGTGCCGCCCCAGGGCGGCCGCAAGCATCCGCAGCAGGAGTTCCTTCAGGTCGACACCAGTAACATCCTGTTCATCTGCAGTGGCGCGTTCGCCGGCCTGGACCGGATCATCGCCGACCGTCTGCAGGGCAAGTCGATCGGTTTCGGCGCCCATGTGGCGGCGCCGGACGAACGCCGGCCTGGTGCCATCCTCAAGAACTGCGAGCCGGAGGACCTGCTGAAGTTCGGTCTGATCCCCGAGTTCATCGGCCGTCTGCCGGTGATCGCGACGCTGGAGGATCTGGACGAGGCGGCACTGATCAAGATCCTCACCGAGCCCAAGAACGCGCTCGCCAAGCAGTATCAGCGGCTGTTCGACATGGAAGGCGTCAAGCTGACCTTCAGCCACGATGCCCTGCAGGCGATCACCCGCAAGGCGATCGAGCGCAAGACCGGCGCCCGTGGCCTGCGCTCGATCATGGAAGGCATCCTGCTCGACACCATGTTCGATCTTCCCGGCATGGACGGGGTGGACGAGGTGGTCATCAACAAGGACGTGGTGGAAGGTCGCAAGGATCCCATCCGCATCTTCTCGCAGACCCGCGAGGATGTGGGGTCCATGGCCTGATCGCTGCCGGCGGCGCGCGTTTCCGTCCTGAGACGGGCGCCCCGGATGTCGGATGTGTCGGTCGGCGTGGCGTGGCTCCAGCGGCCGCTCCTTGATGGCGGCGCCAGAGCCCCCATATCGTGGTTAAAGCCAGTGCCGGTTCCGCGTCCGCGCGCAGTCGCACTGCCCAGCGTATGAGGCTTACCATGCAACAGTTGTTCCCGGTTCTCCCCCTCCGCGACATCGTGGTGTTTCCGCAGATGATCGTGCCCCTGTTCGTCGGGCGCGAAAAATCGGTGAAGGCGCTTGAGGAAGTGATGCGTGGTGATAAGCGCATCTTCCTGTTGTCACAGAAGAATCCGGCCGATGATGATCCCGCGCGTGACGACCTCTACGAGGTCGGCACGCTGGCCAACGTGCTGCAGCTGCTGAAACTGCCCGACGGCACTGTCAAGGTGCTGGTCGAAGGCAAGGAGCGCGCCGAGATCGATCAGTTCACCGACAAGGCGGACTATCTTGAGGCGACCGTCAGGCAGCTGGATGAACAGAATGCCGAGAGCGAGGAAGCGCGCGGCCTGATGCGCACGGTGGTCAGCCAGTTCGAGCAGTATGTCCGGCTGAACAAGAAGATCGCGCCGGAAGTGCTGGTTGGTCTCAACCAGATCACCGAGGCCTCCAAGCTCGCCGATACCGTGGCCTCGCACCTCGGCCTCAAGATCGCCGACAAGCAGCAGCTGCTCGCCACCACCGATGTCGCCAAGCGGCTGGAGATGGTGTTCGGTTTCATGGAAGGCGAGATCGGCGTCCTTCAGGTGGAGAAGAAGATCCGTTCCCGCGTCAAGCGGCAGATGGAGAAGACGCAGCGCGAGTATTATCTCAACGAGCAGCTCAAGGCGATCCAGCGCGAGCTGGGCGAGGCCGACGAGGGCAAGGACGAGGCGTCTGAGCTTGAGGAACGGATCAAGAAGACCAAGCTCTCCAAGGAGGCCCGCGACAAGGCGATGGCCGAGTTGAAGAAGCTGAAGTCGATGAGCCCGATGTCGGCGGAAGCGACGGTCGTGCGCAACTACCTCGACTGGCTGCTGGGTCTGCCGTGGGGCAAGAAATCCAAGGTCAAGAAGGACATCCGTCAGGCCGAGAAGATTCTCGATACCGATCACTACGGTCTGGAGAAGATCAAGGAACGGATCGTCGAGTATCTGGCGGTGCAGTCGCGCACCAACAAGATGAAGGGTCCGATCCTGTGTCTGGTCGGCCCGCCGGGTGTCGGCAAGACCTCGCTCGGCCGCTCGATCGCCAAGGCGACCGGGCGCGAGTTCCTGCGCTTCAGCCTGGGCGGCGTGCGTGACGAGGCCGAGATTCGGGGCCACCGGCGCACCTACATCGGCTCGATGCCGGGCAAGATCGTGCAGTCGCTGAAGAAATGCGGCTCGTCCAACCCGCTGTTCCTGCTCGATGAAATCGACAAGATGGGCCAGGACTTCCGGGGCGACCCGGCCTCGGCGCTGCTGGAAGTGCTGGACCCGGAACAGAACGCCAAGTTCAACGACCATTATCTGGAGGTCGACTACGACCTGTCCGACGTGATGTTCGTGACTACCGCCAACTCCCTGCGGATGCCGCAGCCGCTGCTGGACCGCATGGAGATCATCCAGCTTTCCGGCTACACCGAGGACGAGAAGGTCGAGATCGCCAAGCAGCATCTGCTGTCGAAGCAGGTCGAGAATCACGGCCTGAAGCCTGGCGAATGGTCGGTGTCCGACGGCGCGCTGCGTGATCTCGTGCGCTACTACACCCGCGAGGCCGGCGTGCGCAGCCTGGAGCGCGAGCTGGCGAAGCTGGCCCGCAAGTCGCTGAAGCTGATCCTTGAGGGCAAGAAGAAGTCGGTCGCCATCACCTCGCGCAATCTCGCCGATTTCGCCGGTGTGCGGAAGTACCGCTTCGGCGAGTCAGAGCTGGAGGACCAGATCGGCGCCACCACGGGGCTGGCGTGGACCGAGGTGGGCGGCGAACTGCTGACCATCGAGGCGATCACCCTCCCGGGCAAGGGCGCCATCAAGACCACCGGCAAGCTCGGTGACGTGATGCAGGAGTCGATCCAGGCGGCCTATTCCTACGTCAAGTCGCGCTCGACGGTGTTTGGCATCAAGCCGCCGCTGTTCGAGAAGACGGACATCCATGTCCACGTGCCGGAAGGCGCCACGCCTAAGGACGGTCCGTCGGCGGGTATCGCCATGGTCACCTCGATCGTTTCGGTGCTGACCGGGGTGCCGGTGCGCAAGGACGTGGCGATGACCGGCGAGGTGACGCTGCGCGGTCGCGTGCTGCCGATCGGCGGCCTGAAGGAGAAGCTGCTGGCGGCGCTGCGTGGTGGCATCAAGACGGTGCTCATTCCCGCCGACAACGAGAAGGATCTGGCGGAAATTCCCGACAATGTGAAGCGGGGTCTCAAGATCATTCCGGTGAAGGTGGTTGATCAGATGCTCGATCTGGCGCTGGCCCAGCCACTCAAGCCGATCGAATGGACCGAGGCGGACGCGCTGGCGGCCACGCCAAGACCGGACAACAAGGTCGAGATCGAGGGGTCGGTCGCTCACTGAGTGAAAACGGCTCATCCACCAGTCGATAAAGCGCAGAAAACCGCCCTTTCGGGCGGTTTTCCTTTTGACACGACAGGAAACTGCCTCTTAGATGTCCGCCGGCCTCGACGAGGCCGACTTATCATCTCTATCCTGGGGGTCCCAATCCATGAACAAGCAGGAATTGATCAGCGCAGTTGCCGACGCGGCCGGTCTGACCAAGACGCAAGCGGGCAGCGCGGTTGACGCGGTGTTCGATGCCGTCACCGAGGCGCTGAAGAAGGGCGACGAAGTCCGTCTGGTTGGCTTCGGGACTTTTGCTGTCGCCAAGCGGAAGGCCTCCACCGGTCGCAACCCGCGCACCGGCGAGGAAATCAAGATCAAGGCGAGCAGCACGCCGAAATTCCGCGCCGGCAAGGCGCTGAAGGACGCCGTCAACTAAGACGAGTCCACGGGATTGACGCCGGGTCCGGGCAGCCCCCGAGGCCCGGCGTTTTCCATTCCGGCACCGGCATTTGTCTTTTGTGCCGATTGTGTCGAACGGGCTGGACAAGCGGTCGTCAAGCCGCTACATCCGCCCTCCGTCAGGTGGTTGGGGCGCGTAGCTCAGTGGTAGAGCACTGTGTTCACACCGCAGGGGTCGCAAGTTCAATCCTTGCCGCGCCCACCATTCTGACCGATTGATATTCCACGATAATTTTAGATGCTACAGGCGGCGATCCCGCCTGCCGCCGCGCCGTGAACCTGGCGTGTGTGTCGTTGCTGTCGCCTGGTTTCCGGCGTTTCCGGCGGGTGGACGGCAGCGGCCGTCCGTGACGTTAATGGAAGTCGCGCGAACGCGGGATGATGCGCACGTCGCGCGGGTGGCTCCGGTTGAGGGGCGCGGTCTGTGTGGGTGATGCGGCCAGTGGGCTTTCGCCAAGACGCAGCAGGTCGACGTCATGCGCGGTGAGAGACGCGGCGACCAGATGCACGACCGGCACGGCCGGTTGCGCCCCGCCGGGGGTGGCGTCCAGCCGCTGGATACGCCCGCGCACCCGTACCAGCCGGCTGCCCATGACGATGGCGCGGTATTTCTCCATCACCTTCGGCCAGACCACGACATTGCAGATGCCGGTCTCGTCCTCGATGGTCATGAACACGACACCGCTGGCAGTGCCCGGCCGCTGGCGCACCAGCACCAGACCGGCGACGTTCAGCCGGCTGCCGTCGCGGGCCTGCTGGGCCCGGGCGCAGCTGGAAACCCCGTCGTGGCGATAGGCCTCGCGCAGGAAGGCCAGCGGGTGGCCTTTGAGCGACAGGCGCAGGCTGCGGTAATCCTCCACCACCTGTTCGCCCGCCGACAGCGCGGGCAGGACGACCGAGGGCTCGGCGATCGCCTCGCCAGCCTGTTCGAACAACGGCAGCGGTCTGGCGCGGGCGAGCGCGCGCGCCGCCCACAGCGCCTGACGCCGGTCCAGCCCCAGTGAGCCGCAGGCATCGGCGGTGGCCAGCGTCTCGACGAGGCCGACCGGCAACCGGGCGCGCCGCTGCAGGTCGTCGAGACTGGCAAAGGGGCGGCTGGCCCGCGCGACCATCAGTCGCTCGGCGGCCTCGCGGCCGAGTCCGGTGATCAGCCGCAGGCCCAGCCGCACGGCGTGGTGGCGGTGGCCGGGCCGGGCGACCAGCGTGCAGTCCCAGTCGGCGTGGTTGATGTCCGGCGGCAGCACCGGCACGCCGTGGTCGCGGGCGTCGCGGACAATCTGTGCCGGGGCGTAGAAGCCCATCGGCTGGGCGTTGAGCAGGGCGGCGCAGAACACGTCCGGGTAATGGCATTTCAGCCAGGCGGAGGCATAGACCAGGATGGCGAAGCTCGCCGCGTGGCTTTCGGGAAAGCCATAGTCGCCGAAGCCCTTGATCTGGTCGAAACAGCGGCGGGCGAAGTTCGGCGCGTAGCCGCGCGCGATCATGCGATCGATGAACCGGCGCTCGAAGTCGCCGATGGTCCCCTTGTGGCGGAAGGTGGCCATGGCGTAGCGCAGGCCATTGGCCTCGGCGGCGGAAAATTCGGCGGCGACCATCGCCACCTTCATCGCCTGCTCCTGAAACAGCGGCACGCCCAGCGTGCGGCCCAGCACGTCGCGCAGTTCGCTGGCGGGGCCATGCGCCGGTGCCGGGCCTGGCAGATCGATTTCCTCCAGGCCGTCGCGGCGGCGCAGATAGGGGTGCACCATGTCGCCCTGGATCGGGCCGGGACGCACGATCGCCACCTGGATCACCAGATCGTAGTAGCAGCGCGGTTTCAGGCGCGGCAGCATGTTCATCTGGGCCCGGCTTTCCACCTGGAACACGCCGATGGAATCGCCCCGGCACAGCATGTCGTAGGTCGCCGGGTCCTCGCGCGGGATGGTGGCCAGCCGCACGTCCCGCCCGTGGTGCTGCGCCAGCAGCTGCAGGCCCTTGCGCAGGCAGGTGAGCATGCCCAGCGCCAGCACGTCCACCTTGAGGATGCCCAGCGCCTCGATGTCGTCCTTGTCCCACTCGATGAAGGTGCGCCCGGCCATCGCGGCGTTGCCGATCGGTACGGTCGCCTCCAGCGGGCCGCGCGTCAGCACGAAGCCGCCGACATGCTGGGAGAGATGGCGCGGACAGCCGAGCAATTCGTTCGCCAGCGCGACCGTGCGGGCGAGCAGAGGCTCCCGGGGGTCGAGGCCCAGCGCGCGGATGCGCTGGTCGGCGATGCCGTCGCCGGCCCACGAGCCCCAGATGGTGCCGGCCAGGGCGGTGACGACGTCCTCGCTTAAGCCCATCGCCTTGCCGACGTCGCGGATCGCCGAGCGCGGGCGGTAATGGATCACCGTCGCCGCCAGGCCGGCGCGGGCGCGGCCATAGCGCTCGTAGATGTACTGGATCACTTCCTCGCGCCGTTCATGCTCGAAGTCGACGTCGATGTCGGGCGGTTCGCGCCGTTCCTCGTTGACGAAACGCTCGAACAGCAGCGCCACTTCGGTGGGGTTGACCGCCGTGATGCCCAGACAGAAGCAGACCACCGAATTGGCCGAGGAGCCGCGCCCCTGGCAGAGGATGTCGCGGCTGCGGGCAAAGGCCACGATGTCGTGGACGGTGAGGAAGAACGGCGCGTAGTCGCGCGCCGCGATCAGCCTGAGTTCCTTGTCGATGGTCTGACGGACGCTCTCGGGAACACCGGCGGGGAATTTCGCCGCGGCCCCCGCCCAGGCGAGCTCCTCCAGATGCTGCTGCGCCGTCTTGCCGGGCGGCACCGGCTCATCGGGATATTCGTAGGCCAGTTGCGCCAGATCGAACCGGCAGGCGGCCACGATGTCCAGCGTCGCCGCCAGGGCGTGCGGATAATCGGCGAACAGGCGGGCCATTTCCGCCGGTGTCTTGAGATGACGTTCGGCATTGAGGCCGAGCGCCAGGCCGGCGTCGTGGATGGTGGTCCTGTCGCGGATGCAGGTCATCACGTCGGCCAGCGGTCGCCGCTCCGGCAGGTGGTAGAGCACGTCGTTGGTCGCCACCAGCGGCAGGCCGTGGCGGGCGGCGCAGTCGGCCAGCCAGCCGAGCCAGGCGAGGTCGTCGCCGCGAAACAGCCGGTGCAGCGCGAGATACAGCGGCTGCCCGCCCAGTGCCGCGCGCACGCCGGCGATGCTGTCGCGAAAGGCCTGCCGGCTGGCCCGGTCGTGGCGCACGGGGGGCAGCAGCACGAAGATCTGCCCGGGGGCGGCCTCGGTGACATCGGCGAGCCGGAGATGGCAGGCGCCCTTGGCGGCCCGGCGCTTGCCGCGCGAAAGCAGCTGCGACAGCCGGCCATAGGCGGCGCGGTCGGTGGGGTAGGCGAGCAGCGATGGCGCGTCCTCCAGATCGAGCCGGCAGCCGATCACCAGGGGCAGGCCGTGCTTGCGCGCCGCCACATGGGCCCGCACCACGCCGGCCAGGCTGTTGCGGTCGGTGATGGCGAGTGCCGCCAGGCCCTGGCGCACGGCGGTCGTCATCAGCTCGTCCGGGCTGCTGGCCCCTTCGAGAAAGGTGAAATGGCTGGTCACCTGCAGTTCGGCATAGGCGGGCGCGCTCATGGGCTCGGTCCGTCCGCCATCAGGCCATCAGGCCATGCAGGTACCAGCGCGGCGCGCCGTCGGGCTCGCCGGCGGCACCTTCGTACAGGCCTTCGCGGAACAGCCACAGGCGCCGGCCCTCGCTGTCCTCGGCGCTGTAATAGTCGCGGCTGCGCGCGGTGGCGGCGGCGTCGCGCCACCATTCCGGGGCGATGCGTTCCGGCCCGGTGCTGCGGACGATGCGGTGCGTGCCGCGCCGCCAGACGATGCGCGCCGGCGGGCCATCCGGCACTTCCGCCAGCACCTCCACCGGCTCCGGGCGCGGCAGCAGCAGGATCGGGCGTGGCGCATCGACGTGCGTTGGCGGCCCGGCGGTGCGGGCCCGTCGCTCGGCGCGCTCCGGTACATGGCTGGCGACGCCGGCCAGACGATAGACGGCCTGTGCTCCCAGCCGGTTGGCGAGGCAGTCCTGCAGGCGGGCAAGCTCGGTGCTGCCGTCCGGGCCGGTCAGACCGACCTGCCGGGCGGCGAGCGGCGCCACCTCGATGGCGGCAAGCACCAGCGCGTCGATGCCGAAGGCGGTGGTCAGCCTCTCCAGTCGCGGCGCGAACAGCCGCAGGATGTGCGGCACCTCGCGCGAGGGCTGGGCCAGGCCGATGCGCAGCGCCGACACCTGGCCGTCGACCTGCATCGCCTGCAGCGCCAGCCGGCGGGCACCGACACCGGCGGCGGCCATCTCCTGCACCAGCGCCTCGACCAGCCGGGGCAGCCAGGCCGCCACCTGCGCGCGGTTGAGCAGCGGTTCGGCGAAAGCCTGCCGCACGGCATGCCGCGGTGGCGGGCGATAGGGCGCGGCGGGTTCGGCGCGCACGCCCAGCAGCTGGTCGAGGCGCAGCAGCACGGCGTCCGCCGCCGTGCGGGCCGGGAAGCGTCGGGCCAGAGTGCTGCGCGGCAGGCCGGCGAGGGCGCCGATGGTGCGCAGGCCGAAGCGCTCCAGCACGCCGATGCTGTCCGCCGACAAACGCAGCGCGGCGACGGGCAGGGCCGCGAAACCGGCAAGGCCGGCCGACGTGACCCGGCGCTGGTCGGGCGGGGCGAAGCGGGCCAGCGCCCAGGCGCCGCCGACGGTCGCCGCCAGACCCAGGCGGGGGCGCCAGCCCATGGCGCGCAGGCGGACCTCGATGTCGTCGAGCAGGGCGTCAGGACCCGCCCACAGGCCAAGACAGCCGGTGAGGTCGAGCAGCAGCCCATCCGCCCCGTCGAGGGCGACCAGCGGGGTATAGCGATCGCACCAGCGGGCCAGGGCGACCAGTGCGGCCTGGTCGGCCTCGGAGTCGCGGCTCTGCGTCGCCAGCGTCGGGCACAGCGCGCGCGCCTGGGCCAGCGGCTGGCCCGGCTGCACGCCGGCGCGGCGGGCCCCGGCGTTGACGGCGCTCACCAGCTGCCCGTGCGGGCCGCTGTCCACCAGCGCGAACTCAGGCGGCTCGGGGCGCGGCGGCGGACACTGGCGGGCGAGACGCCGCCAGCGGTCGATCGCCAGCCGGGGCAGCCACAGGGCCAGCCAGGAGGAAACGTCGGCTTTCATCGTTCCAGGTCACATCGAAGGCAAG